>NZ_FNDI01000001.1:146776-394552 GCF_900100565.1 Paraburkholderia steynii | reverse complement strand
CTGGCGGTGTGAGCCGCTTTCTTTTGCCTACTTTTCTTTGCGGCGGCAAAGAAAAGTAGGTGCCGCCCCGCACAGGGGCGACGCCTGAAGCAAGCTAACAAATCGCGGATGCCAGCACAGCCAGAGCACTACCAGAGCACTGCCACCACAGCCAGCACCCTGCCAGGAAAGCCCAAAACCACCCGCGCGCACCAATGCGCGTCACTGCCGCTGATAAATCTCCGCGCCGTTCTTGATGAACTCGACAGCCTTCACTTCCATGCCTTTCTTCAGCGCTTCGGTGTCGCTCATGCCTTCCTTCGCCGCGTAGTCGCGCACGTCCTGCGTGATCTTCATCGAGCAGAAGTGCGGGCCGCACATCGAACAGAAGTGCGCGACCTTCGCCGAGTCCTTCGGCAAGGTTTCGTCATGGAACTCGCGCGCCTTGTCGGGATCGAGGCCGATATTGAACTGGTCTTCCCAGCGGAACTCGAAGCGTGCCTTGCTCAACGCGTTGTCGCGCACCTGCGCGCCCGGATGGCCCTTCGCCAGATCGGCGGCGTGGGCGGCGAGCTTGTACGTGATGATGCCCGTCTTCACGTCGTCCTTGTTCGGCAGGCCCAGGTGCTCCTTCGGCGTGACGTAGCAGAGCATCGCCGTGCCGAACCAGCCGATCATCGCCGCGCCGATGCCCGACGTGATGTGGTCGTAGCCGGGCGCGATGTCCGTCGTCAGCGGCCCGAGCGTGTAGAACGGCGCTTCGTCGCACCATTCCAGCTGCAGGTCCATGTTCTCCTTGATGAGCTGCATCGGCACATGGCCCGGACCTTCGATCATCACCTGCACGTCGTGCTTCCACGCGATCTGCGTGAGTTCGCCGAGCGTCTTCAGTTCGCCGAGCTGCGCTTCGTCGTTCGCGTCGTAGATCGAGCCGGGGCGCAGGCCGTCGCCGAGCGAGAAGCTCACGTCGTAGGCCTTCATGATTTCGCAGATGTCTTCGAAGTGCTCGTACAGGAAGCTTTCCTTGTGATGCGCGAGACACCATTTCGCCATGATCGAGCCGCCGCGCGACACGATGCCCGTCATCCGGTTGGCGGTGAGCGGCACGTACTGCAGGCGCACGCCCGCATGGATCGTGAAGTAGTCGACGCCCTGTTCGGCCTGTTCAATCAGCGTGTCGCGGAAGATTTCCCACGTCAGGTCCTCGGCCTTGCCGTTGACCTTTTCGAGCGCCTGATAGATCGGCACCGTGCCGATCGGTACGGGCGAATTGCGGATGATCCATTCACGCGTCTCATGAATGTGCTTGCCCGTGGAGAGGTCCATCACCGTGTCGCCGCCCCAGCGGATCGCCCACGTCATCTTGTCGACTTCCTCGCCGATCGACGACGTCACAGCCGAATTGCCGATGTTCGCGTTGACCTTCACGAGGAAGTTGCGGCCAATGATCATCGGCTCGCTTTCAGGGTGATTGATGTTCGCGGGGATGATCGCGCGGCCGCGTGCGATTTCCTCGCGCACGAATTCGGGCGTGATCTCCGTCAGTCCGTTCGGGCCGAACGCGCTGGCGCCGAACGCCTGGCCGGGATGCTGGCGGCCCATCATCGCGGCGAGCTTCTCGCCCGTCGGGCCGCTCGTCTTCAGGCTCTCCAGATACTCGGCGCGGCGCTGGTTCTCGCGAATCGCGATGTATTCCATTTCCGGCGTGATGATCCCTTGCTTCGCGTAGTGCATCTGCGACACGTTCTTGCCGGGCGCCGCGCGGCGCGGCGTGCGATGCAGGCCGGGAAAACGCAGCTGCGCGGTGGCGGGATCGGCGGCGCGCTCGCGGCCGTAATCGCTCGACAGTCCTTCCAGCGATTCCGTGTCGCCGCGTGCTTCGATCCAGCCTTGACGCAGCGCGGGCAGGCCCGCGCGGATGTCGATTTTCGCGTCGGGATCGGTGTACGGGCCCGACGTGTCGTACACGTAGATGGGCGGATTCTTCTCGCCGCCGAAGCCCGTCGGCGTATCCGATTGCGTGATTTCGCGCATCGGCACGCGGATATCGGGTTGCGAGCCGGTCACGTAGACCTTGCGCGAGTTCGGCAGCGGCGCGACGGCGGCTTCGTCGACGTGGGCGTTCGCGGAAATGAATTTCGGGTTGGCGTTCATGCGTCTCTCCATGCAAATGTGGGGCGTTACAGCTACGCAGGAGAACGAGACGAAGGGGAAGTAGACCGGGTTCGCGCGAGGAGGTGAAACGGTACGGCAGGTGAAGCGGCGAGCCCGAACGCTTCCCTGCGCTGGCATTATCCAGATCAGGTTCAAAGGGTATTTCTCACCCACGCCATGCGGTGCCCGGTGTCTTTCAGGCGACGCACAACGCAGGACCCCCGCGTTAGCAGCGCACACGATAACCTGGCCGGACCGGGTTTGGCAACTTGTCTTGAAATTGGCGGAATGCGCGGGCGCCTCGCGCGATTTGCGCGGCGGGAAAGTCGCGCTACATCAGGTTTTCTTGCGATTGCATCGCCGGCGTGCGCAACGCGCCCCACTCAGACCGTTATCTCATCAATGGCGGGGCGCACGGTTTTTTGTCTTCGGGCAAGCATTCACCGGCTCTATTCAGGTTTGCCCGATCCACGCCGATACAGCCATCAAGGCGGACGATTGATCAGTCAGCCTAAACAAAATCAGTTTGAAAGGATCGTGCAATGAAAACATCGGGTCGGGCGCTCGGTGCGGTAGCCACAAGTGTCGTTGCGGCAACGCTCTGGTCGCCGATGGCGCTTGCAGCAGCGTCGTTTGGGCCGGGAGGGACCATCACGTTCAAGGGGACGATCGTCGCGCCGCCGTACGATATTGCGAGTTACGTTTTGGACAATTATCAAGGATTCCACACTGAAAAATTGGGCGTGAAGAATGAATCGACGATCGATGTGACGTTCACGCCCGCACCGGATACCTCGCCGGCAGCGCATATCGCGGTACTCGTCAATACGGACGCGGGCGTCGCCGCACCGCATACGCTGAAAACGCGATTCACCGACAACGCGAATCGCGTCACGCTGGCTGCGCGCGCGGAGTGCAGCGTGGGCCACGCGGGCGGCACGCTGTCGATCGCGGGCGACGCGCCAACGGAACGGGCCGTGACGGTGCTGGTGAGCTACGACTGACCGTGGCAAATTCGGGTGGGCCGCGCGCGATTCCTGCCCGCGTCTGCCGTTTCATCCCGCTTACAACGAAAGTTACGATTCTCTTGCCGGAGGATTGCCCAGATATTGCATAATGCTCGGCGGCGCGAGCGATTCGCGTCCGTTGGCTGCTGTTGTTGCATTCTGCATCGCGTAGGCCATCAATTCGCACCATTGACCTGGTGCTTCCCTTGCCGTTCGACATCCGCTCTACTGCCATGCCCGCCCGCTTTGCCCTTCCTGCCGCGTCGCCGATGCGGCGCCTGCCGTCCCGTTCGTGGGTATTCAGCGGGGCCGCGGCGCAATCGCCGGCACGGGCGGGCTGAACGTGGCGCTGAATTTCCCTGACCGTTTCCCGTTTCGCCTTCCGCAATCCCATGGCGGGCAGATCGCGCTCGCGCTCGGCGTCGTCTATATCGTCTGGGGCTCGACCTATCTGGCCGTACACGTCGCGCTCGGCTCGTTTCCGCCGCTGCTGATGTCGGGGCTGCGCAACTTCTTCGCGGGTGTCGGACTGTTCATCTTCGCGATGCGCCGCAAACCCGCATGGCCGCCGCTCACGGAAATCCGCAATGCGGGGATGGTCGGCACGATGCTCGTCGGCCTGTCGAGCGGGATGCTCGCGTACGGAATGCGCACCGTCGGCACGGGCACGGCGGCCGTGATGGTCGCGACCGTGCCGCTTTTCGCCACGGTCATCGCGGCGATCGCGGGGCGCAAGATCGGCAAGGGTGAATGGTTCGCAGTCGGGCTCGGGCTGGTCGGCATCGCGATTCTCAGTCACGGCGACCAGAGCTCGGGCTCGGCGGGCGGCAGTCTCGCCATTCTGTGCGGCGCGCTGTTCTGGGCGGGCGGGGCGCATCTGGCGTCGCGCCTCAAGCTGCCGTCAGATCTGTTTCTGTCGACGTCGCTGCAGATCGGGCTTGGCGGCGCGATGTCGACGATGGTTGCGTGGGTCTCGGGCGAGCGGATGATGGACATTCACTTCCTGCCCGTTGTCGCGTTCCTGTATCTGATGCTGATCGGCACGATGGCCGCGTATGTCGCGTACGGCTTTCTGATCCGGCATACGAGTCCGATCATCGCCAGCAGCTGCATGTACGTGAACCCGGTGGTCGCGGTCGCGCTGGGCGCGCTGCTGCTCGGCGAGCCGGTGACGCGCGCGACGGTCGTCGCGACGGGTGTGATTCTGGCGAGCGTCGGGTTGTCGTTCTGGTTCGATTACCGGCGGCGCGGCTTGAAAGACGCTAGCGCATAAAGCTGCAACGGCGGCTACAACCGCGCGGCCAGCTCGGCGCCTTCGCGGATCGCGCGCTTCGCGTCGAGTTCCGTCGCCACTGACGCCCCGCCTATCACATGAAAGCGCGGCCCATCCGCAGCGGATGAAGCGGGCGTAGCAGGGTAGAGCTCGCGCAACGACTCCTGTCCCGCGCACACCACGATCGTATCGACGTCGAGCCATTGCTCGCTGCCCTCACGCTCGATCAGCATCCCGCGTTCGGTAATCTGCCGATACGTGACGCCATCCATCATCGTCACCTGGTTGCGCGCGAGCGCCGCGCGATGCACCCATCCCGACGTCTTGCCGAGGCCCGCGCCGAGCTTGCCGGCCTTGCGCTGTAGCAGCCAGATCTCGCGCACGGGCACGGAGGCGCGCGGCGCTCTGAGGCCGCCGCGCCCGCTGACGGACAGATCGACGCCCCATTCGTCCGTCCAGCTTTCGCGCGATAGCGGCAGCGGCTCGTCCGCCGGATGCAGCAGGAATTCGCTGACGTCGAAGCCGATGCCGCCCGCGCCGATCACGGCGACGCGCTTTCCGACCTGCGCGCCGCGCAACACGTCGACATACGACAGCACATTCGGCCCGTCGATACCCGCAATCGCGGGGCGGCGCGGCACGATGCCCGTCGCGACGATCACGTCGTCGAACGCGGAGGCCGCCAGCAGCGCCGGATCGACGCGCGTGCCCAGGCGCACGTCGACGCCGTGCCTGCGCAACTGGCTGCCGAAATAGCGGATCGTCTCGCTGAACTCTTCCTTGCCGGGCACGCGCATCGCGAGATTGAACTGGCCGCCGATAGTTGCAGCCGCATCGAACAGCGTCACGCGATGGCCGCGCGCGGCCGCCACGGTCGCCGCCGACAATCCCGCCGGTCCCGCGCCGACCACGGCCACGGCGCGCGGCGGCTGATGCGAAGCGAGCGGGCGGTAGACGAGTTCCGTCTCGCGCCCCGCGCGCGGATTGACGAGACAGGTCGCGCGTTTATTCTGAAACGTGTGATCGAGACACGCCTGGTTGCACGCGATGCAGGTGTTGATTTCATCCGCGCGTCCTTCGGCTGCTTTCACGACGAACTCGGGGTCGGCGAGCAGCGGCCGCGCCATCGACACCAGATCGCCCGCGCCTTGCGCGAGCAGGTCTTCGGCGACCTCCGGCGTATTGATGCGGTTCGACACGATCACGGGTACGCCGACGGCCGCCTTCAGGCGGGCCGCCAACGGCGCGAACGCGGCGCGCGGCACGGACGTGACGATGGTCGGCACGCGCGCCTCATGCCAGCCGATGCCCGTGTTGAAAATCGTGACGCCCGCGGCTTCGAGCGCTTTTGCGATCTGCACGGTTTCATCCCACGTATTGCCGCCTTCGACGAGATCGATCAGCGACAGCCGGTACACGACGATGAAACGCTCGCCGCAGGCCGCGCGTACGGCCTGCACGACCTCGCGCGCGAGGCGCATCCGGTTTTCCAGACTGCCTCCGTAGGCATCGTCGCGCCGGTTCGTGCGCGGACACAAAAACTGGTTCAGCAGATAGCCTTCACTGCCCATGATCTCGACGCCGTCGTATCCGGCGCGTTGCGCGAGCCGCGCGCAACGGGCGTACGCGCGCACGGTTCGCCCGATGCCGGCCAGCGTCAACGCACGTGGCTTGAACATCGAGATGGGCGATTTCAGCGCCGACGCCGACACGACGAGCGGCTGATAACCGTAGCGCCCCGCATGCAGGATCTGCAACGCGATCTTGCCGCCTTCTTCGTGGACGGCCCGGGTGAGCTTGCGGTGATTGTGCAGATCGAAGACGGAGTTCAGCGTGCCGCCGAACGGCAGCAGCCAGCCTTCGCGATTTGGCGAGATGCCGCCCGTGATGATGAGGCCCGCGCCGCCTTTGGCGCGCTCACGAAAGTACGCGGCGAGCTTCGGGTAATTCCAGAAGCGGTCCTCCATGCCCGTATGCATCGAACCCATCACGACGCGGTTACGCAGGCGCGTGAAGCCCAGATCGAGTTCGGACAAGAGCCGCGGGTAAGACATGCAAGGCACCATGTAAAGTTGGGACGCGCTCGAACGATACACGCGCGCTCCTCGTAAAACCTCCGAGGGAAAATTCTAATCGCCTCCAACCCCGAATCTGGACGTCACTTTTATTCGCCTGCCGTTGGTAATGAACATCGCGGCACGGCGATTGCTGTCCGCAATCGTCCAATCGATGCGGGCAAGTCGATCCTCAAAGCGCTGGCCGACCTCGTGGACATATGAAAGGCGCGTCGCCATGACGGACGCGCAGTTGCAGCCGTGCGGCGGACAACGACACATAACGTCGACGACGAACGGACGCGATTGCGCAGGCGGCAAGCCGCAGATCAACGGGCTCGAGCCCAATCAGGGAGAGGTGGCAAATGAAGGTTATCAGGACCATGGCGGCGCTCATCGGAGCGGCCGCGCTAGTGTCGGCGTGCGGTGGAGGTTCGAACGACGTCGGCAAAGAACTCGGGTTGCAGAATCCGTTGATCCATTTCGTACACGCTATTCCAAGCGGCCCCGCCGTCGACTTTCTCGTCAACGGCGGCGCGTTGCAGAAGAACATCTCGTACAAGAACGTGACGAACTTCGCGAACATCAACACGGGACAGACGTCGGTTGCGTATGCAGCGACGGGGACCACGACGGCGTTGGCGAGCGGGACCTTCCCCGATGTCGCGAAGGGCCACGAGTATACGGTGATCGCGGTGCCTGGCTCGTCGGGCGCCGACATCGGTCTGATCGACGATCCGTTCGACAAGGGTCTGCTGTCGAACAGCGCGCGCTTGCGGGGCTTCAATGCATCGCTGAACGCGTCGAATCTCGACCTGTATCTGGTGCCCGCGAACAACACGAACATCACAAACGCCAGTCCGACGCTGGCAGGCGTGTCCTTCAAGAACGCGGTGCCCGCGAGCGGCCAGGACTCGGTCTACGTATCGGGCGGCACGTATGTGCTGATTGCGACGACGGCGGGCAGCAAGACGCCGATCTTCCAGTCGAGTTCGTTCGATCTCGCGAACAACGCGGACTGGCTCGTGACGTCGGTGCCGATCGGCGGCGTGCTCAGTCAGTTGCTGCCGAACCAGATCCACCTGCTCGTCGCGCAGGGCGGCAACACCACGCAACCGGCGCTTGAGTTGACCAACACGTTGAACGGCCAATAAAGCAACGCGACATGACCCGATAACGATGCGGTAGCAGGGGGACGGCACGGCGGCTCATGCGAATGGGCCGCCGTTCTGTTTTGCGCGCTTGCTCGTGAAGTTCGTGAAGTAGTTCGCAAAGCGCAGGCGCAAAAAAACCGCCGCGTGGTACGCGGCGGCGAGTGGTAACGGATGAATCGGATCGGATCGGATTGAATCGACCGGGCAGGTGCGATATCAGTCGGAATGCTTTTCGGCCGAATTGGTGATCGCGTTGCCGCCCTTGGAGATGTCCTGGCCGGCGCCGGCCATCGTATTGCAGGCGGCCAGCAGTGTCGTGCCCGCGAGCAGCAGAAGTGCGATGAGTCGTCTCATGAGTTTTCTCCCTATCTGGAATAGTCAGGAATCTTCGACATATGCTTCGATCGATTCGCGCGCGCCGGTCTGGTCAGGTGTTGCGTTCGACATCGCCCGGCGTGCGCGCCCTGTCGTCCGACCGGGGCGTCGCGCCAGCCGATCCGGTCTGATTCCATGGTAAGAGACGCATGGCCGCGACGCTGTCAGAGGCGCCACGATTTTTGTGTCGGCGCAATCCTACGCGGACATCAAAGACGTTCGACGGGCGCGTGGCCTTGGGCGCTGGTGTCGTCCGGAACGCGCCTCGGTGCTTCCTCAACGATCTGATCGACGCCCGGACTTTCTTCCCTGGTCACGCCGACGGTCGGCACGGGCAGCACGACGCGTATGTCGGTGCCGTGCAGCTCGCCGCGCCGGATGTCGAAGCGTCCGCCGCGCGCGGCCACGCGTTGGCGCATGCCCATCAGCCCATGCGTATGCGTGCGCGTCAGGTCGGCGGGCATGATACCGACGCCGTTGTCGGCGATATGCAGCGACACCTCGCCATGGCCCGTGCTCAGATCGATCGTGACCTGCGTCGCGCGTGCGTATTTAGCCGCGTTGGTCAGCGACTCCTGCGCGACGCGAAACAGCGCGATCTCGGTTTGCTCGTCGAGTTGCAGTTCGTCGTCGGGCAGGTGCAGGTCGAGCGCCCAGCCGTTGCGTTGAGCGGCTTCGTCGGCGAGCGTGCGCAGTGCGGTGACGAGGCCGAAATTCGCGAGCACGGTCGGCCGCATGTCCTCGATGATGCGCCGCTTGAGCGCGATGCCCTGATCGAGCGTCTCGAGCGCGCGCGTCAGTTTCTCGGCGATCGCGGGATCGGTGTCCTGAAGTTTGCGCCGCGCCCACGCGACGTCCATCTTGCTCGCCGTGAGAATCGCACCGAGTTCGTCGTGCAGTTCGCGCGCCAGTTGGGTCTTTTCGTTCTCGCTGACGGCCTGCAAGTGCCAGCCAAGCGCTTCGAGTTGCCGCGTGCGCTCGTTGACCAGTTGATCGAGTTCTTCCTGCTGCGTGATCAACTGCTTTTGCGCGCGCGCCTGGCTGTCGAGCTGAATGCCGAGATTGCGGAACAGCAGAATGAACAACACGATGTTGAGCGCGGACAGGCCCGCCGCGACGAATGTGGAGACGCGCTGGTCGGCGCGGCTCGCGTCGAGCGCGCGCTGCGCGCGGCGCTCTTCGTTGTCGCGCAGTAAAGACAGCGTGCTCGTCACGAGCGACGCATCGACGTTGCTGTTCGCCGCCGCGCCGCCGCAAGCGGCGAGATCGAGTGGATGCGGCGCAGCCTGCTGCAACGCATGCGCGCCGCTGCCGATGCGCGCGCCGATCAGCGCGGCGATCTGCGTGAAGCTGGACAGTTCCGCGCTGTCGGCGGCGCGTTTGAAGTACGTGTCGAGCGAACGGATGCCGCGGCGGATGTCGGCGGCGCGCGCGCAATAGCTGCGCGCGTCGGCATCGTCCCTCGTCAGAAGAAAGCGGCTTTCATGCGATTGCAACTGCGCGAGTTGCCCGGCGAGATCGCTGAGCTGCACGCTCGCGTTGCGTGCTTCGAGCGCCGCTTCGTATTCCGACGCAATGCGTTGTCGCGCCGTTTCCAGAATGACGAGACCTCCGCACGTGATGACGATCGCGACCGTCATCGCGATGGCCCAGCTGCGCTGATGCATCCAGTCCGTCAGCCTGGTGGTGAGTCCCGCTTCCGCGCCGTCTGACACTGCCGTCTCCATGCGATGAAGTCACCGACAGTGTAGCGTCGCGCGGCGCGTTTGCGTTCGCACGAGCGTCGCGACGGGCCGCCAGAGGCCTCGCCGAAAGCGGGTGTCGGCGGATTCCCACATGAAAAACAGCGCGCGCCCGAATGCGGGTACGCAAACTGCTCCGTACGATGAGTGCTAGGAATCCATAGCGACCATTCAGCCACATTAGCCAAGGGAGGTTGCCATCATGCTCAAGTGGGCGTTGTTCTTCGCCGTGATTGCCGTGATCGCGGGGCTGCTCGGATTCACAGGCGTCGCGGCAGGTGCGGCGGCTATCGCGAAGTTCCTGTTCGTGGTGTTCCTGATCCTGTGCGTCGTGTTCCTCGTACTCGGCTTCGTCATCACGAAGAAGATCGTCGATTAGCGAAGCTGGAGAGGCAACTCAGGACAAAGCGTGGGCCGCTGGAACGGGTCCGCCGCCATTCATCGCTTAAACAGGAAGGAGCGTTGTCATGCTGCATTACGCACTCGTGTTCTTCGTGATCGCGATCATCGCCGCTGTGTTCGGCTTCACCGGCATTGCCGCCGGCGCCGCCGAAATAGCGAAGATTCTGTTCTACATCTTCCTGGTGGTGTTCGTCGTCACGCTGCTGCTTGGCGTGTTCCGAACCTAGCGCAAGCCCGCATGGCGCACGCTGCGCCGCCGCATATGACAGACGGCGGCCGCGTGTGCGTTTCCCACAATACCGGAACAAGGAGTCAATCAATGTCGAACGCAACGAAAGGCGAATTCGTGATGGACCTCAAGCGCATTCGTGAACAGGCCCGCAAGGATATGGACGATGGTCCCGTCACGCAGACCTATGGCGCGGACCGCGAGACCGTGCTCAAGCTGCTCAACGGCTCGCTCGCGACGGAACTCGTCTGCGTGCTGCGCTACAAGCGCCACTACTTCATGGCGAAGGGCATCAATTCGGAAGCCGTCGCGCAGGAGTTTCTCGAGCATGCGAACGAAGAGCAGGGCCATGCCGACACGCTCGCCGCGCGCATCGTGCAACTGGGCGGCGAGCCGGACTTCGCGCCGGACAGCCTGTCGAAGCGCTCGCACTCGGAATACAAGGAGGGCAAGAATCTGACCGACATGATTCGCGAAAACCTGGTCGCGGAACGCATTGCGATCGATACCTATCGCGAGATCATCCGCTATCTCGGCGACAGCGACGTCACGACGCGCCGGATTTTCGAAGAGATTCTGGCCGTCGAGGAAGAGCATGCGGACGATATGGCCGATCTGCTGTCGGGTCGCGAGTGAGGGCGAAGGCCGCTGGGCGCGAATGCGATGGGCGGCGCGCTCGCCGCGGCCGTTTTTGCAGGCTATGAAGCAAATGCACTTGCACTGGGGTAAACCACATCCATGATTCGAGTGCTGATAGCGGACGATCACGCGATCGTCCGGGGCGGATTCAGACAGTTCGTCGCTGACGAGCCGGACATGTGCGTCGCGGCGGAAGCATCGACGGGCGACGAGACCATCCGCCTCGTGCGCGAGCAGCCGGACGGCGAGCCTTTCGATGTCGTGCTGCTCGATATCGCGATGCCCGACAAGAACGGCATCGACACGTTGCGCGTGATCCGGCAGATGCGGCCAGAGCAGGGCGTGCTGATCCTGTCGGGCTATCCGGAGAGCCAGTACGCGATCAACCTGTTGCGCGCGGGCGCGAACGGCTATCTGAACAAGGACTGCGAGCCCGACGAGATCGTGCGCGCGATCCGTTCGGTCGCGCGCGGGCATCGTTATCTGTCGGAGGCCGTTGCCGATACGCTCGCGAACAGTCTCGACAAGCCCGCTGCGACGCATCCGCATGAACAGTTGTCGGAGCGCGAGTTCCAGATCTTCTGCAAGCTCGCGTCAGGGCAGATTCCAACTGACATCGCCGGCGAACTGCATCTGTCGGTGAAGACGGTCAGCACGTATCGCGCGCGCGTGCTGGAAAAGATGCACATGACGAACAACGCAGACATGACGTACTACGCGATCAAGAACGGCCTGATCGAATGAACCTGTGATTCCCCGCGAGCATGGAACGCAACCGATGAACGCCGACTCCATCACTGCACACACCGATTCCGGCCGCGCGCCGTTGCGTGTGCTCTTGATCGAGGATTCGCCGCTGATCCGGCGCAGCATCGTCGAAGCGATCGATGCGTCGGGCGTCATGCAGGTGGCCGCGCAGGCCGAGTCCGCCGACGAGGCGATTGCGCTGCTGGACGGCGAAGCGTTCGATGCCGTGATCGTCGATCTGCAGTTGAAGGGTGGATCGAGCGTGCCTGTGCTTGCGTATATGCAGAAGGAAGGGCTGATCGAATCGACGTTCGCTGCGGTGCTGACCAACCATGCGCTGCCCGCCTACCGCGAGCGCTGCCAGCAATACGGCGTGCGGCATTTCTATGACAAGTCGTTCGAGTTCGATCGCGTGATCGACGCGCTGCACGACTATGCGCAGGGGCGGCTGGAAGAGCGATAGCTGTTTCGGCGCGGCGACATCAGTTCGCCATCACTCCGTCGCGCCCGAAGCCGCCAGCGGCTCAGGACGCCCACGCAGGTGATTGAGCCCGGCAAGCGCGGCAAACAGCAGGCCGGCGATACTCACGCCGACCCAACCGAACAGCGGCCACACGAACGCGCCGACACCCGACCCGACCGCGCCACCGATGAAATAGCAGACCATGAACACGGTGTTCACGCGGCTGCGCGCTTCGGGCTTCAGCGCATAGATGCGCGACTGGTTGGAGATCTGCGCGGCCTGCACGCCGACGTCGAGCATGATCACGCCGATCACGAGGCCAATCAGGCTCGTGCCCGACAGCGCGAACACGACGAACGACAGCGCCGCCAGCGCGATTGACAGCGAGACGATGGCGCGCGGCCCGCGCTTGTCGGCGAACTTGCCCGCGAGCGGCGCCGCCATTGCGCCCGCCGCGCCGACGATACCGAACAGACCTGCCGCCTGCGGCCCATAGTGAAACGGCGCGCCCGCCAGCAACAGCGCGAGCGTCGACCAGAACAGGCTGAACGCGGCGAACAGCGCGGCGCCCGTCATTGACGCTTCGCGCAGGCCGCGCAGTTCGACGGTGAGATGCCACATCGAGCCGAGCAGCTGTCCGTAGGCGAGCGTCGAGGTCGGCTTGCTGCGCGGCAGCCTCGCGATGATGACGGCGGCAAGCACCAGCAGCGCAACGATCGATGCGCCGAATACCGCGCGCCAGCCAAGGTACTGGCCGACGAAGCCGGCTGCCGTGCGCGCGAGCAGAATGCCGAGCAGCAGTCCGCTCATTACTGTGCCGACGGCATGGCCGCGTTGCGACGGCGGCGCGAGTTCGGCGGCGAACGGCACGGCCTGCTGCGCGATTGTCGCGAGAATGCCGATCGCGAGACTCGCGATCACGAGCACCGACAGATTCGGCGCGGCAGCCGCGAACAGCAGCGCGACGCACAGGGCGGCGATCTGCAGCAGAATCAGCCTGCGACGGTCGAAGCGGTCGCCGAGCGGCGCGAGCAGCAGCATGCCTGCCGCGTAGCCGAGCTGGGTCATCGTCGGCACCACGCCGATCCACGATGCGCTTTGCGGAAACGACAGACGGAAGTCGTCGAGCAGCGGCTGGTTGTAGTAGATGTTCGCGACGGAGACGCCGGCGATCGTCGCAAGCAGTAGCAGAAGGCCGCTCAGCGATCGGTCGGTTGCGGCGTGGTCGGAGGCGGGTGTGGACATGACGCGGCGGCCGGCGAGGCGCCGGCGGGAGAGAGTCGAGCGTGCCGATGATACCGGAGTGGGGCGGATTGTGCTGGATGGCACGCCCGGCGCGGGCTCAGTCGATCAACGATCCTTCGGGTTCATAGAATGGATAGGGGCCGTCGGCTGCATCGACATACGCGTGATGGGTGATGAGCCCGTTCACGCTGTCGTAGCGGTGTAGCGCGAACGCGGGCGGCTCCATCATGAAGGCCGATGGCGCGTCGTCGCGCAGATCGAGCGCCACTTGATGCGCGGGCGCGGGCACCGCCGATGCGATTGTGCCGCCGAAGCGCACGAACATCGGGCGATGTACATGGCCGCAGATTACGCGTTCTACGTTCGAGTGACGTGCGATGAGCGTCGCGAGTTTTTTTGCTGAGGTCGGTTCGAGCCGCAGCGCGTCCATGTGGCCGATGCCCGACACGAATGGCGGATGATGCAGCGCGACGATCACGGGTTTGTCGTGGGCCGTTTTTAGTTGCTCTTCGAGCCAGGCGAGGCGCGCGTCGCAGAGCAGGCCGGCGCTTTGGCCGGGGACCATCGAGTCGAGTGCGATCAGGTGGAGTGGGCCTATGTCGACTGTGTATTGGATGAATTCGTCGTTGGTGTGGAGTTCTTTGCGGTCGTTGAAGGTGGCGCGCAGCGCGGCGCGGTCGTCGTGGTTGCCTACTAGCAGGTAGTACGGGATTTTTAGCGGTGCTAGCAGGGACTTCAGATGGACGTATTGTTCGGGCTCGCCCTGGTCGACGAGATCGCCGGTGATGATGATTGCGTCTGGCGCTGGGACGAGCGCGTTCAGTCGCTCTACGCAGCGCGTCAGGTACGCCGCCGTGTCCACGCGGCGGTAGGCCAGCGCGCCCGGGCGTTTGATGTGCAGATCGCTGATCTGGGCTATTAACATGGGGTTCCTCGTTTGGCTGTTTGTGTCTGCGACGCTGTTAGGGTGTTCTTGGGTTTTCGCTGGCGATTTGTCTTCGTGCTTCGGGCGTTGCCGGTCGGTGTTTTGACGTTTGCGCTGGCATCCGCGAGTTGTTATCTAGCTTCAAGCGTCGCCCCTGTGCGGGGCGGCACCTACTTTTCTTTGCCGCCGCAAAGAAAAGTAGGCAAAAGAAAGCGGCTCACACCGCCAACATTTCTTCCTGCCTGAGGGCCCCCAAAGGGTCTTACGCTTCACACGGCAACCACGTGACCCACGTTCGTTGCCAACGCTCTTGCGGAGCGCCTCACCCGCTTCACGCACCCGCGCTGCATCATGCCTTGCGAGATAGTCCACTGCCGCCCAGGTGGCAAACTGTGTGCAGGCCGTAGTGCCTCGCGCGCCTCACTTCGGACCGATAGCGCATACGCTCCACCCTATAAGAGCGCCGAGCTATACGACGCGACAACCTACACACAGTTTGCCACCTGGGCGGCACATACCATTCGCTGCCGCTGGCCCGAGTACGGGTATTCGAAGCGGGTGAGGCGTTCATTCGAAGCGTTAGCAACGCACGCAAACAGAAATGCTGCCGTGTGAAGCGTAAGACCCTCTGGGGGCCCTCAGGCAGGAAGAAGTGTTAGCGGTGTTAGCCGCTTTCTTTTGCCTACTTTTCTTTGCGGCGGCAAAGAAAAGTAGGTGCCGCCCCGCACAGGGGCGACGCCTGAAGCACGCTAACAAATCGCGGATGCCAGCGAAAACCCAAACCGAACCGAACCAAACCCAAAAACCTACGATAACGCAATCAAAGCATCCTTAGCGACAGAAACCCCAACAACCGTGCCACGAGCAAGTTCAACTCTCCCAGGCACATCAACAACAATCAGATCAGGCGCCGCATCGCGAATAGTGAGCCGCGTGCGCTCACCCAGAAACGCTGCGGCATCGACGGTCCCGCGCAACTGCGCATCAGCAAGATCAGCAATCCACGCGTCTTCAGGCCGAAAAAACACCTCATCACCATGAGGCATAACCCGAGTAGCATGCGTCAGCGGCAAAGGAATAGCGCCACCCGTCGTGGCAAGCACACCATCCCGCGCCTGCCCCGCCACGCGATTAATAGTCCCAACAAACTGCGCAACATTCCGGTTAGCCGGCCGATAATAGATATCCCGCGGCGTGCCGATCTGCTCAATGCGCCCCGCGCTCATCACCACGATACGGTCGCCCAGCTCCATCGCCTCACCCTGATCGTGAGTCACATAAACCGTCGTAATCCCAAGCTCGCGCAGCAGCGCATTCATCTCCCCGCGCAACGTATCGCGCAGACGCGCATCGAGCGCCGTCAGCGGCTCGTCGAGCAACAGCACCCGCGGCTGCGGCGCAAGCGCCCGTGCCAATGCGACACGCTGCCGCTGGCCGCCGGAAAGCTGATCGATGGGTTTGTCGGCGTGATCGGTGAGCCGCATCATCGAGAGCAACTCGTCGACGCGCTGCCGCGCCACGTCCACATCCACGCGCTTGATTTTCAGCCCATAGTTGATGTTGCCGCGCACGGTCAGGTTCGGAAACAGCGCGTAACTCTGGAACACCATACCAACCTGGCGCTTCTCGATGGGCATCGCCGTGACGTCCTCGTCACCAAATGCAACGCGCCCGCCCGCGTCCGGCTGTTCGAGACCGGCAATCATGCGCAACGTCGTCGTCTTGCCGCAACCCGACGGCCCGAGCAGCACCAGCGTTTCGCCTGCGCCAATCGACAGATCGAGCGGCTCGAGCACGCGCGTGCCGCGAAACGTCTTCGCGCAGCGCGTCAGCGTGATGGGAATGGAAGCGAGTTTCATGGCTGGTCTTCTGCGGATGTTGTCGTATCGATGGCGCGTGTCTTCTTCTGCCGCGTGTTGCGCTGACCCGTCGCATCGACGCCGAGCCATTGCATCGCGACGAGCAGCGGCATCGTCATGATGAAAAAGAGAATGGTGTAAGCGCTGCCGATCTCGATGCGCAGCGAAGCATAGGTGTCGGCAAGACCCACGGGCAACGTCTTCGTTTCAGGCGTGTGCAGCATCCACGTGAGATTGAATTCACCGATCGACAACGTAACGACAGCCAGCGCGCCAGCCACGATGCCAGGCCGCACGTTCGGCAGCACGATCGTGATGAAACGCTGAAAGAAGCTCGCGCCCAGGCTCGCGGCGCCTTCTTCGAGCGTACGCAGTCCGGCGCTCGCGCACACGGCGGCGACCGCACGCACCATGAACGGCAGCGTGAACACCACATGTCCGACGACGATGAACGCGACGCTCATGCGGAACATCGTGAAGCCGCCATACACGACGAGCAGCGCGAGCGCGGATGCGAGTCCGGGCAACGCGATCGGCAGCACGAGAAATTCTTCGATGATGCGCGAGACCCGCGACTCGCTGCGCGCGAGCACGTAGCCAGCGGGCACGCCCGTCAGCAGCGTGATGACGAGCGTCGCGAGCGCGATTTCGAGCGACAGGAACACGGACGCGTGATACTGCGTCCACACTTCGCCGAGCCAACGCAACGTGAGCCCGCTCGCGATGCCCTGAAAATAGTTCACTGTGAGGCCCGCGAGTATCGACATCACGACGGGCACGATCAGAAACGCGCACAGCAGCAACGTAACGAGCCATTGACCCGCCGCGAGCCACGTGCGCAACGAGGGCAGGGCGAACGCGCGCTTGTGCTGCATCTGAGGCGCGTTCGTGGTTTGAGCAACGGAATTCATGCGAGTGTCTTCATTCGACATGGAAAAGAATCGGCCCAATCAGGCCGTCGCCGCCACGGCCGAGCCGCTGACGCTGCGCGCGACATACAGCACGATCCACGTGACGATCCCGAGTACGATCGACAGTCCCGCCGCCGTCACCATGTTCGCGTTGAGCGTGAACTCGGTGTAGATGGTCATCGGCAGCACGTCGATGTCGGTGGCGAGCGTGAACGCCGTGCCGAACGCGCCCATAGCGGTCGCGAAGCACACGGCGCCCGCCGCGATGAGACCCGGCGACAGCGCGGGCAGCACGATGTCGCGCATGATCCGCCACGGCGATGCGCCGAGCGAACGCGCGGCTTCTTCAAGCGATGCATCGAGCTTGGTCGCCGACGCCATCACCGTAACGATCACGCGCGGAATCGAGAAATACAGGTAGCCGATAAAGAGACCCGTCATCGAATACGCGAAGACCCACTTGTCGCCCGTGAGCTTCAACGACAGCGCGCCGATCAAACCTTGGCGGCCCGCCAGCATGATCACCATGAAGCCGACGACCACGCCCGGAAACGCGAGCGGAAACGTCAGCAGCGCGAGCAGCGTGCGCTTGCCGGGAAAATCGCGGCGCGCGAGCAACAGGCCCGAGATCACCGAGAGCGCGAGCGTCGTCGCCGTCACGGCCGCCGACAGCATGACCGTCGCGAACAGGCTCTTCATATAGCGCGCGTTCGCGAGCATCGCGCCGTACGTCTTCAGCAGATGACCGTCGGCGCTCACCTGCACGAGCGCCGTCATCGGCAGCAGCCAGAACGCGATGAACACGGCGAGCGCTGGCGCGATCAACGCGATGCGCCAGCGTAGCGGGAACGTGATGTCGTTCAATGCATCACCTGCAGATACTGCTCGCCGAATGCCTGCTGCTTCTCTGCCATCTTGGCGAAATCGACGGCATGCGCGCGCGCATAGTCGCTGGCGGGCAGGAATTTCGACGCGGCATCAGGCGTCATCGCGTTGGCGCGCACGGGGCGCAGATACGCGTTCGCCCACAGCTTCTGGCCTTCGTCCGACAGCACGAAATCCAGCACCTTCTTGCCGTTCGCGTCGTGCGGCGCACCCTTCACGAGGCTCATCACGTACGGCACTTCGATCGTGCCTTCCTTCGGAATCACGAACTCGACGTTCGCGTGATCCTTGTACTTCGCGCGGTACGCATCGAAGTCGTAATCGAGCAGGATAGGAATCTCACCCGACAGCACGCGCGCGTAGGCCGTCTGCTTCGGCACGATCGGCTGGTTGGCCTTCAGTTTCGCAAACCAGTCGAGTCCCGGCTTGAAGTTGTCGAAGCTGCCGCCGAGCGCCTGATTCACGGCGACGGCGCCTGCATAGCCGACGAATGCGCTCGACGGATCGAGATAGCCGATCATCCCCTTGTACTCGGGCTTCAGCAAGTCGGCCCACGAACGCGGCACGGGCTTGCCTTCGAGCGCGTCCTTGTTGACGAAAAAGCCCAGCGTGCCCGAGTGGATCGCGAACCAGTAGCCTTGCGGGTCCTTCAGGTTCGCGGGAATGTCGTTCCAGTGCGCGGGCTTGTACGGCGCGATCACGCCCTTGTCCTTCGCCTGGAATGCCGACGACACACCCAGATACACGACATCCGCCACGGGGCTTTTCTGCTCGGCCATCAACTGCGCGATCGACTGGCCGGAATTCTTGTTGTCGAACGGTACGTGGACGCCTGTCTTTTGCTGGATGGCGTTGATCTGGCTTGCCCAGTCGGCCCATTCGGGCGGGCAGTTGTAGCAGATCGCGGTTTCTTCGGCGTGCGCGAGTTGCGGCGCAGCCAGCGTCAACACGAACGACGATGCAACCAGCGCGGCGCGCGCGACGCGCAACGCTGCAATACCGATGGAGGAACGGCGGTTCACGACAGGTCTCCCGGAGGTGGAAAAGGGGTGTTTTTAAAGGGGATTACGCAGGCGAGCGGACGATGCGGTTCAACGTTGCGCCCGACGTGTCGGAGATCGCCGCGACCGTCGCGCCTTCGCGCAGCGTGTGCGGCAAGGTCAGCGACAGCGCCGGCGCGTGCAGCGCGTCGTCGAAGCCGGAAGGCTGCGAGCCGTCGACCCGCGCGATCAGCCGCCGCCACGCCGCGCAGCCGATCTCCCGGTTCGGCGCGCAGACGCTCGCGAGCGGCGGCGACAGCAGTTCGCCCATCGCGAGGCCGTCGAAGCCGAGAATCGACATGTCGTCGGGCATTTGCAGGCGGGCGCGGCGTAGGCCGCGCATCACGACCATCGCGAGCAGATCGTTCGAGCAGAAGAGGGCCGTCGGGCGATTCAGGCCCGTCGTCAGATGGTTCAGCACGGCGGGCGCGAGTTCGTCCGCGTTGAAATCGATTTCGAGCGCGGGTGCGGGCGCGAGGCCGGCGTGCTGCATCGCTTGCGTGTAGCCGAGATGGCGCAGCCGCGCGCGGTCCGACGCGGCGAGCGTGCCCGCCAGCATCAGGATGCGGCGATGGCCGTGCGCGATCAGCATGCGCACGCCGTCGTAGGCGGCTTGCCGGTTGTCGACGGACACGGACGGGCGGCGCACGGTGTCGTTGTGCATCAGCACGTACAGCATGCCGTCGCGGTCGAGTTCGTCGAGCAGCGGGTGTGTGTCGGCATCGGCTACCGTCAGGATCAGGCCTTCGACGCGCTGTTCGCGCAGCGTTTCGATCGCGTGGCGTTCGCGGTCGGCGTCGTATTGCGTGGTCATCAGCATCAGCCGGTAGCCTTGCGCGGACGCCAGTTCGTCGATGCCTTGCAGGCATTCGGCGAACACGGGGTTGGCGAGCGTCGGCAGCACCACGCCGATCAGGCGCGAGCGCTCGCCGCGCAACTGGCGGCCGAGCGGGCTCGGGCGGAAGTTGAGGGCGTCGATCGACTGACGCACTTTTTCGAGGGTCACGGGGTTGACCGTGTGCGGCGCGTTGATCGCGCGCGAGACGGTCGCGATCGAAAAGCCCGCGTGCGCGGCGACATCCTTGATCGTGGGCGTCATCGTTGGGTTCCCGTCAGCGTGTGCCGCGCGCCGCGTCGAGGGGCGTGCGTCGTTGTAAACGTTTTCGTGGGGCGGATTATCGGGAACGTTTGTGACGGGTCGATGAATGCGCGCCGGGTCGCGGACGGGCGAAACTGGGGTTCGCGCCGGTTTGGTCAGGCTGCGGCGCGATGGTAGAATCGCGTCCGCCCTGCCGGGGTGATGAAATTGGTAAACATAGCGGACTTAAAGCATTGAGTGCCCAGCCGGAAACGGCCGGTGCAGAACCCTTCAAATTCGGCGAAACCCCTGAACGCGCGCGATTCACACCGTGCAACGAGGCAACGCCGAGCCAAGCCCGTTTTCTTTTCTGCTGATGCGGGACGGAAGGCGCGGAAGGTGTAGAGACTAGACGGAGGGCGCCTAATGCGATGCGGCGTGCAATACGCGCATCGCGATGGCGAAGGCATAGTCCAGCGCACGAACGTTTGCTTTTCAGGTTGAAGCAGACGGCGTCGAAAGACGTAGTGTGACGAAAATCCGCCGCTTAACAGCTTGCCGGTTCGAGTCCGGTCCCCGGCACCAAGGATTCTCACAACGATTCGGGAGCTACTCTTGTCTTTGTTGTGCTTGACTTCAGTTCGAATCCGCCTGCATATCGCGGCAACTTCAAGGTCGCAAATCACTCGACAGGTTAGACGATTACGCTTTCCTACGTGGGTGGAAATAAATGGAGCAACGGTTCGCCGCCAGCCGGATTCATCGTCGGCAACAATACCTACAACTTCACGATCTTGCCTTCCAGTTGATCGGGTTCCGCTCCAACCTGCAGTGAAGCGCGCTGCCTGATAACAGACCGAAACAGGCGGCGCGGTATGGCTGGGAACAGCGAAGAAACAGCGTATGGGCATTTGCGGGCCGCCGCGACCAACCCCGCCGACGAAGGCTGGGAGGACATTCCGACTCAGAAGGATGCGGAACGGCTACTGCGCAGCGTTGATGGGTGCGGCCGCGAGCGTCCAGATGCGGTAGGGGGCATTTCGGGGCCATGACACCAGCAAGCGCGCGAGACGGCGTTGATCCGACCAGCCGCCGCCCCTGAATCACGAAGCAAAGCGTTTGCACATTCATTGGAATGTCCTAAAACCCTTTGATAGGAGTTCAGTCTGAGGCCCGGAGGGCACATGAAAGTCGATCGCCTTGTCGTTCTGTACGAGGAACGGCGCGACCCAACTGGCGAGGCACCGAGTTCTGCGAAGGTGCTGGATGAGCGCCAGAGACTTGCCGGCTCCGTGGCTGTCTCCGAGCAGGCTAAGGCCAAAAGCAAGGCCCCTATACGCTCGTTCGTACTGGGTTTTTCAGGGCTGGGCGAGAAAAACGCGAAGGGTATAGGAAACTCTGTGAGCAAGCAGTTGACGGCAGGCCAGAAAGACTTGGCAAAGCTCCTGCACCCTGACGAAGGGGCGAGTGGGGCCAAGCTCACGTGGGGCGCTTACGTAATCCTGCACGGCTCCGGTGGCGTTTCAACGCAAAATACGTCGCCCGAGGATGTGGCCAACCTCTTGAAGGGAGTTCAGGAGAAGATTGGCAAAAAGGGTTGGCAACTGAAGAAAGTATGCGTAGTGGGTTGCACACTGGGAGCCAAACCAATCGATCCATTGACGTCGCAGCCAGAGAGTTGGGTCCGAATGTGCTGTGACGCGCTGAAAGTTCCGGGCGCGATGGTAGGGGGCTATACGGTTCCTGTGTACATCGCTTATGAGAATCACCCCGCAAGCGAAGACACATTCGGTTCCGCCAGCCTGCCAAGTTTGAAGGAAAAAGCGAACTGGGGTCACAAGCTTATCCAGGAGAAAAAACCGAAAGCCATTAATACTTTTGACGTTCAGGATGTGGCCGTACGACTCACGGACACCTCACGGGTTGCTTACAAGGTCGCGTGGCGGTGGAATGATGAAAAACATAGCTCGGAGCAGGTCGACGTGATGAAGGAGTGGTATCACCAGTAGTTTGTCGCGGCGGCGCTTTGTCCGGAGCCGCTGTGTTCGGCTAAAGCGGGCTTGAGGTGCTCATTCGGTCTTAATCCAATCTGGCAATCGAAATGCCGGTAATCCATCTTGGTAGCGCTCGTACGCCTGCTGGGCCGTTTTCTCAACCCGGCTCCCGCCTATCAGACCTTCATGCTGCGAGTGTTCGATGATTGTCGATATTTGACGCGCGGCGCTACGGATAACCGCATTGCTCTCATTGTCGCTGTCGATATAGCTCAGGTAGTATTTGAGGCTGTCTGCGGGGTTTTCTCGAGGTGGCATGCGATTCTCGCGCATCAGCTTCAAGAATGTTTCGACCGCGCGTTTGCGGCCATAGAAGCGCCATGCGGTGGCTGCGGTCACGTTATCTATCAGCCCATACACTAGTCGGCCGCCAAGCAACACGATAAGTGCGGTATTCAAATCGTGGTCGCTGCCTCTGGTTATCCAGTTGAACCCATACGCCAGGATTGCGTATGGAATGAACGCAACCCCAGAAAACCACAACTTCGACTGCGTTTCGTTCATGACGTTGCCCCGGTGCCGTCTGGCTTTACGCGGATGAGAAAAGTGGGGATTTTAGGCCCGTACACGCGCGTTCGCGCAGGCAGGCTTAGGTTCGCTTTCTCCTGCGGAACCCACGCCAAATCCATCCGACGGCGACCAATAGGGCGCCGACAGATCCACTTACCCAACCCACCGTCGCGACCGCTCTATTGGCGGAGTCCCTCTTTACTGTCGCGATTGCATCGTCGCGGTGCTGTGCCTGGCGCTGGGCAAACTGGTCTCGAGGCTGCTTGGCATCGTCGCACCCAGCACGGAGGAATTCACTAAAAAGGTCCGACGCTCCCGCAGGTGCTGATGGCTGATTCCGGCAGATGTCGTACCCCTCGAGCGCGTTCTTGTAAGCGTCATTGGCCTTCTGTTCGGCATAGCGGACATTGTCCACATAGACCCAACCCGCCAACGCGCTAGCCGCTACAGTCAGTACCACCCATATTCGAGTCCATCCTCCCATCGCGCCCCCCCGTGGCGAATGTGGCTCTTTGTTCGCTTAGTCTGCTTGCGCCATACCGTCGTGTCTAACGCTCTGGCTGGGCGGGCCAGCGTGCGAATGCGAACATCCAAAGCAGAACGAGCCCAACGATGGGCACCATGGAGAGCACGACCCACCAGCCCGAAAATCCAGCCTTGCGAACTGCCGGAATGTAAATCAGGTTGAGCAGAAGCAAGAGGCTAACGATGGACCAATGCCAAATCGATAATCCGCCCATGCTCATGCTCCTTGACGCGGCGCTCGCCACGTACCGAAAGACAGGATGGCTCCGACGATAAATGGGCCGAGTAGGGGGATTATTCCCAGTAGCGAAATTGCGCCGTGAAACCCCGCGCGCGAGCATATTCGCCACAACGGGATGACGACAAGTATCAGGGAAACCAAGGGGGCGAGACCTCTCATCGGAAACCTCTTTGAGTTTGTTGTGCTGGTTCTTCCGTAGCGCTAACAGAAAATAGCACAACCTTCCGACAGTACATAGCTAGCGACATCTAGCCATGACTACCTATGTCCAAAAGCGTTCGATTACGTACAGGGATGCCAAGCCATGTACGAAAAATAGCTTGCAAACATTTCGGACACGGCATCAGCTCAGTACGTGGGTTTCGTACACATCTGAGTCCAAGATGTCACGCGTCTTCGCATACTGCCGGGTGTCCGCCGCCGACCAGTCGACGGAAGATCAGAGAATGGGAATAGGGTGCATAACCCATTTGCCGGCGCGTGGGATCGCGTAAGCCGGGAAGCTTTCCAGATCAGCACGCGTTTAACAGTTCATCGATGCGTTTGACCGAGAAGCGCCAGCTATCTGGAGTCTTTTCGGTTTGCCCCGCTGCGTGCGCGCACGGTCCCCAAGTGTGGTTCTCATGGAGGATTGTGTCACCACGTCCATTAGCGGTGAGCCGAAGCCGAGATCCGACTTCCTGCGGCGTTGCGAGATAGACGCGGGGCATCTCGTTTAGTGGCACGTCCTTGTATTGGACAAAACAAAGTATCGTGCGCGGCGTGTGGCGCGCGCACCAAGCGTTCGCCGCTGCGTGGTAGTCGGCGTCCTTTACCGCTCCGGATATCGTGCTGTGTGTGGGTTACTGGGTGGGTGCATTAATCGTCTCACTGGCGCTGTGGTCGCTTATTGAAACGCCGGCGCGCGATAGGATCAGAAAGTTCGCGTCGAGGCCTTCTTCAGCGGGTGCTGCGATCAATTGATATCACCGGGATAAGAGCGCCCGGTGGCCGGTCGCATCGCGATGACTTCATTGTGGATCTTGCGCAGGGGATTACACGCGAGTGGTCCCGGATTTTCCGAAGTGCTGACCCCGTCTATAGAGTTCGAGCTTTGCGAAGTTCCCAGGACCGCGTGGGTGGTCGCGTGATCGACATAGGCGGTGTGTCGCGGCCAGTGTAAGAGCCCGATAGGCCGCCCGCAGCGCACGGCCATCGCCAGTGCGGGCCCATTCGTCTACAGTATCCCGTTGACATCCAACCCAACGGGAGAAAGCAGCATGCAACTGATCGGCATGATGGATTCGCCGTACGTCCGGCGCGTCGCCATTTCACTCGCGGTGCTCGGCCTGCCGTTCGAGCACGAGAGCGTGTCGGTATTCCGGCACTTCGACACGTTCGCGAAGATCAATCCCGTGGTCAAGGCGCCGACCTTCATCGCCGACGACGGCACGCTGCTGATCGATTCGTCGCTGATCCTCGATTATCTGGACCATCTGAGCCCGCCCGACAGGCGCCTGATACCCGCCGCCCCAGGTGAGCGCCTGAAGGCGCTGAGCCTGATCGGCTTCGCGCTCGCCGCCTGCGAAAAAACGATGCAAAACGTCTACGAGCTGAACCTGCGTCCCGCCGAGCGCCAGCATCAACCGTGGATCGACCGTGTCCAGACGCAACTGTTCGCCGCATACGACCGCCTGGAGACAGCCATCACGGGCCGCGAAGGAAACGGCTGGCTGCTGGGCAACCGTCTGATGCAGCCGGACATCACGCTGGCCGTCACGTGGCGATTCCAGCAGTTCATGCTGCCCGATCTCGTCGATCCCGCACGTTACCCGGCGCTTGCCGAATTCTCGAAGCGTGCCGAAGCATTGCCGGAATTCGTCGCCACGCCGCTCGAATGACCGTTCTTTTACGGCTCGGCAAAGGCCCACACAACCGGCTGCGCCGAGCCCAAAACCATATGGCGCAAGGCGTTGCGGGATTGTTCTGCTCCGTCGACAACTATCTTCGCGATTAGCTCATTTATCCCTAACACTTCGCTCTCTACAATCCACCCATCGAAACTTGTATGCAGATCGACACCGTGCCCGATACGCGGCGTCATTGATGGGAGTAGCCATGAGAGCGATCATCGAACGACAGCTTTATCACCCGGCAGTGGTGCTGCCGATGGTGTCGCTCATCCAGATCATGGTGCAGGTCGACTTCAATCTGAGCCAGGCGGGTTTCGTCGTCGCGACCAACGGTGCGCGCGCCGCGCTGCAGCGTTCGCGCGAACTGATCTGCTCGCTGCATCATTGCGATGCATGATTCGCGCGGCATGATGCGCTGAACGACGTCCGAACGACCCACGCTCCACCACCGGGACTCACCACTTCGAGAAACACACGGCAGGCGTAAGATGACCGACTCGCACACGCGATTCGGGAGATCTGCCATGCCACAGCATTTCGACGCCATCGTGATCGGCACGGGACAGGGCGGCTCGCCGCTCGCCGTGCGTCTTGCGGAAAACGGCCGCAAGACGGCCGTCATCGAACGCGACAAGTTCGGCGGGACCTGTGTGAACGTCGGCTGCACGCCGACCAAGGCGTATGTGGCGAGCGCGCGCACCGCGCATGTCGCGCGCCGCGCGGCCGACTACGGCGTGCATATCGCGGGCGATGTCAGCGTCGATCTGGCGCAGGTAAAGGCGCGCAAGGACAAGATCATTGGCCAGTCGCGCGACGGCGTTGAAAAATGGCTGCGCAATACCGGGAATGTCACCGTCTTCAAAGGCCATGCGCGTTTCACCGGCGCGCATGCGCTCACCGTCACCGATCCCGAAAGCGGCAACGTGCTGGCCGAATTGCAGGCCGACGAAATCTTCATCAACACAGGCACGCGCGCCGTCATTCCGAAGCTCGAAGGACTCGAGCGCATCCGCTATCACACCAACTCGACGCTGCTCGATCTGACTGAATTGCCTGAACATCTGGCCGTCGTCGGCGGCAGTTATATCGCGCTCGAATTCGCGCAGGTGTTCCGCCGCTTCGGCAGCCGCGTGACGGTGATCGTGCGTGGCGAGCGCGTGCTTGCGCGCGAGGACGAAGACTTCGCGCGCAACGTGCAGAAAGTACTCACACGTGAGGGCATCGAATTCCGCTTCGGCGCCGAGCCCTCACTTGTCGAGCCGTTGCACGAAAGCGGCGACGGCGTGCGTGTGTTCTTCGGCGCCGACGCCGCGCCGCTCGAAGCATCGCATCTGCTGTTCGCAACAGGCCGCCGCCCGAATACCGACGATCTCGGTCTCGACGCGGCCGGCGTCAATGTCGATAAGCACGGCACGATTCCCGTCGACGGCCAGTTGCGCACGAACGTGCCCGGCGTGTGGGCGATCGGCGACGCGAACGGGCGCGGCGCGTTCACGCATACGTCTTACGACGACTATCAGATCGTGTCGGCAAATCTGTTCGATGGTGGCAAGCGCAGTGTCGACGACCGGATCATGGCGTACGCCGTGTTCGTCGATCCGCCGCTCGCGCGCGTCGGCATGTCCGAGCACGAGGTGCGCGCGAGCGGCCGCGATGCGCTGATCGCGACGATGCCGATGACGCGCGTCGGCCGCGCGCGCGAGAAGGGCGAGACAGACGGTTTCATGAAAGTGCTCGTCGACAACGCTTCGAAGCAGATACTCGGCGCGACGATCTACGGCGTCGACGGCGACGAAGCGATTCACACGTTCATCGACATCATGACGGCGCGCGCGCCCTACACGACGCTGCAGTTCGCGATGCATATCCACCCGACGATCAGCGAGCTGGTCCCAACGCTGCTCGACGGCCTCGCGCCGCTGAAGTGAGGTAGCCGCACATGCAACTGCAAACCGGCAATCTGTTCAGCGGCGAAGCGAAGCGCGACGGCGAAGAGCGGATCGACATGCTCGTCACGGGACAACGCCTGAACGTGGAGCGCATCGTGTCGATGGGGCATACGAGTCCCGATGGCTTCTGGTACGACGACTCGCGCGCCGAATGGGTCGTGCTGCTGTCGGGCGCGGCCGTGCTCGAGTTCGAGGAAGACGCGACGCTGCAAGATATGCGCCCCGGCGACTATGTGCTGATCGAGCCGCATTGCCGGCATCGGGTTGCGTGGACACATGAAGTCGAACAGACCGTCTGGCTCGCGATCTATCACGAGCCTTGAACGTTGCGTTGAAGCGCGGCGCATTTGACCATCATCGACAGCCCGGCCTGTGATCGCGGATAATCGGCAGCGGCGATAAGCGGTGGCGTAGGGCCTCGCCTGCGTCGATGACAAACCAAATCCGCAACAGGAACCGGGCAGATGGGTAAAGGACGAATCGAAGCCTTCAGCGATGGCGTGATCGCGATCATCATCACGATCATGGTCCTCGAACTCAAAGTGCCGGAGGGCTTCGATCTCGAATCGCTGCGCCCCGTGATCCCCGTCTTTCTTGCCTACGTGCTGAGCTTTCTCTACGTCGGCATCTACTGGAACAACCATCATCACATGTTCCATGCCGTGGAGAAGGTGACGGGCGGCGTGTTGTGGGCGAACCTGCATCTGCTGTTCTGGCTGTCGCTGATGCCCGCCATTACGCACTGGATCGGCGAGAGTCATCTGGCCGCGTGGCCGACCGCGCTATACGGCCTCGATCTCTTCATGTGCGCGATGGCGTACTTCATTCTCGCGCATGTGCTGGTCCGGCATCACGGTCCGGAATCGACGCTGGCGCGCGCGCTCGGCCACGACCGCAAGGGCAAGCTGTCCGTCGTGATCTATCTGTCGGGTGTGGTGTTCGCGTTCATCGCGCCGTGGGTCTCGGTGGCACTCTACACGTTCTGCGCATTCATGTGGCTCGTGCCCGACAGCCGTATCGAACAGCTCGTCAAGGAATAGCCCGATGCTCGCCCTCAAGCTCGCGCTCGTCCCCGGCTTTCTCGCCGCGCTGACGATGGCGGGGCGCGTGTGGGGACCATCGGTAGCGGGATGGCTAGCTGGACTGCCCGTCGTCGCGGGGCCGATCGTGCTACTGCTCGCGCTGGAGCGCGGCACGGCGTTCGCGGCGCAGGCGTCGGCGGCATCGATTGCGGCCATTGCCGCGTCGGAGGCGTTCAACTTCGCGTATGCGTGGACGTGCCGTTTTGCTCGCTGGCCTGTGGCGCTGGTGGCAGGTCTCGTCGCGTGGGCTTTGGTCGCTGCGCTGCTCACGCACTTGCCGGTGAGCCTGGCGTGGTCGCTGGCGGCGGCGTGTGTGACCGTGGCCGTCTCGCAAGCCGGGTTGCCGCGCGTCGAAGGCACGGTGCGGGCGGCGCGCGTCGGTGTCATCGATCTCGCGTTGCGCATGCTCGCGGGTGCATTGCTGACGCTCGCGGTAACGACGCTCTCCGCGTCGATGGGCGCGGCGTGGAGCGGCATGCTGTCTGTCTTTCCACTACTCGGCATCGTGCTCGCGGTGTCAGCGCAACGCGCGCATGGCGCGGGATTCGTCGCGTTGCTGATGCGCGGAATGGTGATCGGGCGCGCGTCGTTCGCGGCGTTCTTCTCGGTTGTCGCGCTGACGTTGCCGACGCTCGGCGTGCTGCCCGCGTTCGCATGCGGCGCGGTCGTGTCGGTGCTCGTGCAGGGCGCGACGAAGCGGCTGGTCGCGATGTCGCGCAAGCCGCGCGCACCGCTGGCCGCGCTCGATTGAGGTTCTTCAGGAACGCATGATGACGAAGCGCCGCCCGCAACCTTCACGCATCGGTCTGATTTCGGACACGCACAATCGCGTGCGTCCCGAGGCGCTGGCGTGGCTCGCGGGATGCGACGCGATCGTTCATGCGGGCGACATCTGCAATCAGGCGGTGCTCGATGCGCTCGCGGCCATCGCGCCGTTGACGGTCGTGCGCGGCAACAACGACACGGGCGCATGGGCCGCGTCGATTCCGGCGCACGCGACGCTCGACGTGCAACAGGTCAAGATCTTCGTCGTTCACGATATCGCCGACGTACCGCGCAATCTGCATGACGAGGGCGTGGGCGTCGTCGTGACAGGGCATTCGCATAAACCGCTGATCGTCGAGCGCGACGGCGTGCTGTTCGTCAATCCGGGCAGCGCAGGACCGCGCCGTTTCAAACTGCCGATCTCAGCGGGCATGCTGACGATCGATGGCGCGTATGTCGATGCCACGCTGCAGACGCTGACGCCATAAAAAAACGGGTCAGCCGAAGCTGACCCGTTCCAGTTCAATACGTTGACGTTGCTTATGCACGCGCCGTCATGGCGGCTGCATATGCTTCATCGAGTTCCTCGGCTTCACGCTCGCCGCGCAGCACGGCATGCGCTTCCGCGCGCGTCGCGACGCACGGACCCGAGCCGAGCAGCGGCTTGCGAGCCGTCTCGCGCAGCGCGAGTACGGAGACGATACCGATGATCGATGCACCCATCAGGTAGTACGCGGGCATCATCAGATTGCCGGTGCGATCGACCAGCCATGCCGCGACCAGCGGCGTCGTGCCACCGAACAGCGACACCGACACGTTGAATCCGATCGCCAGCGCGCCGTAACGGATCTTCGTCGGGAAGAGTGCAGGCAGCGACGATGGCATCACACCCGTGAACGTCGACAGTAGCGCGCCGAGAATCAGCAGGCCGCTAAACACGGGCAGCACCGTGCCCATGCGGATCAGCAGCAGCGCCGGAATCGACAGCACGAACAGACCCACGCAACCGAACAGCATGACGGGCTTACGGCCGATCTTGTCCGACAGGTGTCCTGCGTAGAGCGTCATTGGCATCATCAGCACCATCACGAGCAGCACGAGAAACAGACCGTGCGATTCGTTGAAGTGCAGTGTCGCCGACAGGTAGCTCGGCAGATACGAGAGCGCCATGTAGTCGGTCACATTGAAGATCAGCACGAGGCCAACGCACAGCAGCAACGGCTTCCATTGCTGCGCGAGCAGTTCGACGAATGTCTGCTGCGGACGCGACTTCTCATCCGCTTCACGCGCTTCCGCTTCCTTCTTGAAGGCGGGCGTTTCTTCGAGCTTCATCCGGATATACAGGCCGACAAGACCCAGCGGACCGGCGATGAAGAACGGCACACGCCAACCCCACGACAGCAGCGCTTCCTGCGAGAGCGTCGCAGTCAGCACGGCAACCGTGCCTGCGCCGAGGATATAGCCGACCAGCGTGCCGAATTCGAGGAAGCTACCCGCGAAGCCACGACGGCGATCCGTCGCAAACTCGGCGATGAAAGTGGCCGCGCCACCATACTCGCCGCCCGTCGAGAAGCCCTGCACGAGACGTGCGACGAGCAGCAGCGCGGGCGCGAATATGCCGATCGAACCATAGCTCGGAATCAGGCCGATCGCGAAGGTGCCGACGGCCATCATGATCATCGTCATCGCGAGCACGCGCTGGCGGCCGATGCGGTCGCCGAGCGGCCCGAACACCATGCCGCCGATCGGCCGCACAAGGAACGCGGCGGCGAACGTGCCGAACGTCGCGATCAACTGCGCCGACGGACTGCTCGACGGGAAGAACACTTTGCCGAGCGTGACAGCGATATAGCTGTACACGCCGAAATCGAACCATTCCATTGCGTTACCGAGCGCCATGGCGCCGACGGCACGTTTGAGAAGGGAATTGTCGACGACGGTGATGTCGTCGAGAGTCAGGCTATTGTCTTTGTTCTTATGTCGCCAGAAACCGTTGCTGGAAGCGGTCAAGGTACAAGCTCCTATGACTGCGGCCGAACGCAAAAAGCGCTCCGCCACGGATTGCTGGAAAGTGCAGTTTCGCGAGCGGTCGATGCGAACAGGCGTAACGCCTCGCACGGACCACGCAAAGGCGTACTGCGCAGACGTGCATAAGCACTTTGCGCAGAAAAAGTAACGCCCGTGCATCGCGAAGGTCGTCGCGAAATTGCACTTTGTTAGTTGCTGCTAAACGTTGGTACCCACGTGGCCTTGCAGGGGGGCAGATACCGGAGGACATTCACGCACGCGGTGCGCTCATGCCGCTTGAAAAGGCTTGAAACGAAAAAGGCCGGCGAGGCGTCGCTCTGGATCGCGCCGATCGGACCGACGCGACTTGCAACGAAACAACCGACAAGCCTTCTTGTATAAAAAACAATTCAATCCGAACCTGGCACGCACGGCGGCCAAGGTGCAAACTGAACGCGAATGAAGGGTTAATGCTGTTAGAACGAAGCACATGATAGCACGATAAGCGAGGATCGTGCAAACCGCCTGTCCGGCGCGGGGCGGGTGAGGCCGCGCAATCCGTTGCCTGGCGGGGGATTGCGGGAATTCGGCGGGTGCAGAAAAAGCGGCTCGGGATTAACGGTTTCGTTCAATTTACCGGCCGCAGCGGAGCGACCCGGCGGCCGGAAACAGGCGAAAAAAATCCGCGCACCGGGCGCGGATTCTTCACTACCTGTCGCGAACTGCCGCGACGAAAGCTCAGCTTTCCGAGGGCGGCACGTAGCCCGTTGCCTGATCGGCGCCTTCGCCGAAGAAAAACTTCTCCGTCTGCTTCATCAGATACTGGCGAGCGCGCGGATCGGCCATGTTCAGGCGGTTTTCATTGATCAGCATGGTCTGCTGCTTGAGCCATTGCTGCCATGCTTCCTTCGAAATGCTCTCGTAGATCCGCTTGCCGAGTTCGCCCGGCAGCGGCGGGAAATCGAGACCTTCGGCTTCCTTGCCGAGCTTCGTGCATTGAACCATGCGAGTCATGCTGTGCTTCTCCTGTAATCGATGTGGAACGGCGGCGCGTCGTTATTGTGAGCGCTCAGAGCTGTTTCATCAGCACGAGCGACTTACGCTGCCAGTTGTAGAGGCGGCGGCGGTCTTCGGGCAGGTCGTCGACCGTGACCTTCACGAAGCCGCGCTTGAGGAACCAGTGTTCGGTGCGTGTCGTCAGCACGAAGATACGCGTCAGCCCGCGAGCCCGCGCGCGCTGCTCGATGCGCTTGAGCAGGCGCTCGCCGTCGCCCGAACCTTGCGCTTCCGGCGAGACCGTCAGGCACGCCATCTCGCCGATGCGCTCCGCCGGATACGCATACAGCGCCGCGCAGCCGAACAGCACGCCATCGTGCTCGATCACCGAGAAATGGTCGATGTCGCGCTCGATCTGGTGACGCCCGCGCCGCACCAGCGTGCCGTCGCTTTCGAGCGGCTCGATCAGCGTCAGAATGCCGCCGACGTCGTCTGGTGTCGCTTCGCGCAGGCTTTCGAGGTTCTCGTACGAGATCATCGTGCCCACGCCATCGTGCAGGAACAGTTCGAGCAGCAGGCTGCCGTCGAGCGCGTATGGAATGATGTGCGAACGCGCGACGCCGCCGCGGCACGCGCGAATGGAGTGCTTCAGATAGAAACCGGCATCGCCCGTCACGGCGCCGCCTTCGTGCAGGCGGTACGCGTCGTCCAGCGACAACTCGCGGATCAGCGCGCCTTCTTCGTCGATCAGGCCTTCCGTTTCGGTGAGAAACACGATCTTGTCGGCGCGTAGCGCAATCGCGGCGGCCGACGCGACGTCTTCCATCGACAGATTGAATGCTTCGCCTGTCGGCGAGAAGCCGAGCGGCGAGAGCAGCACGATCTTGCCGCTCGAAAGCGTCTGGCGGATCGACTCGGCATCGATCTTGCGCACCACGCCCGTATGCTGGAAATCGACCCCGTCGAGAATGCCGACGGGCCGCGCCGTCACGAAGTTGCCCGACACCACGCTGATGTGCGCGTGCGCCATCGGCGTGTTCGGCAAGCCCTGACTGATCGCGGCCTCGATGTCGAGACGCACTTCGCCCGCCGCTTCTTTCGCGGATTCGAGCGCGCGCGCATTGGTGATGCGCATGCCGTGCGAAAACTCGGATTCGACGCCGTGCAGGCTCATCTGCTCTTCCACTTGCGGACGCGAGCCGTGTACGAGCACGATCTGGATACCCATCGCCTGCAACAGCGCGATATCGGACACGAGCGCGTTGAGCAGCCCCTGATGCACGACCTCGCCGCCGAACCCGACGACAAAAGTCTTGTTTCGGAACGCGTGGATATACGGCGCAACCGATCGCATCCAGTCGACGAATTGCGCGTGCTGCAGCAGGGCTTCCGAGTCGCTGGACGAAGCCGGCGAGCTGGCGGGCGTGGGGACGAGGTCGGTTTGGGAATTCATGCCCCGGATTATAATGCGCCCCCATGTCGAATGTACCCAAAAGCTCCGCTGGAGCCGATACGAAAAACGCGGCTGACGCTGCCGCGAAAGACGCTGCGAGCCCCGCGCCGCGCGGCCATCAGGACGCGACGCGTGACGCGCGCGGCGACGCCTCGCGTCGTGACGTTTCCGTGAATGTTGCGAATGCGCCGCGTTCGGGCGCTTCGGCGCACGGCGACGCGAACAAACAGCAAGGCGCAAACGCGGCGAAAAGCGGTGCGCGCGAGCAGCGGAACGGCGCGCCGAACCGGCAGCGGGACCAGCAGGGCAAGCGGGGACCGGATCAGGCAGGCGGGGCCGGCCAACAACAAGCGCCGCGTGCTCAAGGCAACCCGCCGCGCGACTCGCAAGGCAAACCGCAACGCAACCCACGCGCCGGCAGCGAGCCGGGCGCCGAGAAGCAGCGCAATGCGCCGCGCGAGCCGGGCGGAGAAAATCAGCGCAACACGCCGCGTGAGCCGCGCAAGCCCGCGCGAGTCGTCGAGCCGAATCCCATTCCGCCCATCACGTTCCCCGAGGCGCTGCCGGTTTCGGGCCGACGCGAGGAAATCGCGCGCGCGATCGCGGGCCACCAGGTCGTGATCGTCAGCGGCGAGACGGGCTCGGGCAAGACGACCCAGTTGCCGAAAATCTGTCTCGCGCTCGGACGCGGGCTCGGCGCGGGCGGCAGCGGCCTGATCGGTCACACGCAGCCGCGCCGGATCGCGGCATCGGCGACGGGCCGGCGCATCGCCGAGGAACTCGGCACGCCGTTCGGCGAAGTGGTCGGCTACAAGGTGCGTTTCACCGACAACCTCGCGCCGGGCGCGTCCGTCAAGTTGATGACGGACGGCATCCTGCTCGCGGAAACGCAGACCGACCCGCTGCTGAAGGCGTACGACACGCTGATCATCGACGAAGCGCACGAGCGCAGCCTGAACATCGATTTTCTGCTCGGCTATCTGAAGGAGATTTTGCCGAAGCGCCCCGATCTGAAGCTGATCGTGACGTCGGCCACCATCGATGCCGATCGCTTCGCGCGTCATTTCGGCTCCGACGAAAAACCCGCGCCCGTGATCGAGGTGAGCGGGCGTCTGTATCCCGTCGAGGTCCGCTATCGTCCCGTCGCGGAAGATTCGCCGGCGGTGAAATCTGCGGAAGGCAATGCGGGCCGGGAGCGTGGCGATCGCCCGAAAACACAACGGGAAACCGACCGCGATCTGATGGACGCGATCGTCGAAGCCGCCGACGAGCTATGCCGCGAAGGCCCCGGCGACGTGCTGGTGTTCCTGCCCGGCGAGCGCGAAATTCGCGACGCGGCCGAAGCGCTTCGCAAACACCATCCGCCGCACACGGAGATTTTGCCGCTGTTCGCGCGGCTGTCGGCGGCTGAACAGGAACGCGTGTTCCGTCCATCGAACGCGCGGCGCATCGTGCTCGCGACCAACGTCGCCGAAACCTCGCTGACGGTGCCGGGCATCCGCTATGTGGTCGACACGGGCCTCGCGCGCGTGAAGCGCTACTCGTACCGCAACAAGGTCGAGCAGTTGCAGGTCGAGTCGATTTCGCAGGCGGCGGCGAACCAGCGAGCAGGGCGTTGCGGGCGTGTCGCCGATGGCATCTGCATTCGTCTTTACGAGGAAACCGATTTTCAGGGGCGCGTGCGCTTCACCGACCCGGAGATTTTGCGGTCGTCGCTCGCTTCCGTCATTCTGCGGATGAAGTCGCTGCATCTGACGGCAATCGAAACCTTCCCGTTCATCGAGCCGCCGCCAGGCCGCGCGATCGCCGACGGCTATCAACTGCTGAACGAACTCGGCGCCGTCGACGACGACAACGCGCTGACGCCGCTCGGCCGCGAACTCGCGCGCCTGCCGCTCGATCCGCGCGTCGGCCGGATGATTCTCGGCGCGCGCGATCAGCAGGCGCTGCGCGAAGTGCTGATCATCGCGAGCGCGCTGTCCGTGCAGGACCCGCGCGACCGCCCCATCGACGCGCAGGAGCAGGCCGACCAGGCGCACCGCAAGTTCGCCGACGAGCGCTCGGAGTTTCTGCAATGGCTGAAAATCTGGGCGTGGTTCGAAGAGGCTGTCGCGCATAAGAAATCGAACCGGCAGCTAACCGACGCGTGCAAGCAGAATTTCCTGTCGCATCTGCGTCTGCGCGAATGGCGCGACGTGCATTCGCAACTGCTGACGGTGGTGCGCGAGCACGGGTGGCGCGTGAACGAAAGCGAAGCGACCTTTGAGCAGATTCACCTCGCGCTCCTGACGGGCCTGCTCGGCAATATCGGTCTGAAGGCCGACGACGAGCCGTACTATCTCGGCGCGCGCAGCATCAAGTTTTATCTGTGGCCCGGCTCGGCGCTCGTGAAGAAGGCGGGCAAATGGGTGATAGCGGCGGAGCTCGTCGAGACGAGCCGGCTGTACGCGCGCTGCATCGCGAAGATCGAGCCGGAGTGGATCGAGCGCGTCGGCGCGCATCTGTTGAAGAAGTCGCTCTCCGAGCCGCACTGGGAAAAGCGAGCGGCGCAGGTGTCGGCGTTCGAGCGCGCGATGCTGTACGGCTTGCCTGTGTATCACCGGCGGCGCGTGAGTTTCGGCAAACAGGACCCGGCGCGCGCGCGCGAACTGTTCATCCGCGGCGCGCTGGTTGAAGGCGAGTTCGACACGAAGCTCGCTTTCTTCGCGCACAACCGCAAGCTGCTCGCCGATATCGAACAGCTTGAGCACAAGTCGCGCCGTCAGGATGTGCTGGTCGATGACGAACTGATCTACGCGTTCTACGATCAGGCCGTGCCGAACGGTATCCATACGGGCGCCGCGTTCGAGCGCTGGTATCGCGATGAAGTGAAGAAGAGCGGGCAGCAGGAAGACAAGCTGCGTCTGCTGTATCTGTCGCGCGACGATCTGATGCGTCACGAAGCGGCCGGCGTCACGACCGACCTGTTCCCGAAGCGGATGACGATGGCGGGTGTCGACATGACGCTGACCTATCACTTCGAGCCGGGCTCGCCGCGCGATGGCGTGACGCTCGCCGTGCCGCTGTACGCGCTGAACCAGGTGGATGCGCGGCGCGTCGAGTGGCTCGTGCCCGGCATGCTGAAAGAAAAGACGCAACTGCTGCTCAAGTCGTTGCCGCAGAAGCTGCGCCGTCACGTCGTGCCATTGCCGGAGTACGCGGCGGGGTTCGTCGAGCGGCATAGTGGGCCTAAATTCGGCGCGGGCGGACTGCTCGAGACGGTGATCGCCGATGTCCGTGAACAGACGCAGGTCGCGACGAAGCAGTCGGACTACAAGCTCGAAACGCTCGCGCCGCACCTGTTCATGAACTTCAAGGTGATCGATGAGCACGGCCGGCAACTCGCGATGGGCCGTAACCTCGCGCAACTGAGGGCGGAGTTGGGCGGTCAGGCGCAGCAGCAGTTTCAGAAAATTGCGTCGAGCGCGGCGGGTGCCGCACTCGCGAATGCAGGCTCGGGCGGTAGCGATGCCGTTGCGCGCGGAGCAATAGGGGGCGCGGCTGGCGGGGTGGCGCGTGGCACGAGTGGTGGTAGTGGCGGTGCGCGTGGCGCCTCAGCCGCGCCACACACGCCCTCTGCAGGTGAAGCGACGGCCGCGCCGGCGACAGCTCTCTACGAAAACCTGACGACGTGGAACTTCGGCAAGCTCCCCGAGCTTCTCGAAATCCGCCGCGGCGGACATACGCTGTTCGGCTATCCGGCACTTGTCGATCGCGGCACGCATTGCGACGTCGAAGTGTTCGATTCGCCGGATGAGGCCGCGCGCATCCATCGCGCGGGCTTGCGGCGGTTGTTCGCGCTGCAGTTGCGCGAGCCGATCAAATACCTCGAAAAGAACCTGCCGGGCCTGCGCGAAATGGCGATGCAGTTCATGCCGCGCGGCACGCAGGAAGAACTGCGCGATCAACTGATCGACACGGCGCTCGACCGCGCGTGCCTCCAAGACCCGCTGCCCGACGACGACGCGAGCTTCCACGCGCGCAAGGACGAAGGCCGCAGCCGGCTGACGTTGCTCGCGCAAGAGATTGCCCGCCTCGGCGGACAGATTCTTGGCGAGTATTCGGCCGTTGTGAAGAAACTCGCGCAGGCGAAACCGTTCGCCGCTGCTTTTGCCGACATGCAGAACCAGTTGGACGCGCTGATCGGCAAACGCTTTATCGTCGATACGCCGTACGCTCAGTTGACGCATTTCCCGCGCTATCTGAAGGGCATCGCGCTGCGCATCGACAAACTGAAAGCGGACTCGGCACGCGACGCGCGCCAGTTCGCCGAGCTTCAGCCGCTCGCGCAGAACTACCAGCGAGCGCTCGCGCAGCGCGGCGGCGTGCCGGATGCCCGGCTTGCCGAGTTCCGCTGGTTGCTGGAGGAACTGCGTGTGTCGCTATTCGCGCAGGAACTGCGCACGCCGATGCCTGTTTCCGTCAAGCGTCTCTACAAGGTGTGGGAGTCGATGCAGCGGTGACCGATTCGGGCGCGCTTCGTCGGGCGCGCCCGGTTTTGCCGCTATCAGCAATACATCGCAATCCGCAGATGCGGCGAGACCCCGCGCGCTCGGCGCGTCGCACGCGGAACTCATACCCTGTGATTCTTTCGCTGCTGTACGCGAGTCACGCAGCGCGTTACCAGTGCATGCCGGCCCCGATGGACCCGCCCAGTTCGCCACGCGTGCTCGCCGTACCCTGCAGCTTGTAGGCCCATTTGCCCGTGTCCGAGAGTTTCGACACACCGAGCGCCATCGCCGACTGGCCGCCATACGTGCCGGCCGCCATCGCGACCATCCCGCGCCCCGGCAGTACGGCTTGCGGCAGGCCCGCCATCGCGATCGCCGCCGCCGCGCCGCCATAGCCGTCTTTACGCGCCGATCGGACCTGGTCGTCGGTATAGGCTTTCGCCTGGCCGACCGCGCCGCTCACACCCTGATTCAGCTGGTTCACGTTGACGGCATCCGTGCTCTGAACGCCTGCCGCGACGTTCGTGATCTGCCGTTCCTGTCCCGCCGCGCCGACGGACACCGTGTTCGCGCGATCTGCGACCGAGCCTTGGCCAAGCGCCACCGAATTGTCCGCGCTTGCGTTCGAGCTGGCGCCCAGCGCGACCGCATTGGTGCCGCTCGCCTGCGCATTCGCGCCCGCTGCGATCGTGTGCGCACCGCTTGCCTGCGCCGGTTCGGTGGCGGGCGAGCCCTCCGCGGTGAACATCGGATTCGACGTGTTGACCGTGACATTGGCGACAGCGTCTCCCAGCAGCGTGGAAAGCTGGCCGAGGTTCACGGCGTCATGGGCATCGACGGCATCCGCGACGTTGTGGATCTGTGTGCCGCCGTTGGCAGGATCACCTTGCAGCGTGATGCTGTCATGGTTGATCGAGCCGTCGGGGTTACGGTCGTACATCACGGCGCCGTCGATTCTGCTCGCCACCGCCTTCAATTGCGCGACGTTCACGGCGTCCTGGTCGACGCGGCCCGCCGCCACGCCGCTGATCGTGCGATTGCCGACGTTGACCTCGCCAACAGAGGTCTGCGGCGCGTCCAGCCCGAACGCGGTATAGCCCGTTTGCGCGCCGTACAGCGTCACAGAGCCGAAACCGAGCGCCACGCTGTTGCTGAATGTCGCCATCGAATTGGCGCCCAGCGCAAGCGACCGGGCGGCGTTTGCCTGCGCGGTGTCGCCCAGCGAGGTGGCCGATGTTGCCATCGCACGCGAATGCGCGCCGATAGCCGTGGCGTTGTTGACGCTCGCCGTCGACGTGTCTCCGACGGCCGTCGCATCCACGCCGGCAAACGACGTGTCGCCAAGCGCCACGCCAGTGGCGTCCACGGTGCTTGCGCCGTTGCCCATCGTGACGGCCGCGTTGGCGTCAACCGTCGCGGACAGCCACAAGAAACTCGCAAACGCGAACAGCGCGATGATCGAAGTGCGTGTCGAACGCGGTGCATTGCGGCCGTTCAACATCGCGCGACGGATTGCAGTTGATTCTTGCGCCATCTTATTCATTATTTTCATGCCTCAAACTCCGGTAAGACTGGACAGCAAATACTCGGAAACGCCGGACAAGACAAAGCATCGAAACTGGCAAAACCCGCTTTCGTCACTGGGAAAGATGTTTGTCGCAGCGCGGACTGATTCAGTCAGCGCTGGCCGGCGCGCTTCCTCATGCTGGCAAACGTCGAAGCGGGTGTTGCGTTCACGAATTCTTGAGGTGCGGAGTTTGATTCGATATGAGGTAATTCTTAATTAATAACGTTCGGAAATTTCGCTCTTAAATAGTGGAATTGTGCGCTGGATAATCGCCGAATAATCTCGATTGATAATGGGGTCATTTAGTGCCGTCTGATTCGCAAATGCCATAATCGTATCGATTCGGTACAAAAAATCGTGCGGTCTGGACAGCGGGCGCAGCCGCTCGCAATGCCTTGCGCACCCTGCGGCACCGCGCCGCAACGCCAGCCTTTTCCCCGATCGAGGTCAACCGAAGAGTCACGCAAACGTTCTACAATGGCGATTACCCCCTGATGTGAGTTTTCATGCGCAAAATTTCCCTTCCCGGCCTGACCAGCACGTTTGCGGCAGGCGCGGCGCTCGTCGCGGCAGCAAGCTTTTTTTCCCCGCCAGTTCTCGCCAACAACGTGATCGTGCTCAATTCCGGCGAAGCCACGCTGAGCCTGATTGACGAGGCGACGCGCCAGGTGATCGACACGGTGCCGACCGGCAAGGAACCGCATCACCTGATGCCGACGCCGGACAATTCGTCGCTGATCGTCGCGAATTCGGTGTCGAACAATCTGATGTTCGTCGATCCGAAAACGGGTAAGCCGCAGCGCTGGGTCGAGAACATCGAAGACCCGTATCAGATCGGTTTCTCGCCGGATCGCAAATGGCTCGTGACGACGGGCCTGCGCCTCGACCGTCTCGACATTTATCACTACGACGGCCACAACATGACGCTCGCGAGCCGCTTGCCGCTCGCCGTGATGCCGAGCCACATGGCGTTCACGAACGACAGCAAGACGGTGTTCGTCACGCTGCAGGTGTCGGGTGAACTCGCCGCCGTGGATCTCGCCACGCAGACGGTCAAGTGGAAGATGAAAGTCGGCAAGGTGCCGGCCGGCCTGTGGATGACGCCGGGCGAGAAATACCTGTTGATCGGCATGACGGGTGCGGACTATGTCGCCGTCGTCGACTGGCGCAACCAGAAGATCGTGAAGACGATCACGACGGGTAAGGGCGCGCACAACTTCCGCTCGCTCGCGGACGGCAAGCATGTGGCTGTGTCGAACCGTGTGGCCAGCACGATCAGCATCCTCGACGAGGACACGCTCACCAACGTCGGCGACATCACGGGACTGATGCCGGGACCGGACGACATGGAACTTTCCGCCGACAAACGCTATCTGTGGGTAACGTTCCGTTTTGCGAAGCATGTCGGCGTCATCGACCTGACCACGCACAAGCTGATCCAGACGATCGCCGTTGGCCGTTCGCCGCACGGCATCTATTTCTTCAACCGCGCGCCCGTCACCGCGCCGAACGGGGCCTGATAACGCAGATGGCGCGCCTCGCCGGCGCGCCGTGAATTGCGCATTGAACCGCGCAGTGAAGCCACATCAGGAAGCCGCGCAGTGAAGCAGAACCGCGACGCATAAAGAGCACCATGTTCCACCTGATCGCCTCCAGTCTCGATAGCTTCGTTTCTTCCGTCCAGACGCTGCTGTACGTCGACGTCGTGCAGCCGCTGCTGTTCCATTTCAACCTGATGGACTACGACGAGGACACGTACGACAGCCTGTACTGGGTGATCGTCGGCGTGCTGGAAGTGCTCGCCATGTATGCGCTGCTGCGTCCGCTCGAAGCGCTGCGGCCCGTCGAGCAGTGGAAGGACCGCAAGGCGGTGCGTGTCGACGTGCTCTACACGTGGATCGCGAAGCTCGGCATTCTCAATCTGTTTTTCTTCTTCGCGCTGCAGCCGTTTTTCGATTCGGTGCAGGGCTGGCTGCGCCTGCAGGGCATCGCAAATATCGAACTCGACAATCTGTGGCCGGGCGTCACGACGCAGCCTTTCGTCACGTTCGTCATGTATCTGCTGGTGCTCGATTTCGCGGGCTACTGGTATCACCGCGGGCAGCACAGGATCGGCGTCTGGTGGGAGTTGCACGCGGTGCATCACAGCCAGCAGCAGATGTCGCTGTGGGCCGACGACCGCAACCATCTGCTCGACGATCTGCTGCAGGCGTGTTTCTTCGCCGTGATCGCGCTGTTCATCGGCGTGCCGCCGTCGCAGTTCGTCGTGCTCGTCGCGATTACGAATCTCGCGCAGAGCGTGCAGCACGCGAACATCCGTCTGCATTTCGGCTGGCTCGGCGAGCGCCTGCTCGTCAGTCCGACCTTCCATCGCCGTCATCACGCAATCGGCTATGGCCACGAAGGTCTCAAGTACGGCTGCAATTTCGGCGTGCTTTTCCCGTGGTGGGACATGCTGTTCGGCAGCGCGTCGTGGAGCCGCGAAATGGAGCCGACGGGCATTCGCGATCAGCTCAGCGGCCGTCATTACGGCGAGGGCTTCTGGGCGCAGCACTGGCTCGCGTTCGTGCGCATTGGGCAGCGCATCGCCGGCAAGAAGCAGCGGGGCGCGGCGTAAGCGCGTTGTCGTTTTCGTTTTCGTTGTTGTTTCACTTTCGACGCATCTTTCGGCCGGGCGCGCGTTTCTGACGATCACCGGCCGCGCAGCAACGCTCGCGCACTCGCTCGCATACCCATTCATCAGTGTCCGCTTTCACTTTCGACGCTGACACCCGACGTGGTTTATCCTGTCCACGTTTCCTTCCTTTTCCTGCATTCCCATCAAGTCATTGACTACGCATGAATGATCTCTTGCGCTCGTTCGGGCGCGCGCTTTCTTCCGTGTTGCATCCGCGCATGCTGTGGCTGACGTTCATGCCGTTTGCGGCAGCCACGATCGTCTGGGGCGTGGCACTGTGGTTTTCCTGGCAGACCCTGATCGGTGCGACGCGTAACTGGCTCGAAAGCTGGCCGCTCACGACGACGCTCTACGGGCTATTCGACTGGCTCGGTTTTTCGTCGCTTCATGCGGCCGTGGCGCCTTTCATCGTGATTGCCGTCGCGATTCCGCTGATCGTCGTCACGGTGCTGCTGCTGATCGCGACGCTGTCGATGCCCGCCGTGATCAAGCATCTGTCGAAGCGGCAGTTCGCCGCGCTGGAAATGCGGCACGGCGGCACGTTCGCCGGCAGCCTCGTGCATTCCATATGGACGACGCTCGTGTGCCTGCTGGTGCTCGTGATCACGCTGCCGCTGTGGCTGATTCCGCCTTTCTTCGCGCTGATCCCGCCGCTGCTGTGGGGCTGGCTCACTTACCGCGTGATGACGTACGACGCGCTGTCGTTGCACGCCAGCAGCGAAGAGCGGCGTGCGCTGGTGCGCCAACATCGCCTGCCGCTGTTGCTGATCGGCGTGGCGAGCGGCCTGCTCGGCTCGCTGCCAACATTGATCTGGGCGTCGTCCGTGTGGCTGATCGTGCTGTTCCCTGTGATGACTGCCGTGACCATCTGGATCTATGCTTTTATCCTCGTATTCACGGCGCTGTGGTTCGGCTACTACTGCCTGCGCGCGCTGCAGCGGATGCGTGCCGGCGAGCATGGCGGGAACGGTCACCACGGTCCCCATGGCGCGCGCGGCACAGCGCCTGTCTTCTACTGATACAAGAGGCTTCAATGGCATTTGGCGTCATCATCATCGGCGATGAAATCCTGTCCGGCAGACGCGTCGACAAGCATCTGCCGAAAGTCATCCAGCTTCTGAGCGCGCGCGGCCTGTCGCTGTCATGGGCCGAATATATCGGCGACGATCCGGAGCGCATCACGGCGACCTTGCGGCGCACGTTCGCGTCGGGCGATATCGTGTTCTCGACGGGCGGCATCGGCGCAACGCCCGACGATCACACGCGCCAATGCGCCGCCGCCGCGCTCTCCGTGCCGCTCGAATTGCATCCCGAGGCAAAGGCGCTGATCCAGGAGCGTATCCGCGACACGCATCCCGCCAGTTCGTCCGCGCCAGTCGATTTCAACTCGCCGGACAACCTGCATCGTCTGAACATGGGCACGTATCCGCGCGGCGCGTCGATCATTCCGAACGGGTACAACAAGATTCCTGGTTTTTCTGTCGGTGATCATCATTTCGTGCCGGGCTTTCCGGTGATGGCCTGGCCGATGATCGAATGGGTGCTGGATACGAAGTACCAGCATCTGCATCATTCGACGCCGCATGCGGAAAAGTCCCTGCTCGTCTTCGAGTTGCCCGAGTCGACGCTGACGCCGCTGATGGAAAAGATCGAGCATGACTTTCCGGGCGTGCGCGTGTTCAGCCTGCCGAGCGTTGGCGATGCGGAGCGCGGCGGCATCTATGCGCGCCGGCATATCGATCTGGGCGTGAAGGGCGAGCCGGAAGCCGTCGCGGCCGCGTTCGTGAAACTGCGCGAAGGCGTACATCTGCTCGGCGGCGATATCGTCGAGCCGGAAGTGGCGGCACACACACAGCCGCGCAACTGAGCGCGGCAGAGAGGGGCGTGCAACGCGTCCCCGTCCTACGAGCATCATCCGCATGTCACATCGTGCGCGGACGATCGCAAAAGAAAACGGCGCACGGTGTTCAACGTGCGCCGTGTGCGCAAGAAGCGACGGTTGCGCTTCTTATGTCTGCGTGAGATCCGTCAAGCGCCAATCCACGGCAGTCCGCGGAAACACCAGCCCGACACCGTCTTCCGATGCCCCTGGCCATCCTTGTCGCCTTCGAAGCCTTCCAGCAGATCCAGCGCCTTCGTGAAGCCGGCCTGCGTCGCGGCGATGGCCGCCAGCTTCGAGCGCGCCGCGCTGCGGCACAGGAGCAGCACGGGCGTGTCGGGCGTCGCGACCTGACGCAGCTGATCGATGAATTCGGCATTCGGCACGCCGCCCGGATAGCGCGTCCATTCGACATGCGCATACTGGCCGTCGCCGACGACGGGGCGGCCGACCCAATCCAGTTCGGCGCGCGTGCGCACATCGACGAGACGGGTGCGCGGGTCGAGTTGCAGAAGCTCGAATGCCTCGGCAGGCGTGACGGCGCCCGCGTAGGGGAGCTGATTGTCGACACGGCGCTTTTCAGCCTGGCTGTACAACTGTTCGAGCGTACTCATGACAGCAAATCTCCTTGGGGCCAAAAAACCATTCTAGCAAGCTGTCGAAGCTGCGCACGCCGCGCCGCCACGCACAGCCCGAAATCCGAAGACAGGCGGGCGCGCCCGCTTATGGTGCAAAATGACCGTCATGCACCAAAACGGAATGTTAAGCGGATGCAGACTAGGAGCATGCACGATAGTGGTGCGGATGCATCGCGTTGCCTCGGACGATTCCCGCAAACGGTGTCTGCAAATTCCCTGCGAAGGCGCGTCGGCATTGGGGCTGCAACGACGTGGCGCACACGGAACACAAACATGGCACAGAAGCTGCTTTATTGGTGCCGATCAGATTGGCCCGATGCCAGCATCATATTTCCCTGTCCGTCGGTATCGAGGGGTGGACGCATCGAGGCTGGTCAGCTAGATTGGGCGGCGGCTGAACCCGCCGAATTCGTTAATCAGGAGATTGGTTATGAGTAAATCCGTGGCCGACGTCATCCAACTCGTCAAGGACGAGGACGTCAAGTTTGTCGACTTCCGTTTCACCGACACGCGCGGCAAGGAGCAACACGTTTCGGTGCCGGTGTCGGCATTCGACGAAGACAAGTTTGAAAGCGGCCATGCGTTTGACGGTTCCTCGATTGCTGGCTGGAAGGGCATCGAAGCGTCGGACATGCTGCTCGTGCCGGACGCCGACACCGCCTTCATCGACCCGTTCTACGAAGAGTCGACCCTCGTGCTGACCTGCGACGTCGTCGAACCGGCGGACGGCAAGGGCTACGAACGCGATCCGCGCTCGCTCGCAAAGCGCGCCGAAGCGTACCTGAAGAGCACGGGTCTGGGCGACACGGCTTTCTTCGGTCCGGAACCCGAATTCTTCATTTTCGACTCGGTCCAGTGGAGCGCCGACCAGTCGGGCTGCTTCGTCAAGATCGGTTCGGAAGAAGCACCGTGGTCGTCGGGCAAGGAATTCGAAGGCGGCAACACGGGTCACCGTCCGGGCACGAAGGGCGGCTACTTCCCGGTCGCTCCTGTCGACACGTTCCAGGACATCCGCTCGGAAATGTGTCTGCTGCTCGAACAGATCGGCATCCCCGTTGAAGTTCACCACCACGAAGTGGCAGGCCAAGGCCAGAACGAAATCGGCACGAAGTTCTCGACGCTGGTTCAACGCGCTGACTGGACGCAACAGCTGAAGTACATCGTTCACAACGTCGCGCACACGTACGGCAAGACGGCGACGTTCATGCCGAAGCCTATCGTCGGCGACAACGGTTCGGGCATGCACGTTCACCAGTCGATCTGGAAGGACGGCCAGAACATGTTCGCGGGCAACGGCTACGCTGGCCTGTCGGAATTCGCGCTGTTCTACATCGGCGGCATCATCAAGCACGCTCGCGCGCTGAACGCGATCACGAACCCGGGTACGAACTCGTACAAGCGTCTCGTGCCGCACTTCGAAGCGCCTGTGAAGCTGGCTTACTCGGCACGCAACCGTTCGGCATCGATCCGTATTCCGCACGTTGCAAACCCGAAGGGCCGCCGTATCGAAACGCGCTTCCCGGATCCGCTCGCGAACCCGTACCTGTGCTTCTCGGCACTGATGATGGCAGGTCTGGACGGCGTGCAGAACAAGATCCACCCGGGCGAAGCTGCCGACAAGAACCTGTACGACTTGCCGCCGGAAGAGGATGCAAAGATCCCGACCGTGTGTGCCGGCCTCGATCAGGCGCTGGAAGCACTCGACGCAGACCGTGAGTTCCTGACGCGCGGTGGCGTGTTCACCGACGGCATGATCGACGCTTACCTGGAACTGAAGGAAAGCGAGCTGCAACGCGTGCGCATGACGACGCACCCGGTCGAGTTCGAACTGTACTACTCGCTGTAATCGCTGTAGGTGGCGCTGCGCTTCGTTCGCGAGATGCGGCGAAGCGTACGCCCCGACGCTGCGATCGGTCACGAAGGGACGGCGGCGCCGTCCCTTTTTCGTTGGATCGAAAGCTGTGACGTTTTTGTTGCGGAACGGCTGCTGCAGCGTGTTGTTGATGTATTGAACCGCGTGCGATGAAGCCCGCCTCACCATCTCCTGTCGACGGAGGTTCGCGCTTTGGCGCTGGCTGCCGTCCCATGCAAGGCTATCGAGACCCGACTGCAAGATGGTATTGAAGAACCTGATCAAGGCCAGAAAAGGGCACACCGACGCATTGTCGGATGATGCGCAACTCGTCGAATCCGGTTTGCTGCCGGGCTTCGAGGCGCTGCCCACCGTTCTGCTCGTGCTCGACAAGCGGACGCTGCGTGTCGCGTTCGCGAATCCGTCGGCCGAGTCGATGCTCGAAATGTCGCGCCGGCAGCTCACGCAAATGGCCTGGCCCGACATCTTCACGAACGGCGAAGAACTGACGGCGACCATCGCCGCGATCGCCGCTCACCGTTTTCACGCCACGCATCTGGATGCCGTGCTCGAACGCGCCGGCCACGAGCCGCTGCACGTGCATGCGATCGTCGGCTTCCTGGAGAGCGCGCAGGACTACGTGCTGCTCGAGCTGTTCGAGAACGAGCGTCATTTGAGGTCGGATCGCGAAGAGCGCATTCACGATCTGACGGCCGTCAACAAGCAGCTGATCCGCAATCTCGCGCATGAGATCAAGAACCCGCTCGGCGGCATTCGCGGCGCGGCACAACTGCTCGAATTCGAACTTGGTGCGCGCGAGCGGGACGAGCTGCGCGAGTACACGCAGGTCGTCATCAAGGAATCGGACCGGCTGCAAACGCTTGTCGACCGCCTGCTCGAACCGCATCGTCATCCGCATATCGTCGGTGACGTGAATATTCATGAAGTATGCGAGCGCGTGCGCGCGGTGATTCTCGCGGAGTTTCCGCGCGGTCTCACGATCGAGCGCGACTACGACGTCAGCGTGCCCGATCTGCGCGGCGACAAGGAGCAACTGATCCAGGCGCTGCTGAACATCGTGCGCAATGCGGCTGAAGCACTGCGCGAACGCATCTCGCAAGGCGATGCGCGGATCGAGTTGCGTACCCGCGTGGCGCGCAAGGTGACGATCGCGAAACGTCTTTGCAAGCTGGCACTGGACTTGCATATCGTCGATAACGGGCCCGGCATTCCCGAAGACATACGCGACCGCATCTTCTATCCGCTCGTATCGGGCAGGGAAGACGGCAGCGGTCTTGGCCTGACGCTCGCGCAGACCTTCGTGCAACAGCATGAAGGGATGATCGAAGTGGAGAGCCGTCCGGGTCACACCGAGTTTCAGATTCTGCTGCCGCTCGACAGCTGATGCTCGACTGGTTACACCACACGCAAGACAAGACTTCTGACGGACCTATATGAAGCCGATCTGGATAGTAGACGACGATCAATCGATCCGTTGGGTGCTCGAAAAAGCACTCGCACGCGAGAACTTCGCGACGCGGAGCTTCGCGAATGTGCGCGAAGCCGCGGGCGCACTGGAACACGACAGCCCGCAGGTGCTCGTCTCCGACATCAGGATGCCTGGCGGCTCCGGGCTCGAACTGCTGCAGACCGTGCGCGACCGCGTGCCCGGCTTGCCCGTCATCATCATGACGGCGTTCTCGGATCTCGATAGCGCCGTGGCCGCGTTTCAGGGCGGCGCGTTCGAATACCTCGCCAAGCCGTTCGACGTCGACAAGGCCGTCGAACTGATTCGCCGCGCCGTCGACGAAAGCATGCGCGGCGAGCAGACATGGGACGACCGTGTTGCCGAAGCGCCCGAGATGCTCGGTCAGGCGCCCGCGATGCAAGACATGTTCCGCGCGATCGGCCGCCTGTCGCATTCGGCCGCGACCGTGCTCATTACGGGCGAATCAGGCACCGGTAAGGAACTTGTAGCCCGCGCCTTGCACCGACATAGCCCACGCGCGAACGGTCCGTTCATCGCACTGAACACGGCGGCGATTCCGAAAGATCTGCTGGAATCCGAACTGTTTGGTCATGAGCGCGGGGCGTTCACGGGCGCGCAGGCGATGCGCCAGGGCCGCTTTGAGCAGGCTGAGAACGGCACGCTGTTTCTCGATGAAATCGGCGATATGCCGTTCGACTTGCAGACGCGACTGTTGCGTGTGCTGTCGGATGGGCAGTTCTATCGCGTGGGCGGACATAATCCGCTGCGCGCAAATGTGCGCGTGATCGCCGCGACGCACCAGAATCTCGAATCGCGTGTGCGGCAAGGGCTGTTCCGCGAGGACTTGTATCACCGGCTCAACGTGATCCGTCTGCGCTTGCCGGCGCTGCGTGAACGTAGTGAGGACATTCCGCTGCTGACGCGCCACTTCCTGCAGAAGAGTGCGCGCGATCTCGGCGTCGAGCCGAAGCGCGTGTCGGAAGAGGCGCTTGCGTATATGACGTCGCTGCCGTTTCCTGGCAACGTGCGTCAGCTAGAAAATCTTGCGAACTGGCTGACCGTGATGGCGCCTGCGCAGACGATCGAGATCAAGGACCTGCCGCCCGATCTCGTATCGACGCAGCAGGCCGGGGCTGAATTCGCGACGTCCGCGGGATCGCTGCCGATCGACGGCGCAGTGGGCAACGGTGGCGTCACAAACGGCGTGGCGCCGAGCACGGGTGTACCCGTTGCGGCCGGCGGCGTGGTGATTCCGTCGCCTGTTGCCGCGTGGGAAAGTGGGCTGCGTACGGAAGTCGCGAAGCTCCTGCGCGAGAATGCCGCTGATGTAATGGACGAGCTGTCGCGCCGTTTCGAAGCGGCCGTGATCCGCGAAGCGCTCGACTTCACGCGCGGGCGCAAGGTCGAAGCGGCCGAGCGGCTCGGTATCGGGCGCAATACGATCACGCGCAAGATTCAGGAGCTGAATCTCGAACCGTAAGCGTTGACGCCTTTGGGTGTGATGCGAGTGGTGCTGCGTTTGCACGCGGCAAAATGAAGCGGCTCGACGGCGCGGTGCGCCATCGAGCCGCTTCTTCTTTTTGCGAGCGCGCTTGTGCTGAGGCGGCGAGTTACTCGGTGAGCGCGACGACGGGCGCGTGATCCGATGGCTGATCCCACTTGCGTGGCGTCTTGTCGACGTCGCAATGCGTGCAGCTTGCGGCAAGCGGCTTCGACAGCAGGATATGGTCGATGCGCAAGCCCGCGTTGCGGCGGAACGCGAGCATCCGGTAATCCCACCACGTGAAGGTCTTCTCGGGCTGATCGAAGAGCCGGAACGAATCGACGAGACCCAGTTCGACGAGGCGGTTGAACTGCGCGCGCTCTTCCGGCGACACGAGGTTCTGTCCTTCCCACGCTTTCGGATCATGCACGTCGCGGTCTTCGGGCGCGATGTTGTAGTCGCCGAGCAGCGCGAGCTTTGGATGCTGCGCGAGTTCGCTCGCGATCCAGTCGTGCAGCGCGTCGAGCCAGCGCAGCTTGTAGGCGAACTTGTCGGTGCCGGGCGCCTGGCCGTTCGGGAAGTAGGCGCAGATCACGCGCACGCCTTCGATGGTGGCCGCGATCACGCGCTGCTGCGGGTCCTCGAAGCCGGGTATGTTGCGCATGACGCTGGCTTCGTCGACGCTCATGCCGTCGCGCACGAGAATGCCGACGCCGTTATACGTCTTCTGACCGGCGAACCAGCTGCGATAACCCTTTTCCTCGAGCTCGGCGCGCGGAAATTTTTCGTCGGGCAGTTTCAGTTCCTGAAGACACAGCACGTCGGTCTGGCTGAGTTCGAGCCAGTCGATCACATGCTGCTGACGAACCTTCAGGGAGTTCACATTCCACGTGGCTAATTTCATCGCTCGTTCTCGTTGTATCAGGTGCTGGATGGAATCTTACCGCGATCGGGCAGCGCCGCTCAGTACGGCAACATGCATAGGCAAAAACGCAAAAACCCGCAACGCTTTGGGCGATGCGGGCTTTGAATGCGTAACACTGCTTGTACTGCTTGAGGCCGTGTGGAGCAGGACACGATGCCTTTGAAACTGGTTGCGGGGACAGGATTTGAACCTGTGACCTTCGGGTTATGAGCCCGACGAGCTGCCAGACTGCTCCACCCCGCGTCAGAGAGGCGAATTGTACGGACACCTTCGTCATGCGTCAAACATTTGATCGAAGTTTTTTCATCTTCTTCTGCTACGTGCTGGTGGCGTAGTGTTTCATCTCGTCTTTCATCTCAACCACGATCGGCTTCGATCGCCCAGTCGACAGCCTTTTGCGCATGCAGCGCAGTCGTATCGAACACAGGCAGAGCGGAGTCTTCTTGCCTGATCAGCAGCGTGATCTCGGTGCAGCCGAGAATGACGGCCTGCGCGCCGCGAGCCTTCAGGTCTTCGATCACGTTTTGATAGATCGCTCGCGATGACGGCTCGATGATCCCGTGACACAACTCGTCGTAGATGATCCGATGGACCTGCGCGCGGCCTTCGTGATCGGGGATCAGCGTATCGAGGCCGAAGCGCTCGCGCAGGCGTCCCGCGTAGAAGGTCTGCTCCATCGTATAGCGCGTGCCCAGCAAGCCGACTCGCTCGATGCCCGCCGCGCGCAGCGCTTCGCCCGTTGGATCGGCGATATGCAGAAAGGGCACCGCGATCGACGCTTCAATGGCTTCATGCACGCGATGCATGGTGTTCGTCGCGAGCAGCACGATGTCGGCGCCACCGCGCTCCAGTTGTCGCGCGGCATCCGCCATCTGCACGCCGAGCGCGTGCCAGTCGCCCGCGCGCTGGTTGGCTTCGACGGGCGCGAAGTCGACGGTCACCATCAGGCTGCGCGCATTGTGATGGCCGCCGAGACGCGCCTTCGCATAGCGGTTCAGCAGCCGGTAATACTCGGCCGAGGATTCCCAACTCATCCCGCCGATCACGCCTATCGTTTTCATTCCGCTTCCGTGTCTGTGATGCCGATGCGGTTGAGTATAGGCTGCGGGTTGTAGCGGCGAGCGGTACGGATCGCGCACGGCCAGCCAGTACGGTACGGTCTTTTGTCCTATGCCATCAGGATGCTCCCCACGCATTCCTTCCGCCGATAGAATCGTAGTCATGCAAAGGAGCCGCCCATGGATCTGATTATCCGCAATGCCGTGTTGCCACGCAGTGCCACGAAACAGAATGGCCCCGTCGATATAGGCATCGAAGGCGGGCGCATCGTCGCCGTCGAGCCGAACCTGGCTGCCAGTACACGTGAAGAGATCGATGCACAAGGCGCGCTCGTCACGCCGCCATTCATCGACGCGCATTTCCACATGGACGCGACGCTGTCGTATGGCTTGCCGCGCGTGAACGCGTCGGGCACCTTGCTCGAAGGCATCGCGCTGTGGGGCGAGCTGAAGCCGCATCTGACGCAGGAAGCGCTCGTCGAGCGCGCGCTGCAGTATTGCGACTGGGCTGTCGCGCGTGGTCTGCTCGCCATCCGCACGCATGTCGATGTGTGCGACGAGCGCCTGCTGGCTGTCGAAGCACTGCTCGAAGTGAAGCGCCGCGTCGCGCCTTATATGGACCTGCAACTGGTCGCGTTTCCGCAAGACGGGCTGCTGCGCAGTGCGGGTGCGTTCGACAACCTCAAGCGCGCGATTGCGATGGGTGTCGATGTGGTCGGCGGCATTCCGCATTTCGAACGGACGATGGCGGACGGCGCAGAGTCCGTGCGTCTGCTATGCGAGTTCGCGGCAGAGAAAGGCTTGCGTGTCGACATGCATTGCGACGAATCGGACGATCCGCTGTCGCGGCACATCGAAACGCTTGCGGCGCAGACGCATCGGCTCGGGCTGCATGGCCGCGTGACGGGCTCGCATCTGACGTCGATGCATTCGATGGACAACTACTATGTCAGCAAGCTGCTGCCGCTGATGCGTGAGTCAGGTGTGGCGGCCATCGCGAATCCGCTGATCAACATCACGCTGCAAGGGCGTTCAGATACCTACCCGAAGCGGCGCGGCATGACACGCGTGCCGGAGATGCTCGCGGCCGGCATCAACGTCGCGTTTGGTCACGATTGCGTGATGGACCCGTGGTATAGCCTCGGCTCCGGCGACATGCTCGAAGTTGCGCACATGGGTCTGCATGTCGCGCAGATGACGGGTGTCGATGCGATGCATGCGTGCTTTGATGCCGTTACGGTGAACGCGGCGCGAATTCTTGGGCTCGAACGTTATGGGATTGAGCCGGGATGCGATGCGAATCTCGTCGTGCTCGACGCGCGTGATGCTGTTGAAGCGATACGGTTGCGCGCGGCGCGGCTGGTGGTTGTGAGCCGAGGGAAAGTGGTGAGCCGCGCTCCGGCGGCACGCGCGGTGTTGTCGCTGGACGGGCGGCCTACGGAAGTGGACTTCAAGCTGCATCGCGGGTGAATGGGGTTCAGGGAGGATTTGGTTTTCTTGCGTTTGCGCTGGCATCCGGGTTACGGTGGTTGTTGCACATGCGGTTTGGTTTGCTGGTGATTGCGCTGGCATCCGCGCTACGGTGTTTGCTGTTCACGCGTCGCCCCTGTGCGGGGCGGCACCTACTTTTCTTTGCCGCCGCAAAGAAAAGTAGGCAAAAGAAAGCGGCTAACACCGCCAGCCCGTGTTCTTACCCACGGGCCCCCAACGTCCCCACGCTTCACATGACAGTGCCCTGGTCGGCGCTCGTTGCCAACGCTTCGAATGAACGCCTCACCCACTTCAAATACCCGCACACGTGCTAGCGGCAGCGAATGGTATGTGCCGCCCAGGTGGCAAACTGTGTGTAGGTTGTCGTGACGTATAGCCTGGCGCTCTTACAGGGTGGCGCGTGCGCTACCGGTCCGAAGTGTGGCGTGTGGAGCACAAGGGCCTACACACAGTTTGCCACCTGGGTGGCGGTGGACTATCTGGCAAGGCATGCTGAAACGCGGGCGCGCGAAGCGGGTGATGCGCACAGCAAGAGCGCTGGCAACGGTCTTGAATCGAGAAGTTGCCGCGAGAAGTAAGGGACCGGTTGGGGTCCCTCAGGCGGGAAGAAATGTTGGCGGTGTGAGCCGCTTTCTTTTGCCTACTTTTCTTTGCGGCGGCAAAGAAAAGTAGGTGCCGCCCCGCACAGGGGCGACGCCTGAAGCACGCTAACGAATCGCGGATGCCACCGCAAAGGCAGCCACACCGAACGGCGACGCCTGAAGCACGCTAACGAATCGCGGATGCCACCGCAAATGCAAACACACCGAACCGCGACGCGTGAAGCGCGCTAACAAATCGCGGATGCCATCGAAAGAGCCACAAAAAAAGCGGGCCCGGCAACCCGAACCCGCCCTTTAAGTTAACTCTGCATACACCGCGGAGCGGCAAACCAAATGCCATACAAACCCGCGCTCCGCCGCATCAAAACCACTCAATGCACCGCACCCGGCACCGCATCCGGCGCCATGCCGTTATGCCGCAACAGCGCGTCAATATTCGGCTCGCGGCCGCGGAACGCCTTGAACGATTCCATCGCGGGACGGCTGCCGCCCACTTCGAGAATCTCCTTGCGGTAGCGCGTACCCGTTGCCGCATCGAGCACGCTGCCTTTGCCCGCTTGCGCGGCTTCTTCGAACGCGGCGTAAGCATCGGCAGACAACACTTCGGCCCACTTGTAGCTGTAGTAGCCCGCCGCGTAGCCGCCCGCGAAAATGTGGCTGAACGTATTCGGCCAGCGCGAGAACGACGCTTGCGGAATCACGTGGAAGCGTTCGTTGATCTCACGCGCCAGGTCATTCGCGCTCTTTGCTCCCGACGTGTCGAAGTCGACGTGCAGCTTCATGTCGAACATCGAGAACACGATCTGCCGCAGCGTGCCCAGACCGCTCTGGAAATTCTTCGCGGCGAGCATCTTGTCGAACAGGTCGCGCGGCAGCGGCTTGGCCGTATCGACGTGCGACGTCATGTCGCTCAGCACGTCCCACTCCCAGCAGAAGTTTTCCATGAACTGCGACGGCAGTTCGACGGCATCCCATTCGACACCGTTGATACCCGACACGCCAAGCTCATCGACGCGCGTCAGCATGTGATGCAGGCCGTGACCGAACTCGTGGAACAGCGTGATCACTTCATCGTGCGTGAAGCACGCGGGCTTGCCGCCGACGGGCGCCGAGAAGTTGCACGTCAGATACGCGACGGGCGTCTGCACCGCGCCGTTGACGGGCTTGCGGCGCGAGCGGGCGTCGTCCATCCACGCGCCGCCGCGCTTGCCCTCGCGTGCGTACAGGTCGAGATAGAACTGCGCAACGAGGCCGCCGTCCTGATTCTCGACGCGGAAGAAGCGCACGTCCGGGTGCCACGTCGCGGCTTCGTCCCGGCGGATCTTCACGCCGAACAGCGTCTCCGTGACCTTGAACAGGCCCTTGAGCACCGTGTCTTCCGGGAAATACTGCTTCACTTCGTTCTCGGAGAACGAATAGCGCTTCTCACGCAGGCGTTCGGCAGCAAACGCGACATCCCACGGCTGGAGTTCGGCGAGACCCAGTTCGCTCGCAGCGAACTCGCGCAGTTCCTTCCAGTCGTGCTCGGCGTGCGGACGCGCGCGCGTCGCGAGGTCTTCGAGGAACGCCATCACCTGTTCCGGCGACTCGGCCATCTTCGGCGCGAGCGACACCTCGGCGAAGTTCTTGAATCCGAGCATGTGCGCTTCTTCTTCGCGCAGCTTCAGCGCGTCAGCGACGATTCCCGTGTTGTCCCAGTCGGTATTGCCCTTGCCGTATTGCGGCCCGAGTTCCGACGCACGCGTGACATAGGCGCGATACATCGTCTCGCGCATCGCGCGGTTCTCCGAATACTGCATGACGGGGAAGTACGACGGGAAATGCAGCGTGAACTTCCAGCCGCTCTTGCCCTCGCGCTCGGCCGCTTCGCGCGCGCCTTCGATCACGTCTTCGGGCAAGCCCGCCAGTTCGTCCTTGCTTTCGGCGATGAACGCATACGCATTCGTTGCGTCGAGCACATGATCCGAGAATGCTTTCGACAGCGCGGCCTGGCGTTCCTGCAATTCCGCGAAACGCGGCTTCTGATCTTCAGGCAGTTCGGCGCCCGACAGTCTGAAGTCACGCAGCGAGTTGTTCAGAATCTTCTTGCGTTCGCCCGTCAGTGATTCGAAATCATCGGCGGCGGCAATGGTCTTGTACTTCTCGTACAGCGCCAGATTCTGTCCAACGCTCGACCAGAACTCGGTGACGCGCGGCAGGTTCTCGCCATACACGGCGCGCAGCTCGGGCGTATCGGCGACGGCGTTCAGGTGGCCGATCACACCCCAGGCGCGCGACAGCGGCTCCGTCGCGCGTTCGACGGGTTCGACGACGTCGGCCCACGAGGCCGGCGTCGACGGCTCGGCCGCGCGGTCGACAGCGGCGCTCGCATTCGCGAGCAGCACATCGAGGGCAGGCGTCACATGTTCGGGGCGGATCTCGCCAAAGCGCGGCAGATCGGAGAAATCGAGGAGCGGATTGTCGGATGTCGATTGAGAAGTGGACATGATGCTTCCTGTCTGACGCGGTAAATGAACGCCCGGATGATGCGCTTCCGGGCCTGAAACGTAAGCGGCGCGCATGACGCGCGCAACACGCGACGCGTGCGCGCGGGTCGCCCGGCGCCTTACAAGAACCATATTGGGGCGCCGTTCGCCGTTTCCAACTGATTTCAGCTGATATCAGCCAATCTCCAGCCGGTTGCAGCACAAATTATCAGAACTGCCGCTCACGCGCAGTGGTAGCGGGCTCAGACGTATTTGTACCAGAACGAGAGGGTGGGCAAGCGCACGGTCGCGGCGCGCGTTCTCGCGCATCGTTGAGACGTCCGCACGCAGACGGCATGCGCGCGGTTTCCGTTTCCTTCGGTGGCCGTTCACGCCCGCGTGCCGGCCCGCCAGCATCAGGTGGTCCTCGCGATGACTCCGCATCCCCAGACACTGTCGGGCGCACTTGCGCGCGACGCGAACAACTTCGATCTCGTGCGGTTGATCGCCGCGTGTGCTGTCGTCTATTGCAATGCGTTCGTCATCCAGCAGACGGATGCCGGCGATGGCATCACGGCGGCGCTCGGTTTCGGCGGCGCGGGCTATCTCGGCGTGTATGCGTTCTTTCTGATGAGCGGGCTGCTGGTGAGCGCGAGCTTCGAGCGGCAGCGCTCGGTGCCGCGCTTCGTCGCGCAGCGGCTCGCGCGTTTGCTGCCCGCCGTGGTCGGCGCGTCGCTGGTGGCGATCTTCGTCGTCGGGCCGATTTTCACGACGCTCGCGCTGCACGACTATTTCACGTCGGGCGCCACATGGCGAAACCTCGACTATTTCTCGACGCTCGTGATGAAGCGCGGCTGGACATTGCCGGGTGTGTTCGAGCACAACCGTTTCGTGCGCGACATCTGCGCGCCGTTGTGGACGCTGCCGCTGCAGGTGTATTGCTATGTGCTCGTGTTGTTCATGGGCATGTTCGGCTTGCTGTCGACGCGCTGGCGCAGCGTGATCGCCGTATTGATCGCGGCGGCCGTGTTTACGGTGCGTGTGCGTCTGCCCGATCTGCAGATCGGCTGGCGCGATTTCTCGGGCAACGCGGGCGGTTATGCGTTCTTCCCCGAGCCGTTTTTCTTTCTCGGCATGCTGCTGTACGGATGGCGCGAGCGCATCAACCTCAGCGGTCTGACCGCGTGCGGTCTGCTGCTGGTGTTTCTCGTGTTTCGCGACACGGCGGGCGCGCAGGCGCTGTTCTATATCGCGTTCGTCTACGGGCTGCTGTGGATGAGCGTGACGCCGATGCTGCGTGGCTGGGTGCCCCGTCACGACTACTCGTACGCGATGTATCTCTACGGCTTTATGGTTCAGCAATGCGTAGCGGCGCTCGCGCCGCGCATGCCGCCGATGCTATCGATCGTCGTCAGCGCGCCGTTCATTTTTGCGCTGGCGGCGTTCTCGTCGCGCTGGGTCGAGCGGCCGGTGATGAGCTGGTGTCGCGGGCGCATCGCGCGCATTGAAGCGCGTCAGCAAGAACGCAGGAACGCGCCCGAAGCAGCACCGATGCGCGCGGCCGACCTCGCGGTCCGCTGGCCGCCGCTTTGATGACTGGATGATCCTTGGTCCGTCCGCGATCTGCGGATGACGCGCGCCCGGTTCGTCGTGACAAGCCGGGCGGCCGTTGATGACGCGCCCTGAAGCGCGTCGAGTCGATTGCTCAGGCGTTGCCTGCGGCGCGCTCTGCCGCTTCGATCGTATTGACGAGCAGCATCGTGATCGTCATCGGGCCGACGCCGCCCGGCACGGGCGTGATATGGCCGGCCACTTCCTTGACGTTCGCGAAGTCGACGTCGCCGCACAGCTTGCCGTTCTCGTCGCGATTCATGCCGACGTCGATCACCGTTGCGCCCGGCTTCACCATGTCGGCCGTCAGCGTGTTGCGCAGGCCTGTCGCGACCACGACAACATCCGCGTCGCGCGTGAACGCGGTGATGTTGCGCGTCTTGCTGTGGCAGATCGTGACCGTCGCGTTCGCTTCGAGCAGCAGCAGCGCCATCGGCTTGCCGACGATATTCGAGCGGCCGATCACGACGGCATTCGCGCCCTTCAGCTCGATGCCGTACGCCTCGAACATCTTCATCACGCCATACGGTGTGCATGGGCGGAACAGCGGCTTGCCCGTCATCAGCGCGCCGGCGTTCGCGACGTGAAAGCCGTCCACATCTTTCTCGGGGGCGATCGCCTCGATCACCTTGTGGCTGTCGATGTGCTTCGGCAGCGGCAGCTGCACGAGAATGCCGTGGATTTTCGGATCGCGGTTGAGCGCGTCGATGCGCGCAAGCAGATCGGCTTCCGTCATCGTCGCGGGATAGCGGTCATACGACGAGAACAGGCCGTTGTCCTCGCACGCTTTCACCTTGTTGCGGACATAGACTTCGCTCGCCGGATTGTCGCCGACGAGCACGACGGCGAGACCCGGCTGGTGTCCACGGGCGGTGAGGGCGGCGGCGCGCGTGGCGACGTCGGCGCGCAAGGTCTTGGAAAGGGCGGTGCCGTCGATCAGTTTGGCTGTCATGGTCGGTCGAGAATGGGCGTTTCGGAATGCGGGCGGGGCAGGCAGGCGCGGGGCGTGTGATCACGTTGCCGCGCATGCCGCGCGTCGTGCTGCTGCGCATGCGCTCGCGGCGCTCGCTCAAGGCGGACACCGCGAATCGCACGGATGGCGCTCGAAGGCTGGAACGGGTCGCATGCCGGAAAGCGCACGGCGCGAAAACCGCGCCGCAGCGAAGTTCGACATTATACCGTTGAGGCAACGCAACTGATGACCAAGGGTGATGCCGAACGAAACCCGGCAACGGCGGCGCCGCCGAGGTGACGGACGCCGCCGCAAACCACTCAGCGCAGGTTCAGCGCGCGCTCAAGGCTGCGTCGCTTGCCAGGAGGAGTCGGGATTGAAGGTCGTGATCGTGGATGCGACACGCGGCGTCTGCGGCCCGAGATTCTTCTCGTAGACCTGGCCGTTCTGGTTGACGATAAAGCTCATCACACCCGTCTTGCCGTATTCGGCCGGCCACGCGACCAGGCCGAAGCCCTTCGACAGCACGCCGTCCTGCACGTAGTTCTGCGCGCCGCCGTCGGCTTTCGCGCCTTGCGACGTGAGAATGCGGTAGTGATAACCGTAGTACGCCTCGCCCGGCGCAATCTGATGCGGCATCGTCGCGGCGAGCGGCCCAAGCGGGCTTTCCGGCTGGCCGGCTGTCGTCGGCCAGTACAGACCGTCCTGCTTGCCGGGCGAGCTGATGAACTTCTGCGCGTAGTGCTGCATCTGCTTGCGGTAGTCGTTTTGCGCGTCGACATACGCAAGCGACGTCAGAACCGCCGCGCGTTCGTTGCGGCCAATGCGGCGCGTGAGCATTTCATCCGTGGCGGCGGGCGTGTTGAACTGCCAGCCGCGCGCCGTCTGCACGATGGGAATGGGCAGCGTCCAGCCGTCGTCGCCGACGGCGAGATGCACGCTCTTGCGGCCCGCGTGGGGCGCCGGGTCGTCGACGATCCGATGGCCTTTCGCCCATTGCCCGAGGAACGCGTAGATGTCGTCCTCGCCGATATTGGTGGTCGGGATGTAGCGCCCGTAGTTTTTGCCGAGCACCTTTTCCATCGCGGGGTGATCGCTGGTCGCGAGCGCGTTCGCGAACGCACTGGCGGCGTCGTCGGGCGTCGGGTAGACGGCCTGCGCGGCGGCGGGCTGCGCCGCCGCGAACATCGCCACGGCGGCGAGCGCGGCGAGCGCGTGTGAAAGCGCTGGGTGCGACGCGAACCGGCCCACCAGATGCGAGGCGCGCGGCATGCTGCGGGTGCTGCCGATGGCTGCGCGAATCGAATGACGGGTTGATACGCGGATTGATTTGCCGGTCATGACTGACTCCTGTCGACCAGAGCTGGCGCGCGAGCGGCCGGTTCTGGTCCGATCCAAGATGGTTGCTGTCGATCGTTCGTCTAGCGGCGATGGAATCCACCGCCACCGCCGCCACGCTGGAAGCCTCCACCGCCTCCGCCCCCGCCGCCATGCTGGAAACCTCCGCCGCCTCCGCCTCCGCCGCCATGCTGGAAGCCTCCACCGCCGCCACCTCCACCGCCGGCGCGGCCGCCTCCCGCCTGCCCGCCATTGAACTGCTGTCCGCCGCCGCCCGAGCCGAGCCGGTTGTTCGCGCCGCCGTTGTTCGCCAGCGACTGGCGGCTCGCCTGACCGCGCTGCAACTCCTGCCGCGAACCTGCGGCGTCGCCCGAGCCGCGCAATGCGTTGTCGCGGTTCAGGTTTTGCGCGCTATTGCGGACATTGCCCGCATTGGCGCCGCCCTGATGGATGTTCTGCACCCGCTGGCTCGCGTTGCCGCTCAGGTTCTGGCCAGTGCGGTTCTGCAGCGTCTGCTCCGCCTGCGCACGCGACGCGTCGCGCCCGCGAAACTGGTCGCGCTGCGCAGCGAGGTTGCTGTTGTTCAGATTGGCGTTGTTGCGATTGAAGTTCGCGTTATTGCGGTTGAAGTTAGCGTTATTGCGATTGATGCTCTCGTTGCGGTTCCAGTTTGCGGTGGACGTATTCGAGTTGATCCGGTTGTTGACGTTGATGTTGTTGTAGCGGTTGACGTTGATGTTGACGTCATGATTGTTCCAGTTGAACCCGCCCCATAGCGAATTGGCGACGGCCACACCCGCGCCGAACGCCAGCCCTGTCATGAAGCCCGACGCGATCGCGTAGCCGGGAGGCGGCGGCATATAGACGGGCGGATAGGCCGGGTAGGGCCACGTGCCGTAGACGACGGTCGGGTTATAGGTCGGCACGTAGACCACCTGCGGATTGGCGGGCACGATCTGGATCGTGCTCTGCTCGACGATCACCTTTTGCTGCTCGCTCGATTTCAGATTGCCTGACGACTGTGCCTGCTTGCGCAAGCGCTGCACCGAGTCCATCACATCGTTCGGCTGCGCGAGGAACGCGTTGCCGATCTGCGTGACCCAGTCGGGCTTCGAGTCCATCGTCGCGAGCACCTGCGGAAACGCGACCAGCGATTGCACGCTCGGGTCCCACGGTTCCGATGCGACGGCCTTCACGGCGTCGTCGCCCTTGTACTGCGAGTTCGCCTTCGACCACGCGGCGGCCGCCGTCACGTCCTGCGGGAACGTCGACGCCATCAGCACCTGCGCGAGCAGCGCATCGGGGTAGAGCGCGATGGGCGCTGTCAGCGAATCGAGTTGCTGGTTCGAGACTTTCGCGGGCGTTTGCGCGACGGCGACAGTGGGCGCGACGAAGCCCGCGGCGAGCGGCATGCCTGCCAGCGCCGCGCAGACGAGCCACGCGCGCGGCCTGTAGGGTCCGTAACCTTTCACGATGAGAACCTCCTTGCTGCGTTGTGAGCGCAACGGCTGCCGGGTGAGGCCGGCGTGCCGCCACGCGGTCTTGTGGCAATGGAGCGACAAGCGGACGACGGTGTAGGGCGACTGATAATGGAAGTGGACGGGGCGCGCAAGGGCAATCTGAGGCCTGCGGAAATGTCCGCGGCGAGGGCTTTGCATGCGACGCGCATCGTGGCCAGCGATGCACGCGTCGCGCCCGCACTGCACGTTTCGGGCATGGGTCGCTTTTTCGGTTGATCTGGTATGTAAATTAGAAAGCGGAGCCGCGACTGTCAATGCGCGATATCAAACTCGAACGCGGACGCTCGAACCGGGCGCACTCGCGATGCGAGACGGCCTGATCGAACGCAATGCGAATCTGTTGGGATCGCTAATGAAATGGGAGCGATGCGCGCGACGAAGAATCGTGCGGAAGAGGAGGGGAAATCCGGCGCTAGAAACAGCGCCGTGCGACGGCCCCGGTGGGCGTCAACGTTGCTTCATGCGCCTGCGCAACGAAGCGCAGGCAAAGATCGCGGCCATCGTGCGATGACAACCGCGACGCGTACTACTGCGGTATTACTGCGCCTGTTGAGGCTTGTTAGACAACGCGAGACGCAGCAGATCGGCGACCGTATTCACGTTGAGCTTTTCCATGATGTTCGCGCGGTGCGCTTCGACCGTCTTGATGCTGATGCCGAGGTCGTCGGCGATCTGCTTGTTCAGGCGGCCCGCGATGATGCGCTCGAGCACCTGATGCTCGCGCGCCGTGAGCTTGCCGAGACGCTCGGCGGCGGCGCGCTGCTGCTGCACGCTGCTGCTTTCGCTGCGGGCCTTGTCGAGCATGCGCTCGACCAGCTTGCGCAGCTCGGCTTCGTCGAACGGTTTTTCGATGAAGTCCATCGCGCCTTTCTTCATCGTCGAGACGGCCATCGGCACGTCGCCGTGACCCGTCACGAAGATGATCGGGAGCAGCGTGTTGTCGGCGATCAGGCGTTCCTGCAGTTCGAGCCCGCTCATGCCCGACATCCGCACGTCGAGAATCAGGCACGCGATCTGGCCGGGATGCTGATGTGGCTGCCATGCGTCGATGAACTGCTCGGCGCTGGAGAAGCACTGAACGCGGTAACCGTTCGCCTCCAGCAGCCAGCGCAGCGAATCTCGCACCGCTTCATCGTCGTCGACGACAAACACGGTTTCCTGTGTGGTAACTGGGGTGTTCATAGCTCTCCCGTAACGGTTTGTGGTGTCGGCGCCTCTGACCCGCCGTTGCTCGGGCCGTCAGGCTCTCCAATAGGCAGACTGCAATGGAAAGTGGCGCCCGTGACGTGGCCGTCGGATTCGACGTTGTTGACCACCCACAGGCGTCCGCGATGCGATTCGATGATCGAACGGCAAATGTTCAGCCCCATGCCCATGCCATCGGACTTGGTGCTGTAAAACGGTTCGAAGAGACGTTCGGCCGTGGCTTCGTCGACGCCTGGACCCTGGTCGACGACACTGAGGCATACGAAGCCGGAATCGAGCTTGACGACGAGGCGAATGACGGGATCGACGGCATTGGGCCGCGCGTCGTACATCGCTTCCGCCGCGTTCTTCAGCAGGTTCACGAGCACCTGCTCGATCAGCACCGGATCGACGTAGATGACGGGCAGACGCTGGCGCATGTCCGTCACGATGCGGATGCGGCGCTTGCGTACTTCGATCTCGGCAAGGCCAACGGCATCGGCGACGATGTCGGCGACGCGGGTGGCCTGGCGTTTCGGTTCGCTGCGTTTCACGAATTCGCGGATCCGCTTGATGATCATGCCGGCCCGCACAGCCTGTTGCGCCGTCTTTTCGAGAACTGGTAACAGGTTGTCGGGAGTTGTCCGACCAGATTTAACCAGCGCTACGGCTCCAGAGCAATAGTTATTGATGGCCGCGAGAGGCTGGTTTAATTCGTGGGCGAGCGACGAGGCCATTTCGCCCATCGTCATCAGGCGGCTGGTGTGCTGGAGTTTCTCGTCCTGCTGGCGCGCGAGTTCCTGCGCCTGCTTGCGCGTGGTGATGTCGGTCGCGATCTGCATCTGCGCGAGATGGCCGTCAACCCACTGAATGTACTGGCGGCGCACTTCGAACCATTTCTGGATGCCCTGCACGTAGACTTCCTGCGCGTCGGCGGAGCCTTCCGTGAGCGCCGCGGCGGGCAGGCCGGCGAAGGCGTCGACCATGTCGATCGAATCGGACGAGGCCGCCGAATTGTCGAAGCCGCCACCACCCGCCAGTTCGAGGTGGCCGTCCGGGCGGATGCCGAACAGGTGCCGGTAATAACGGTTCGCGAACAGCAGTTCGGCTTCGTCGGCGGCGAGCACGGACACGGCGGCGTCGAGGCTTTCGAGCACGGTCGTGAAGCGCTCGTGCGCGGCGGCGAGTTCTTCGCGCGCGCGTTTCGGTTCGGTGATGTCCGTCATCGACGACATCCAGCCCGTCTGCCGTCCCGAGCTGTCGATCAGCGGCGACACATAGAGACGCGCGTGGAACAGCGAGCCGTCCTTGCGGCGCACGCGCAGTTCGAACCCGGAAGAGGGCGCCTTGCCGCGCAAGGTCATGTCGAGCTGGCGCTGCATCTCCGGATACGAATCGCGCGGCCAGTAAGGGAACGGCGCATTCTTGCTGACGAGATCGCTTTCATCCCAGCCCGTCATCCGGCAGAACGCGGGGTTCACGTGCGTGATGCGGCCGTGCATGTCGAGCACGCGCATGCCGATCAGCACGGAGTTTTCCATCGCGCGGCGGAAGAACGCCTCGGCATAGAGTGCCTGCTGCGCCTCGAAGCGTTGGCGCGTGTGCTTCCACAGGCTCCACAAGCTCCACAGCACGAAACACGACAGACCTGCGACCAGCCACACGAGCGTGTTGTTCGTGAAGTTGGTCATCTGCGGGTACGCGTACACGCGCACCGACACGCCCTGGCCGGGCGGATCGAGCGGCAAGTCGTAGTACGCGTCGCGCGGCAGGCGCGGGCGTGTCGACGTGGTGGCGAGCTCGCGGTTGTTGATGTCGATGATCGAGATCTTGTACTTTGCCGACAGCTCGGGCGGGATGTCGCGCTTCAGTATCCCTTCGACAGAGAACACGGCCGCGACCGTGCCGAGAAAGTCGCGGTCGCGATAAACGGGGGTTTGCAGCGTGATATAGCCGTTGCCGACGTCGTCATACATCAGCGGCGAGTAGACCTGGCGGCGCGTGTTCTTCGCTTCCGTGAAGGCGGCCTTGACGGCCTCGTCCATCTGCTGGTCGTTGGGCTTGGCGAGACGCTGGCCCAGCACGGGCAGCGCGTTGTTCGGCCAGCGCGGCTGCTGCGCGCTGGTGTACCAGTTCATGTAGAGGATCTCGGGATGCCCCTGCATGATGTCGGCCGTCGACACCTGGAAAGAATGCGGGTCGGCGCGGCCGGAAACTAGATCGCGCGCGAGCGCCTGGAGCTGTTCCTGCGCGCCCGTCATGGACAGGCGGATCTGCTGCTGCGCCCACGCGACGTTGCGGTAGAGCGTGTCTTCCTGCTGCTGCTGCTCGCGCCGGTTCAGGCTCCACAGGATCAGGCTCATGACCACGAGGAACACGAGGATGGACAGCAGCGGCGTCAGCAAATAGGAATTCGACCACCACGGTCCGTGGTGCCAGCGGGACGGCGACGAATCCGCCGACGTTCCGGCAGAGCGCGCCGAGCGTGCGAAAAGCCGATCGGTCAACATGGCTGGCATTGTAGCGCAGCGCCTGACATGCAAATGACGCAAAAAAGAGGTGAAAGTCACGCAATTCGGCGCAAACTAGCCGACGTACTTGCTGATGGGCAGTCAAACCAGGGTGCGTCGCAACAATTTTCCGCATTATGAGAAACTCTCTCGTAATCTGAAAATTTCCTTGCGCAGGCGTTGTGGGCCTTATTACAATCGGCCGGAAGCTGCCGCGGCCGATGTGCGTCCTCGACGTTTGTCCGCGTCGCCTGTTCACAGAGCGTTCCCATATCCAGGAGACGAGCATGTCCGCTGTACCTGACGAAGTCCTGAAATACGTCGCCAACGCCAAAGACGACCACGATCCGCAAGAAACAGCCGAATGGCTCGAAGCGCTAGATGGCGTGATTTCTGCTGTTGGACCCGACCGCGCTCACTACCTCATCGAAAAGCAGATCGAATTTGCCCGCGTGCATGGCGAGCATCTGCCTTTCTCCGCTAACACCCCGTACATCAACACGATCCCTGTCGCGAATCAGGCGAAGATTCCTGGCGACCAGGACGTCGAGCACCGCATCCGTTCGTACACGCGCTGGAACGCGATGGCGATGGTGCTGCGCGCCGGCAAGGAAACCAACGTCGGCGGCCACATCGCATCGTTCGCATCGGCGGCGACGCTATATGACGTCGGCTTCAACCACTTCTGGCATGCGCCGTCGAAAGAGCATGGCGGCGACCTCGTGTTCGTGCAGGGTCACTCGTCGCCGGGCGTCTACTCGCGCGCGTTCCTGCTCGGCCGCCTGACCGACAAGCAACTCGACAACTTCCGCCAGGAAGTGGGCGGCGAGGGCATCTCGTCGTATCCGCACCCGTGGCTGATGCCGGACTTCTGGCAATTCCCGACGGTGTCGATGGGTCTCGGCCCGATCATGGCGATTTATCAGGCGCGCTTCATGAAGTACCTGCAGGCGCGCGGCATCGCGAAGACCGACGGCCGCAAGGTATGGGCGTTCCTCGGCGACGGCGAAACGGATGAGCCGGAATCGCTCGGCGCGATCGGCATGGCCGGCCGCGAGCGTCTGGACAACCTCGTGTTCGTCATCAACTGCAACCTGCAGCGCCTGGACGGTCCGGTGCGCGGCAACGGCAAGATCATCCAGGAACTCGAAAGCGAATTCCGCGGCGCGGGCTGGAACGTCATCAAGGTGATCTGGGGCAGCCGCTGGGATGCCCTGTTTGCACGCGACAAGACGGGCGCGCTGATGCGCCGGATGATGGAAGTCGTCGACGGCGAATATCAGACGTACAAGTCGGAATCGGGCGCGTTCGTTCGCGAGCACTTCTTCAACACGCCGGAACTGAAGGCGCTGGTCTCCGACTGGTCCGACGACGACGTGTGGAACCTGAACCGCGGCGGCCACGATCCGCACAAGATCTACGCAGCGTTCAAGGAAGCGACGCAGTCCAAGGGTCAGCCGACCGTGATCCTCGCGAAGACGATCAAGGGCTATGGCATGGGCGAAGCCGGCCAGGCGATGAACATCACCCACCAGCAGAAGAAGATGCAGGTGGAGTCGCTCAAGCAGTTCCGCGACCAGTTCCGTCTGCCCATCTCGGACGACGAAATCACGCACGTGCCGTATCTGACTTTCGAGGAAGGCTCGAAGGAACTCGAATACATGCGCGCCCGCCGTCAGGAACTCGGCGGCTATCTGCCGGCGCGCCGCCAGAAGGCGGAATCGCTGCCCGTCCCGGGGCTCGACGCGTTCGAACCGCTGCTCAAGGGCACGGGCGAAGGCCGTGAGATTTCGACGACGATGGCGTTCGTCCGTATCCTCAACATCGTGTTGAAGGACAAGGCGATCGGCAAGCGCGTCGTGCCTATCGTGCCGGATGAATCGCGCACCTTCGGCATGGAAGGTCTGTTCCGCCAGATCGGTATCTGGAATCAGGACGGGCAGAAGTATGTGCCGGAAGATTCCGACCAGCTGATGTTCTACAAGGAATCGACGACGGGCCAGATCCTGCAGGAAGGCATCAACGAAGCAGGCGGCATGTCGGACTGGATCGCAGCGGCGACGTCGTACTCGACGCACGGCGAGATCATGATTCCGTTCTACATCTTCTACTCGATGTTCGGCATGCAGCGCATCGGCGATCTGGTGTGGGCCGCGGGCGACATGCGTTCGCGCGGCTTCCTGCTGGGTGGCACGGCGGGCCGCACGACGCTGAACGGCGAAGGCCTGCAGCACGAAGACGGCCACTCGCTGCTGTGGGCGGCATCGGTGCCGAACTGCATCAGCTATGACCCGACGTTCGGCTACGAACTCGCCGTCATCATGCAGGACGGTCTGCGCCGCATGGTGCAGGAGCAGGAAGACGTGTTCTATTACGTCACGGTGATGAACGAGAACTACGAGCACCCGGCGATCCCGCAGGGCGAGCACGTGGCGAAGGACATCATCAAGGGCATGTACGCGTTCCGCAAGGGCGCGGCCAATGCGAAGGCGCCGCGCGTGCAGCTGATGGGCGCGGGCACGATCTTCAACGAAGTGATCGCCGCCGCCGACCTGCTGAAGAACGACTGGGGCGTCGAGTCGGATCTGTGGAGCGTGCCGAGCTTCACGGAACTGGCCCGCGAAGGTCACGAAGTGCAGCGTCAGAACCTGCTGAACCCGCTCGGCGAGAAGAAGCTCTCGCACGTCGAGACGCTGCTGAAGGACGCGAAGGGTCCGGTGATCGCATCGACGGACTATGTGCGTGCGCTGGTCGACCAGATTCGTGCGTTCGTGCCGCAACGTTTCGTCGTGCTGGGTACGGACGGCTTCGGCCGCTCGGATACGCGCGAAAAGCTGCGTCACTTCTTCGAAGTCGACCGCTACTGGACCACGGTCGCTGCGCTGAGCGCGCTGGCCGATGAGGGTACGATTGAGCGCAAGGTCGTGGCCGACGCGCTGAAGAAGTACAACCTCGATCCGTCCAAACCCAACCCGATGACCGTCTAAGGCATCGACCCGCGAGCCCCAATGCGCACCTCTCCGCCCGAAGCGGGCGGAGAGGTGCGCGCGGCCCTGGAGACAGAAAACAATGAGCCAAGCGATCGAAGTCAAGGTGCCGGACATCGGCGATTACAAGGACATCCCTGTAATCGAGGTGCTGGTGAAGGCGGGTGATACCGTCGAGAAAGAGCAGTCCCTCGTCACGCTGGAATCCGACAAGGCGACGATGGATGTGCCGAGCCCCGCGTCGGGCACGGTCAAGGAAGTGAAGGTCAAGCTTGGCGACACGGTGTCGGAAGGCACGTTGATCGTGCTGCTCGATGGCGTTGGCGGCGCGGCTGCCGCGAAGCCCGCGCAAGGCAATGGCGCGGCTGCGCCTGCTGCGGCGCCGGCACCCGCTCCTGCGCCTGCTCCCGCACCTGCTGCCAAGGGCGGCGGCGTGCAGGAAGTCAAGGTGCCGGACATCGGCGACTACAAAGATGTGCCCGTGATCGAAGTCGGCGTCAAGGTTGGCGATCGCGTCGAGAAGGAACAGTCGCTCGTCACGCTCGAATCGGACAAGGCGACGATGGACGTGCCGAGCCCGGCGGCTGGCATCGTCAAGGAAATCAAGGTCAAGGTCGGCGACAACGTGTCGGAAGGCACGCTGATCGTGCTGCTCGAAGGCGACAGCGGCGGCGCCGCTGCGCCCGCGCCGGCACCTGCTGCCGCGAAGCACGAAGAAAAGCCGTCGGACGCGCCCGCTGCGCCGACGCCGGCTCCCGCGCAGCCGTCCGCGCTCGCGCAGGCGCCTGTCATTCCCGCAGGCGAAGGCGGCGCGTATCGCGTGAGCCATGCGTCGCCGTCGGTGCGCAAGTTCGCGCGTGAACTGGGCGTCGACGTGTCGCGCGTGGCAGGCACGGGTCCGAAGGGCCGCATCACGCAGGATGACGTCACCGCGTTCGTCAAGGGCGTGATGACGGGCCAGCGCAGCGCGCCTGCTGCAGCCGCAGCACCCGCTGGCGCAGGTGGCGGCGAGCTTGGTCTGCTGCCGTGGCCGAAGATCGACTTCACGAAGTTCGGCCCGATCGATCCGAAGCCGCTGTCGCGCATCAAGAAGATCTCCGGCGCGAACCTGCATCGCAACTGGGTCATGATCCCGCACGTCACGAACAACGACGAAGCGGATATCACCGAACTCGAAGAGTTGCGCGTCAAGCTGAACAAGGAAAACGAGAAGTCGGGCGTCAAGTTCACGATGCTCGCGTTCGTGATCAAGGCCGTCGTCGCGGCGCTGAAGAAGTTCCCGACGTTCAATACGAGCCTCGATGGCGATAACCTCGTGTACAAGCAGTACTACAACGTGGGTTTTGCTGCCGATACGCCGAACGGTCTCGTCGTGCCCGTGATCCGCGACGCGGACAAGAAGGGTCTCGTCGACATCGCGAAGGAAATGGCCGAGCTGTCGAAGCTCGCGCGCGAAGGCAAGCTCAAGCCCGACCAGATGCAAGGCGGCTGCTTCTCGATCTCGTCGCTGGGCGGGATTGGCGGGACGAACTTCACGCCGATCATCAATGCGCCTGAAGTCGCGATTCTTGGGTTGTCGCGTGGCGCGATGAAGCCGGTGTGGGACGGCAAGCAGTTCGTGCCGCGTCTCATGCTGCCGATGTCGCTGTCGTATGACCATCGGGTGATCGACGGGGCTGAAGCGGCGCGCTTCAATGCGTATCTTGGGTCGATTCTTGCCGATTTCCGGCGTGTGATTCTTTGATTGTTGGGCGGTTGTCGCGCGGCGAGGTGTGAGCTTTTTGTGGTTGCTCATGCCTTGTCGTTGAACCTGCTTTGTCGTCTCGCTTCACGCGTCGCCCCTGTGCGGGGCGGCACCTACTTTTCTTTGTCTTGCAAAGAAAAGTAGGCAAAAGAAAGCCGCGTCCTTGGCGGACGGCATTTAGTCTGCGTTTGGCGTTGCGGGTTTTTCGAGGCGAAGGTTCATTGCGACTCATCGTTCAACACGGTCAATAAGAGAAGGGGACACTATGAGTCTCGTCGAAGTGAAGGTGCCGGACATCGGCGATTTCAAGGACGTCGATGTCATCGAAGTCAATATCAAGCCGGGCGATACCATCGAAAAAGAGCAGTCGCTGCTGACGCTCGAAACCGATAAGGCCTCCATGGAAGTGCCGAGCGAAGCCGCCGGCACGGTCAAGGAAGTCCGCGTGAAGGCGGGCGACAAGGTCTCGCAAGGCACCGTCATCGCCACCGTGGAAACGTCGGGCGAAGCGAAGGCCGCTAAAGAACCTGAGAAAGCTGCGCCTGCAACCGCGCCCGCTGCCGCACCGGCGGCAAGCGGCGGCAGCGTGCAGGAAATCAAAGTGCCGGATATCGGCGACTATAAAGATGTGCCCGTGATCGAGGTCGCGGTGAAGGTCGGCGATCGCGTCGAGAAGGAGCAGTCGCTCGTCACGCTCGAATCCGACAAGGCGACTATGGACGTGCCGAGCCCAGCCGCCGGCATCGTCAAGGAACTGAAGGTCAAGGTCGGCGATAACGTCTCCGAAGGCAGCGTGCTGCTGTTGCTCGAAGGCGAGGGCGCGGCGGCTGCGCCCGCTCCGAAAGCTGCGCCTGCTCCCGCACCCGCTGCTGCAGCGGCACCCGCGCCGCAAGCTGGCAGCTATTCGGGTTCGGCCGATATCGAGTGCGACATGCTCGTGCTTGGCGCCGGGCCTGGTGGTTATTCGGCCGCATTCCGTTCGGCTGACCTTGGCATGAAGACGGTGCTGGTCGAACGCTATGCGACGCTCGGTGGCGTTTGTTTGAACGTCGGTTGTATTCCGTCGAAGGCGCTGCTGCATACGGCACTTGTGATCGACGAAGCGGCTGCGCTCGGCTCGCACGGCATCTCGTTCGGCAAGCCGCAGATCGATCTCGACAAGCTGCGCGACTTCAAGTCGGGTGTCGTCAAGAAGCTGACGGGCGGTCTCGCGGGCATGGCGAAGGCGCGCAAGGTCGAAGTCGTGACGGGCGTCGGCACGTTCGTCGATCCGCATCACATGGAAGTGCAGGGCGAAAGCGGCAAAAAGGTCGTCAAGTTCAAGCAGGCGATCATCGCGGCCGGTTCGCAGGCCGTGAAGCTGCCGTTCATTCCGGAAGATCCGCGCGTGGTTGATTCGACGGGCGCGCTGGAACTGCGGCAGATTCCGAAGCGCATGCTCGTGATCGGCGGCGGCATTATCGGCCTCGAAATGGCGACGGTGTACGCGACGCTCGGCGCGCAGATCGATGTGGTCGAAATGCTCGACGGTCTGATGGCGGGCGCGGACCGCGATCTCGTGAAGGTCTGGGAGAAGTTCAACAGCAAGCGTTTCACCAACGTGATGCTGAAGACCAAGACGACGGGCGCGGAGGCGAAGCCGGATGGCATCTATGTGACCTTCGAAGGCGAGAAGGCGCCCGCCGAGCCGCAACGCTACGATCTCGTGCTGGTTGCCGTGGGCCGCAGCCCGAACGGCAAGAAGATCGGTGCGGACAAGGCGGGCGTGGCTGTGACGGATCGCGGCTTCATCGAAGTCGACAAGCAGATGCGGACTAACGTGCCGCACATTTTCGCGATCGGCGATGTCGTCGGTCAGCCGATGCTCGCTCACAAGGCCGTGCATGAAGGCCACGTCGCGGCGGAAGCGGCGCATGGCGAGAAGGCGTACTTCGACGCGCTGCAGATTCCGTCGGTGGCTTACACCGATCCGGAAGTGGCATGGGCGGGCAAGACGGAAGACCAGTGCAAGGCCGAAGGCATCAAGTACGGCAAGGCGGTGTTCCCGTGGGCCGCTTCAGGGCGTGCGATCGCGAATGGTCGTGATGAGGGCTTTACGAAGCTGATCTTCGATGAGGAGACGCATCGCGTGATTGGTGGCGGGATTGTCGGGCTGAATGCGGGCGACCTGATCAGCGAAGTGTGTCTTGCGGTTGAGATGGGCGCTGACGCGACGGATATCGGCAAGACTATCCATCCGCATCCGACGCTTGGTGAGTCTGTTGGTATGGCTGCCGAGCTGTATGAAGGTGTTTGTACGGATCTGCCGCCGCAGAAGAAGAAGTAATTTTTTGGGGCGGCGGTTGTGCTGCTTTCCAGATGATGATGGCGTGCCTCTTTTGGCGAAGGGGTGCGCCGTTTTTTTTGGTTTGCTTGGGGTTGCGCGCTGGCATCCGCGTTACGGTGTTTGCTGTTCAAGCGTCGCCCCGCACAGGGGCGACGCTTGAAGCGCGAAGGCAAAGCGCGGATGCCAGCGAAAAGCAAAGCAAACCAGACCAAACCGCCCGCCGCGCAGGCAAAAAAAATCCCGGCCTAGACCGGGTAAACGATACGCTGTTTAACGTATCGGAGCGTCTGGCCGCATGGCCACTGAAGTCTCGACCATGCGGCGCCGTTCATACCGCCAGTCACTTCGACAGTGTATCTCGCGGCTGCGCGCCGGTAGATGATGGGGCATCCATCAACGCGCAGGTGAAGCCCGATCCGTTGAAGCCGTTACATCGTTATCAGACAGCAGCCTTCTTGGCCGAAGCTGCCGTGCGCGAAGCTTGAGCAGCAGCTTGCGAAGCGGCCTTCGATGCAGCCGTAGCAGCCGCATTGAAGTTGCTTTCAGCGATTTCGACAGCTTGCTTCGTTGCCTTGTGAACCGTTTCGTACGTCGTGTTCGCGGCCGTGATGGCCGACTTGATCACGGCGACAGCCGTTTCCGAACCAGCCGGTGCGTTCTTCGCGACGTTCTCGACGAGCGCCTGCACCTTCTTGTTCTGCTCTTCGTATTGCGCTTCAGCAACGCGTGCGAATTCAGCTTGCGTGGCCGATGCGATTTCGTACAGGTGACGGCCGTACGACAGAACCTTCTCTGCCACCGGCTGCGTCAGGCTGGCTTGCAGCGCGAGCAGTTCTTGCGCGTCCTTCACCGACAGCGCGCGTTGTGCGTTTTCCTGGCCTTCAGCGATCGTCGACTTGACGACTTGAATGTTCAGCTCGACCAGCTTTTCGACGCCTTCGAATGCTTTCGAAGTCAGGCCGAACAGCGTTTCGAGGTTGGCCTTCTGTGCTGCGGCGAATTGCTCAGGGGTCAGCAGAGTCATGTTTTACGCTCCTGGAATACCGGCCCGTCTGGCGCGGACCGCGTTGGGTTAACTGCAGAACAAATTAGGAATCGCTGGTCCGCTGTTAATTGTGCGTCGCAGCAATGGTTCCCATTTTAGGACGACGCCGATAGATGTCAAGGACTATTTTGTGCAACGCACAACGCATAGAAATTACTAATAAAACAACACGTTATGTAGCGTTTATGACATTGTGGTGAAGCGCATGCACATTAGGGTTTGCACCGATATGGTGCGACGGAAAAAGTGATCTCTTAAGCCAGACAAGGGTTTGGAACACGCCGACGGCGTATTTCCGAGCAAAAAGGTAAAATTCTCAGGTAAACCGAAAACCGTAGCGGAACGTTAAATCGCCATCCCGGTCGAATGCGCGGCCTGCTGCTTCGCAGTAGTCGCTTAAGAGTCGGCCGGCGCGGCGTCCTGCATGTGTGCTTCGGTGTGGCAGGCATCGTGCTCTGGACGCTTGCTGCTGGATCGTATTGCTATCCGTACGCGACCGTACTTCCCCCGATCAAGTTTGGTTCGAATATGCCGATATGCTGAACGAGTGAGAGTCTCTTTCAGCGACATGGGCGAGGGCGGCTTGCCGGCGCGTCATTGGTATTTTCGATGGTGCATCTGCAACTTATTGCCTTTTCTCAATCGAGCCTGACAACTCGGTTTAAGGACTGTCGATAAGTGCTTAATATTGCTAATTTTTAACTGTTTTACTACACTGGCGAAAACTCTCTCGCCGCTCCAACCAGAACACCAATGAAAACCGACATGTTTTCGTCACTGAAAGTGATGCACGGCGCGGCGCTCAGCACCGCTCTGTCGGTGGCTGCCTCGGTGGTCATCGCAGCGGCTTTTGCCGCGCCGGTGGACGCATTTGCCGCTTCCGCCACGGCCACGGCGCCTGCCAAGTCCGCGAAAGCCGGCAAGAAGCCTTCGAAGAAGGCCGCCGCCGAGCAAGTCTCCAGCAAGTCGTCGAAGGCCGCCAAGGACGTCAAGGCCGCCGCGAAGGACGACGACGACCAGCCCCGTACCGTTTCGAAGAAGCGCCGCGTCTCCTATACGGTGAACGGCCGCCATCACTCGGTCGTGCGACGCGTCGCATTCGAGCCGCGTCAGCCGTCCGTCGGCACGGCGTTCGGCTTGCACGAAACGCCTGACGCGCTGATGCTGCGTTCGAGCGTCGCGTACGTGGTCGACCAGAACACGTCTGAGTCGCTGTTCGACAAGAACTCGCGCGCCGTCGTGCCCATCGCGTCGATCACCAAGCTGATGACGGCGATGGTGGTGCTCGATTCGAAGGCGGCGATGACCGAGCAGGTCGAAGTCACGGACGAAGATCGCGACTACGAGAAGAACACGGGCTCGCGCCTGTCCGTCGGCTCGGTGCTCTCGCGTGAAGACATGCTGCACATCGCGCTGATGGCGTCGGAAAACCGCGCGGCGGCAGCGCTGTCGCGTTACTTCCCGGGCGGTCGTCCCGCGTTCATGGCCGCGATGAACGCGAAGGCGAAGTCGCTCGGCATGACCGACACGCACTTCGAGAACCCGACGGGTCTGACGAGCCAGAACGTATCGAGCGCGCGCGACCTCGTGAAAATGGTCAACGCCGCGTATCAGTATCCGATGATCCGCAGGTTCTCGACCGATCGCAGCTACGAGGTGTACACGGGCAAGCGCACGATTGCGTACAACAGCACGAACGCGCTGGTGCGCAACCCGACATGGGATATCGGCCTGCAGAAGACGGGCTTCATCAACGAAGCCGGCGAGTGCCTCGTGATGCAGGCAACGATCCACGATCGTCCGATGATCATGGTGCTGCTCGATTCGTCGGGCAAGTACTCGCGTTTCGCCGATGCGCAGCGTCTGCGCACGTGGCTCGACAACGGCGGCGAACAGCGCATCACGAGTGCGGACGCCAACGGCGCCGGGACCTGAGCGAAAGTTTTACCCAACAAAAAGCCCCGCATTGCGGGGCTTTTTTTATTCACGCGTGTGAGTGCGTCACACCGTATGTGCCGAAGCGCTCGCGTGCTGGACTTGCGGGTGATAGCCGAGTGATTCGGAAATCACCAGCGCAGTCTTGCTCAACTGGCCGAGCCACGAGTCCTGCAGACGGTCGGCAGGCGCGGAGAGCGACAGACCTGCGACGAGCTTGCCCGTATCGTCATAAATGCCGGCTGCGATGCAGCGTACGCCGAGCTCCAGTTCTTCATTGTCGCGCGCGCATGCCTGCTGACGCACGTGCGACAGTTCACGTTCCAGCTTGGTGAGATCGGTGATGCTGTTTTGCGTGTGGCCGGACAGGCCCGTCCGCGTCGCGTAAGCCCGCACGCGGGTCGATTCGTCGGCGGCGAGAAACAGCTTGCCGACGGAAGTCAGATGCAGCGGCGCGCGGCCGCCAATCGCGCGCACCACCTGCATGCCCGAGCGTTCTGAATAGGCGCGCTCGATATAGACGATCTCGTCGCCCTGACGCACCGACAGGTTGACGGTCTGACCCGTCAGCCGGTGCAGTTCGCGCATTGGCATCAGCGCGGCGTCGCGCACCGACAGGCGCGCCTTGACGAGATTGCCCAGTTCCAGCAGCCGCATGCCGAGACGATAGGTGCCCGGGTCCGAGCGATCCACCAGCCGGCAGGTCACCATGTCGTTCAGGATGCGGTGGGCGGTGGACGGGTGAAGTTCGGTGCGTTGCGCGAGTTCCTTCAGGCTGACCGGGTCGCTATGCGCGGCGAGGGCATCCAGCAGGCGCATCATGCGCTCGATTACCTGAATCGACGTCTTGGGGTCCGGGTTCGTATCGCTCATAAGGCTAAACGGTTGACGCGTCAAACAGCGGAAACTGATTGTATCTCGTATTGTGAAAAAAGCGAACGCCATTGGAAATGATCCTCCAATCTCACTATTTGGCGGTTCATTGCGCATTGGGGCGGTTACGCGTTGGTATTACGCGTCAAACAGCGGATAATCGGGGACGTTTCCCCGGAGGAGCACTCATGCGAGTCGGTTTTTTCGTCACCTGCCTGATCGATCTGATGCGCCCCGAAATCGGCTTCTCCGCGATCAAGCTGATCGAGCGGGCGGGCTATGAAGTGTTCGTGCCACCGGCGCAAACGTGCTGCGGACAGCCGGCCTACAACTCCGGCGACAGGCGCATCGCGCGCGATCTCGCGGAAAAGACGCTGCGTGAGTTCGAGCAATACGACTACGTGGTCGTGCCGTCCGGCTCATGCGGCGGGATGATCCGCGCGCATTACGGCGATCTTTTCGCCGACGATCCCGAACTGATGGGACGCTTCGCGCGGCTCCGCCCCAAGGTCTACGAACTGACGGATTTTCTTGCCACCGTCGCCAAAGTCGAACTGACGCCGGGCAATTTCCAGGGACCGGTGACGTATCACGACTCCTGTTCCGGGCTGCGCGAACTGGGCGTCAAGCAGCAGCCGCGCGCGTTGCTCGCGCAGGCTGGCGTGGCCGTGACCGAGATGAAGGACTGCGAGCATTGCTGCGGCTTCGGCGGTACGTTTGCGGTGAAGTTCGGCGATATCTCGACGGCGATCGTCGACGAGAAGTGCGCCAATATCCAGGCGAGCGGCACGCAAGCCGTCGTGCTGGGCGATCTCGGCTGCATGCTGAATATCGAAGGGCGCCTGCGGCGCACGGGCGATACGACGACGCGCGTGCTGCACATCGCGCAGGTTCTGGCGGGCGACGCCTGAGCGCGGTTGAGCGTTGTTCTTCGCCTGACAAGTGATAGCAAGCGGTAGCGCAAACCTATAACCGATCCCCAAGGCCGTCATGCAAGTCCAAACGATGCAGTTCAAGGCGCGCGCGGGCCAGAAGCTCGCCGACCAGCGCCTTCAGCAAAACCTGACCAAGCTGTCGACGAAGTTTGTGTCGGCGCGCGCGTCGGCGATGCTGGCGATCGATTTCCCCGCCACCCGCGCCGCGCTCAAGGAGCGCCGCAACCGCGCGCTGGAGAACCTCGACGTCTGGCTCGAGACCTTCGAGCGCGAGGCGACGCGGCGCGGCGTCACCGTGCTGTTCGCCGAGACGACGCAAGACGCAGCGAAGCTCGTTGCCGATATCGCGCGCAAGCACGACGTGAAGAAGGTGATCAAGACAAAGTCGATGGTGTCCGAGGAAATGCGCCTGAACGAGGTGCTTGGACAGATGGGCGTGCAGTCGATCGAAACCGATCTCGGCGAATACATCCTGCAGATCAACGACAACGAGCCTCCGAGCCACATCATCGCGCCCGTCGTCCACAAGGACAAGGAAGAGATCGCTGACCTGTTCGCGAAGACGCACCAGAAGCCGCGTCTGACCGAAATCCCCGAGATGACACGTGAGGCGCGCGAGGTGCTGCGCCCGCACTTCATGACGGCCGACATGGGCGTGACGGGCGGCAACTTCGTGATCGCGGAGACAGGCTCGGTCGCGCTCGTGACCAACGAGGGCAACGAAGGCATGTGTACCGTGATGCCACGCGTGCATGTCGCGGTGACGGGCATCGAAAAGGTACTGCCGACGCTCGAGGATCTCGCGACGGCCATGCGTCTGTTGCCGCGCTCGGCGACGGGGCAGGACGTTTCAAACTATTTCTCCGTGCTGACGGGGCCGCGCCGCGCAGGGGACCAGGATGGGCCGGAGCATATGTACGTGGTGCTTGTCGATGGCGGGCGCACGGGGCTGATCGGCGGCGACTTTCAGGAGATGCTGCGCTGTATCCGCTGCGGCGCGTGCATGAACCATTGCCCCGTGTATCAGAAGGTCGGCGGGCACACGTACGGCTGGGTCTATCCGGGGCCGATGGGCTCGGTGCTGACGCCAAGCTATGTCGGCATCGAAAAGGCGCTCGATCTGCCGCAGGCCGCGACGCTATGCGGTGAATGCAATAGCGTGTGCCCGGTCGGCATTCCGCTGTCGGATTTGCTGCGCAAGCTGCGCGAGCGCCAGGTGGAGCGGCATCTGCGGCCGTGGCAGGAGCGCTACGGGCTCGCCGTCTGGGGCTATCTGGCGATGCATCCGACGGCGTACAGGCTCTTCACGAAGGTCGCGGTGCGGATTCTCGAGAAAATGGGCGGCAACCGGAAGTCGATCGCGAAGCTGCCGCTTGGCGGGGGCTGGACCGACACGCGCGAAATGCCGGCGCCTGTCGGGCGAACCTTCCGCGAGCTATACGCCGCGAGCAAGACCCATATCGGGTAGCGCTCCTCCCTCGCGCCTGGAAACTGAAAGAGGCTGCATCGCATGTGCGATGCAGCCTCTTCTTCATTGCGCGTCAGTACTGAAGGCCTTTGTTTTCGTCCCGGCGATCAGTGGGGTCTGCCGCCCTCGTTATTCCACGCCTGTCCGCCGCGATTGCCCCCGCCTTGCTGCTGCCCCGAACCCGCTTGCACGGGCTGACGGTTGCCATGGTAACCGCCGCCCGAGTTGCCGCCGGGATTCGGTGGCGGCGGATTGCCTGCCTGCGGTGGCTGACCGCGCGGCGGGCCGCCATTGTTGCCGTTGCCGCCCCGGCCGTTCCCGTTCCCGTTCCAGTTGCCGCGGTCGCCGCGATTGTAGTTTCCGTGGTCGTAACCGCGTCCTCCCCAATAGCGGCGGTCGTAGTTAGAGCCCGAGTACCCGCCCCCGCCGAAGCCAAGGAACAGGCTCGATTGCACGGGCGGTTCGGCGTAGCCGTAGGCGGGGACGGGTGCGCCGTAGCCGTCGTAATAACCGTCGTTGTAGCCATAGCCCGCCGGCTGGCCGCCGTACGGATAAGCGACGCAACCACTGAGAGCGGCGACTGCGCAGAGTGCAACGGCAGCAGGAGCGAAAGAAGGAATAAGACGTTTCATTTGAGTGTTAAGACAAGCGAGAGGTGCGTGTCTATCCATGTAGCTAGTTGTACCGCCTGCTGACTATTACCTGTGTGTGCTTTTGTAAGGATATCTTTCGGCGGTCGAAAGACTGTCGTCGGCACTTTGCAAATCCGCTTCACGATCCTGACTGTTCATCGGAGCGCAACGCAGTGTTCCGTTGGGGCGGGTTTTTCCGGATTGCGTCCTCGGCTACCATTTCGACTGGGCAAAGTGCGTCTGTGCATTGCGGCCCGCTTATAGAGAACGACATCATGAAAAAGAAAATATCGGTGTATTGGCCATTAGCCATCGTTGTGCCGCTTGCGGCCATTGCTTACCTGCATCTGTATAACGGCGCGGCTACGCAGTCGCCGCTTGCTGCCGAGCGCGTGTCGGCCGAACTGGCTCGTACGGTTTCCTATGGATACGTCGGCGGCGAGGCTGCGATGCCCGCTGACGTGCTGCCCGCAACGGCGCGCATGTCCGCACAGCCGATGTAATCGGCATGGCCGCTGGCGCGCCGCCGGCGTGATTTTGCATGGCTTTGTATAATCGCGGCACCGTTTCACCACATATGACACTTGCGGCTGAGCCGCTCAGCCATTGATGAAAACCGTCGCCATCTGCTTCGTGTGCCTTGGGAACATTTGCCGTTCCCCGACTGCGGAAGGCGTCATGCGGCACCTGCTGGCCGACGCGAAGCTTGCGGATCGCGTGATCGTGGACTCCGCGGGCACGGGCGACTGGCACATTGGCGAAGCGCCGGACGACCGCGCGCAGCGAGCCGCAAAAAATCGCGGTTACGATTTGTCGATATTTCGCGGCCGTCAGATCACCGCAGTCGATTTCGAGCGCTTCGATCTGATCATTGCGATGGACGACAAAAACGTCTCCGCGCTCAGACAAATCTGTCCGGCGGCACAGCGCGACAAGATTCGTCTGCTGATGGAATTTGCGACTGACGCGGACGCGCCGGACGCAAGCGGCGCGGAAAAACGCGCGCCAGGTTTTGATGCACGTGAAGTCGTCGATCCGTACTTCGGCGGCGGCGAGGGCTTCGAAATCGTGCTGGACCAGTGCGAAGCCGCCTGTCGTGGACTGATCGCGGCGCTGCGGCCCCAATTGACCCCGTAGACAAGTTTTTCGTTAAGTAAATGACCCAAATCGAGATAGGGATACTTGACTAAATCCGTCATGTATTTATACTTGACCAAACTTGTCGAGAATTGCGGTTCCCACCACATATGAGACTCACCACGAAAGGCCGTTTCGCCGTCACGGCGATGATCGACCTGGCATTGCGCCAGGAGCAGGGCCCGGTGACGCTTGCGGGTATCAGCCAGCGCCAACACATCTCCCTGTCCTACCTCGAGCAGCTGTTTGGCAAGCTGCGCCGTCACGAGATCGTCGAATCCGTGCGCGGGCCGGGCGGCGGCTACAACCTGGCGCGCCGCCCGGAGGATGTGACGGTCGCGGACATCATCATCGCCGTCGACGAACCGCTCGATGCCACCCAATGCGGCGGCAAGGGTTCGTGCGAGGGCACGAAGCATCACGACGGCCATTGCATGACGCATGAGCTGTGGTCGACGCTGAACCAGAAGATGGTCGAGTATCTCGACTCCGTTTCCCTGAAAGACCTGGTCGACCAACAGCGCTCGCGCGAAGGTTCGACGGCGGTGCTGCGCGACCGGCGTACCGAAGCGCCCGCCGTTGAGCCGCGCGCGGTGCCGAAAGGGCCGAATTCCGTTTTCAACATGGCCGGCTGACAGAGCGCGCAAAGACGCGAACGCCAGAACCATGAAGCCATAAGCACTGATGTCCCCGGAGCGATTGATGAACAACGACATTCCCCACCTGCCCATTTACATGGACTACAGCGCGACGACACCCGTCGATCCGCGCGTGGTGGACAAGATGATTCCGTACCTGCGCGAGCAGTTCGGCAACCCGGCATCGCGCAGCCACGCATATGGCTGGGACGCGGAACGTGCCGTCGAGGAAGCGCGCGAGAACGTCGCGGCGCTCGTCAACGCCGACCCGCGCGAAATCATCTGGACGTCGGGCGCGACGGAATCGGACAACCTCGCGATCAAGGGCGCCGCGCACTTCTACAAGGGCAAGGGCAAGCACATCATCACCGTGAAGACCGAGCACAAGGCTGTGCTCGACACCACGCGTGAGCTGGAGCGCGAAGGCTACGAGGTCACGTATCTGGATGTGAAGGACGACGGTCTCATCGACCTCGACGTGTTCAAGGCTGCGCTGCGCCCGGACACGATCCTCGTTTCCGTGATGCACGTGAACAACGAGATCGGTGTCGTCCAGGACATCGAGACGATCGGCGAGATTTGCCGTGAGAAGGGCATCATTTTCCACGTCGACGCGGCGCAGGCTACCGGCAAGGTCGAAATCGACCTGCAGAAGCTGAAGGTGGACCTGATGTCGTTCTCGGCGCACAAGACATATGGGCCGAAGGGCATCGGCGCGCTGTACGTGCGCCGTAAGCCGCGCGTGCGCATCGAAGCGCAGATGCACGGTGGCGGTCACGAGCGCGGCATGCGTTCGGGCACGCTGGCGACGCACCAGATCGTCGGCATGGGTGAAGCGTTCCGTATCGCGCGTGAAGAAATGGCGACCGAAAACGAACGCGTCCGCGCGCTGCGCGACAAGCTGCTGCGCGGCCTGAAAGAGATCGAAGAAACGTATGTGAATGGCGACATGGAAAAGCGTGTCCCGCACAACCTGAACATCAGCTTCAACTTCGTCGAAGGCGAGTCGCTGATCATGGCGGTGAAGGACGTGGCCGTGTCGTCGGGCTCGGCTTGTACGTCGGCATCGCTTGAACCGTCGTACGTGCTGCGCGCGCTCGGCCGCAACGACGAACTGGCACACAGCTCGATCCGCTTCACGGTCGGCCGCTTCACGACGGAGCAGGACGTCGATTACGTCATCAACCTGCTGAAGAGCAAGATTGCGAAGCTGCGCGATCTGTCGCCGCTGTGGGAAATGCACAAGGACGGCATCGATATTTCGACGATTCAATGGGCCGCGCACTAAGCGCGCATTGAATCACTCGATAAACGTACGCAGCAGGTTGAATCGAATCAAGGAGTCACAAAATGGCATATAGCGAAAAGGTTCTGGATCACTACGAAAACCCGCGCAACGTCGGTTCGTTCTCGAAGGACGACGACGCGGTTGGCACCGGCATGGTCGGCGCGCCCGCTTGCGGCGACGTGATGAAGCTGCAGATTCGCGTGGGCGCGGACGGTGTGATCGAAGACGCAAAGTTCAAGACGTACGGCTGCGGTTCGGCCATCGCGTCGAGCTCGCTCGTTACGGAATGGGTGAAGGGCAAGACGCTGGATCAGGCGCTCACGATCAAGAACACGCAGATCGCCGAGGAACTGGCGCTGCCGCCCGTGAAGATCCACTGTTCGATCCTCGCGGAAGACGCGATCAAGGCAGCGGTCGCCGACTACAAGCATCGTCACGGCGAAACGGCTGACGCAGCGAAGGCTGAGCAATCGGCTTAAGACTCAGTCGAGCGCGTCAGGAGTGCATGGCGACGCGTCGATACTCGCTATCGGCGCCCGCCGGAACGATTTGGGAAGCAGGCAGGGTCGCGACACGGGTCGTGAGGAGCGACGGTGTGCCGCACAATGAGAAACGCTATGGCAATTACGTTGACCGAAAAGGCAGCACAACACGTGCAGAAGTATCTGATCCGGCGCGGCAAAGGTGTCGGGCTGCGGCTCGGTGTGCGCACGACGGGTTGCTCGGGCCTCGCGTATAAGCTCGAGTATGTCGATGAACTCGCGCCCGAGGACGAAGTGTTCGAATGCAAGGGCGTGAAGATCGTGGTGGACCCGAAGAGCCTCGCTTATATCGACGGCACGGAACTCGACTTCGCACGCGAAGGGTTGAACGAAGGCTTCAGGTTCAACAACCCGAATGTGAAGGACGAGTGCGGCTGCGGCGAATCGTTCCGCGTGTAAGCGCGCGAGTCATGCTGAAAAGGCGGCCTGTGCCGCCTTTTTTCAATTTCGCCGCGCACCTGGCGCGCGCTTCGGCGCTGCCCTGCGCGCATCGCATGGACAAAGTAACCTGATGGCCTCGCTGAACGACAGTCACTTCGAACTCTTCAATCTGCCCGAGCAATTCGCGCTCGACGCATCCGCATTGGATCACGCGTATCGCACGGTGCAGGCGCAGGTGCATCCGGACCGTTTCGCCGCTGCAGGCGACGCGCAAAAGCGCATCGCGATGCAGTGGGCGACGCGCACGAACGAGGCGTACCAGACGCTGCGCGATCCGTTGAAACGCGCGCGCTATCTGCTGACGTTGCGCGGCATCGATGTCGGTGCGGAGAACAACACGGCGATGGAGCCCGCGTTCCTGATGCAGCAGATGGAATGGCGGGAGAACATCGAGGATGCGTCGGCGGCAAAGAACGTCGATGCGCTCGATTCCCTGCTCGCCGAGTTGCGCGACGAAGAAAAGGTGCGCTTCACGAAGCTGGCTGCGTTGCTCGACAGCGGCTCGAATCAGGCAGCGGGCGAGGCGGTGCGACAACTGATGTTCATCGAGCGCGTGGCCGCGGAGATCGGCACGCAGATAGAGCGGCTCGACGTCTGAGGTTGCCTTGCGCGGCCCGACGAACTAGCCCGATCACCACGCGAACCAACACGATCAGGACCGGGGCGAAGCAAGCCCCGAAGAAGATTCCAGATGGCTTTACTGCAAATTTCTGAACCCGGCATGGCGCCCGCGCCGCATCAACGGCGTCTCGCGGTCGGCATCGACCTGGGTACGACCAACTCTCTCGTCGCGGCAGTGCGCAGCGGCGTGCCCGACGTATTGCCCGACGACGAAGGCCACTATCTGCTGCCGTCCGTCGTGCGGTATCTGGAGAAGGGCGGCCGGCGCATCGGCCGCACGGCGAAAGCGGAAGCCGCCACCGATCCTCGCAACACGATCGTCTCGGTCAAGCGCTTCATGGGGCGTGGCAAGAGCGAAGTCGAGCACGCGGAAAACGCGCCTTACGATTTCGTCGACGCGCCGGGCATGGTGCAGATCCGTACTATCGACGGCGTGAAAAGTCCCGTCGAGGTGTCTGCGGAAATTCTCGCGACGCTGCGCTATCGCGCGGAAGACACGCTCGGCGACGAGCTGGTCGGCGCGGTGATTACGGTGCCCGCCTATTTCGACGAAGCGCAGCGCCAGGCGACCAAGGACGCCGCGCGTCTCGCCGGCCTGAACGTGCTGCGCTTGCTGAACGAGCCGACGGCGGCCGCGATTGCGTACGGTCTCGATAACGGCTCGGAAGGTTTGTACGCGGTGTACGACCTTGGCGGCGGCACGTTCGATCTGTCCGTGTTGAAGCTCACGAAGGGCGTCTTCGAAGTGCTCGCGGCGGGCGGTGATTCGGCGCTCGGCGGCGATGACTTCGATCACGCGCTGTATCGTCATGTGCTGGAGAAGGCTAACGTTCCCGCCCAGTCGCTGACGCCGGAAGACGTGCGCCTGTTGCTCGACGCCGTGCGCGTCACGAAAGAAACGCTGTCGTCGGCGCCGAGCGCTTCGGTCCAGGTAACGCTCGCAAGCGGCGCAAAGATCGACGTCACCGTCGACGAAGCGTCGTTCGAAACGATCACACAGGCGCTCGTGCAGCGCACGCTCGGCCCGACGAAAAAGGCGCTGCGCGACGCAAAGCTGACGGCCGCCGATATCAACGGTGTCGTGCTCGTCGGCGGCGCGACGCGCATGCCGGTGATCCGCCGCGCGGTCGAAAACTTCTTCGGCCAGCCGCCGCTGACCAATCTCGACCCGGATCAGGTCGTCGCGCTCGGCGCGGCGATCCAGGCGGACCTGCTCGCGGGCAACCGCGGCGCCGACGGCGACGACTGGCTGCTGCTGGACGTGATTCCGCTGTCGCTCGGCGTCGAAACGATGGGCGGTCTCGCCGAGAAGATCATCCCGCGCAACTCGACCATCCCGGTCGCGCGCGCGCAGGAATTCACGACCTTCAAGGACGGCCAGACGGCAATGGCGATTCACGTCGTCCAGGGCGAGCGCGAACTCGTGTCCGATTGCCGTTCGCTCGCGCGTTTCGAACTGCGCGGTATTCCGCCGATGGCGGCGGGCGCGGCGCGTATCCGCGTCACCTATCAGGTCGACGCGGACGGACTGCTGTCCGTGTTTGCGCGCGAGCAGCATTCGGGCGTTGAGGCTTCGGTGGTCGTGAAGCCGTCGTACGGTCTTGCCGACGACGACGTCGCGCGCATGCTCGAAGACAGCTTCAAGACGGCGGAAGTCGACATGCGCGCGCGGGCGTTGCGCGAGGCGCAGGTCGAAGGCCAGCGGCTGGTCGAAGCGACAGAAGCGGCGCTTGCGGCCGACGGCGAACTGCTCGACGCCGACGAGCGCACTGTGCTCGAAGATCTCGTCGCCGCGCTGCGTGCGATCGTGCCGGGCGACGACGTCGACGCGATCGAAACGGCGACGAAGACGCTCGCCGAAGGCACCGACGAATTCGCCGCGCGCCGGATGAACAAGAGCATTCGCCGCGCGCTCGCGGGCCGCAAGCTCGACGAGATCTGACGCCGCGCAAGTCTTCAATCAGCGCAGTCGACGCAACCAGGGCGATGCCGTGAATCGATGATTCGCGCGTCGCCGATGAATCACGCGGCGCGTGCCAAAAACGGCCGCGCCACCAGTAAAATGGTACGGTGCCTGAAGGGCGGCGTCCGTGCCTCACAGACCAGAACGGAATTTGTATGCCTCAAATCGTTGTGCTGCCTCACGTCGAACTGTGTCCGGACGGCGCGGTCATCGACGCCGTGCCGGGCAAGAGCATCTGCGACAATCTGCTCGAACACGGCATCGAAATCGAGCACGCATGCGAGAAGTCTTGCGCATGCACGACCTGTCACGTGATCGTGCGTGAGGGTTTCAACGCGTTGACGCCGTCGGAAGAAGACGAGGACGATCTGCTCGACAAGGCATGGGGTCTCGAACGCGAATCGCGGTTGTCGTGCCAGGCGCTCATGCCTGAAGGCGATGATCTCGTGGTCGAGATTCCGCGTTATTCGATCAACCACGCGAAGGAAAATCACTAACAGGAGCGAGCAGCCATGAAGTGGACCGACACGCAAGATATCGCGATGGCCTTGACCGACAAGCACCCCGAGATCGATCCGCAACAGGTGCGGTTCACCGATCTTCACCGCTGGGTGATGGAACTGGACGGTTTCGACGACGATCCGAACCGCTCGAACGAAAAGATCCTCGAAGCGATTCAGGCGGCATGGATCGAAGACGCGGATTACTGAGCGCGGCGCGTATAGCGGCGCTTCAGACGCAACACATGCAAAAGGCGACTTCCGTGGAAGTCGCCTTTTTTATTGCCTGGAGCTTGGCGGGCGCGGGTGTCCGTTAACGATCAGCCTGCGACGAGCGTTCCGTTCTCCACTCGCACGCGCTGGCCTTGCTGGAACGGCGGCGCTTCGTGATACGTGAAGTAGCGCGTCTTGCCGTTTTCCATATGCACGCGCACCGAGTAGCTGGTCGAGCTGCGCAGATGCTTTTCGACCGAGTTACCCGCGAGGCCGCCGCCGAGCGCGCCGAGCAGCGTCATCGCCGTGCGGCCGTTGCCGCTGCCGAACTGATTGCCGACGACACCACCCGCCACCGCGCCGCCCACGGCGCCAATCCCCGTGCCGTGGCCTTCCTGGCGTACGGCTGAGATTGCTTCGACCGTGCCGCAAGTCGAACAGTAGGCGGGTCGCGCGGGTTGTTGCTGCGCGTATTGCGGCTGTTGCGCATATTGCGGGGCCGGCGCGGGCGCTTGGGGCGCCTGCTGCGCAGCCTGCTGCTGTGCTTGCTGAGCCCGCGCCTGTTGTTGCTGGGCCTGTTGTTGCTGGGCCTGTTGTGCCTGAGCCTGCTGCTGAGCCGCTTGCTGTTCGGCCTGCTGTTGTTGCGCTGCGGCTTGCTGCTGCGCGCTCAGGTTAGCCGGTTGCGCGGTATCGACGACGGGCTGCTGTTGCTGCGCGACGGCCGCCGATTGCACCTGGTCGCTTTGCTCGCCGTTGCTCGAAGCCTTCGGGAACAGTCCCGTCACGGCCGCCGTCGCCACCAGACTGGCGACGATGACGGCGCCTGCCGCCACGGCAATGAGGGGATGAAGGCGGCGCGGTGAATTGTTCGGATTATCCATGGTGGTAGGCCTCCAGCTTTGCAGAGTTTGACCTGTAAAAGTAGCGGTATAAGTGTCGGACATGCCGATCCGTGCGGGGTTTCAATTTGTAACCGGGAGCGGGCCGGGATTTGCCCACGAGGGACGCAAGAACCGCACCAAAAGCCAAAAACCGCGCCGAAGCAGGATTTCGGCGGATTGGCGACAAAAGCGGACCAGATCGAGTTATGCAGCTTTTACCGATAGTTACAAACGGTACGTGCGCTTCGGAAAGAAGGGAGGGCGGCGAGGGGAGTGGAAGCCGCGCACGGCGCGAAAGCGGCCGTGCGCGGAGACAACAATATCAGCGTGACGCTCAGTCTTCGCGGCGCAGATGCGGGAACAGGATGACGTCACGGATGCTCGGGCTGTCGGTGAGCAGCATCACCAGACGGTCGATGCCGATCCCGCAGCCGCCCGCCGGCGGCATGCCGTATTCGAGCGCGCGGATGTAGTCCGCGTCGTAGTACATCGCTTCTTCGTCGCCGGCGTCCTTCTGGTCGACCTGCTTCTTGAAGCGCGCGGCCTGGTCTTCGGGATCGTTCAGCTCCGAGAAGCCGTTGGCGATCTCACGGCCCGTGATGAACAGCTCGAAACGCTCGGTGATGCCGTCCACGCTATCCGATGCGCGCGCGAGCGGCGACACTTCGATGGGGTAATCGATGATGAACGTCGGCTCCCACAGCTGCGATTCCGCCGTTTCCTCGAAGAGCGCCAGTTGCAGCGCGCCGATGCCCGCGTTCAGGAACTGCGGCTGCGTCGCGTCGACGCCGAACTTCTTCAGTTCCGTGCGCAGGAACGCGCCGTCCGCCAGCTGCGCGTCCGTGTATTGCGGCGCGAATTTCTGGATCGCCTGCGTGATCGTCAGGCGATGGAACGGCTTGGACAGATCCAGTTCGCGGCCCTGATACGTAATCGTCGCGTTGCCCAGCGCATCGACGGCGGCCTGACGGATCAGTTGCTCGGTGAAGTCCATCAGCCACTTGTAGTCTGTGTACGCGGCGTAGAACTCCATCATCGTGAATTCCGGATTGTGACGCGGCGACACGCCCTCGTTACGGAAATTCCGGTTGATCTCGAACACGCGCTCGAAGCCGCCGACCACCAGCCGCTTCAGATACAGCTCAGGCGCGATGCGCAGGAACATCTGCATGTCGAGCGCGTTGTGATGCGTGACGAACGGCTTGGCCGCCGCGCCGCCCGGAATCGGGTGCAGCATCGGCGTTTCGACTTCCATGAAGTCGGCATCGGCCATGAACTTGCGGATCGACGACACAGCCTTGGTGCGTGCGACGAATGTCTTGCGCGCTTCATCCGTGACGATCAGATCGACATAGCGCTGGCGATAGCGCATTTCCTGGTCGGCGAGACCGTGGAACTTGTCCGGCAGCGGACGCAGCGCCTTCGACAGCAGGCGCAGTTCCGTACAGCGGACGGAGAGTTCACCCTTGTTCGTGCGGAACAGCACGCCCTTGGCCGCGACGATGTCGCCCAGGTCCCACTTCTTGAAGGCTTCGTACGTTGCTTCGCCGACGTCGGCGGGCGTGATGAAGAACTGGATCTGACCCGAGCCGTCGCGCACCGTCGCGAAACTTGCCTTGCCCATCACGCGCTTGAGCATCATGCGGCCGGCCAGCGCGACTTGCAGCGCCTTCGATTCGAGCGCGTCCTTATCGGCGTCCGCGTATTCGGTTTGCAGGTCGGCGGCGTGGTGGGTCGGGCGGAAGTCGTTCGGGTAGGCGACGCCTTGCTCGCGCAGCGCGCGCAGCTTTTCGCGGCGCTCGGCGATGATCTGGTTGTCGTCCACCTCGGCGGCGGCGTTCTGCTGGGCCGCATTCTGCTGGGTCGGTTCGGTCATGGTGATGATGTTCGGTATCCGATGCCTCATGCGCGCTTTCGACTGTGGCGCACAGGCGGTGAAAAAAATGCGGCGCGGCGAAGCGTGCCGCGCCGGATGCGCTTAGATGCCCTGTTTCAGGCTCGCGCTGATGAACGGATCGAGGTCGCCGTCGAGCACGCTCTTCGTGTTGCTGATTTCGACGTTGGTACGCAGATCCTTGATACGGCTGTTGTCGAGCACGTACGAACGGATCTGGTGGCCCCAGCCCACGTCCGATTTGCCCGCTTCGAGCTTGTCCTGTTCCGACTGGCGCTTGCGCATTTCGGCTTCGTACAGACGCGATTTCAGCATCGCCATGGCTTCGGCGCGGTTACGGTGCTGCGAGCGGTCGTTCTGGCACTGCACGACGATACCTGACGGGACGTGCGTGATACGCACGGCGGAGTCGGTCTTGTTGATGTGCTGACCGCCCGCGCCCGAAGCACGGTAGGTGTCGATGCGCAGATCGGCCGGATTGACTTCGATCTCGAACGACTCATCGATTTCCGGATAGACGAACACCGACGAGAATGAAGTATGGCGGCCGCCTGACGAGTCGAACGGCGACTTGCGCACGAGGCGGTGAATGCCTGTTTCGGTACGCAGGAAGCCGTACGCGTATTCGCCTTCGACCTTGATGGTCGCACTCTTGATGCCGGCGACATCGCCTTCGGATTCTTCGAGCACTTCCGTCTTGAAGCCCTTGCGTTCGCAGTAGCGCAGGTACTGGCGCAAAAGCATCGATGCCCAGTCGCACGCTTCCGTGCCGCCCGCGCCTGCCTGGATGTCGATGAACGCGTTGTTCGGGTCGGCCGGGTTCGAGAACATCCGGCGGAATTCCATGTCGGCGACGCGCGCTTCGAGTTTCGCGGCATCGTCTTCGACCGCGGCGAGCGTGTCTTCGTCGTTTTCTTCGCGCGCCATGTCGAACAGGTCTTGCGTGTCGCGCAAGTCGTTATCGAGCGCGCTCAGCACGTCGACGACGCCTTCGAGCAGCTTCTTTTCCTTGCCGAGTGCCTGGGCGTGCTTCGAGTCGTTCCAGACGTTCGGGTCTTCGAGTTCCTTGTTGATTTCGATCAGTCGTACCGACTTTGCATCGTAGTCAAAGATACCCCCGGAGCTCGCCTGCGCGTGTGCGCAGGTCCGCCAGGGAGGATTCGATTGAGTTGAGGCGTTCCGCTTCCATGTCGATCCAGTTTCAAATAAATGGGGTTTCTTTTGTCTGCGACGCTGTTGGGGTTTGGTTCGTGTTGCGGTGGTTTGCTTCGCGTTTTCGCTGGCATCCGCGATGCGGAATCTAGCTTCAGGCGTCGCCCCTGTGCGGGGCGGCACCTACTTTTCTTTGCCGCCGCAAAGAAAAGTAGGCAAAAGAAAGCGGCTAACACCGCTAATCCTAGTTCTTGCCTGAGGGCCCTCACAGGGCCTTACGCTTCACACGGCAACCACGTCATTCGTGCTCGTTGCCAACACTCTTGCGTTACGCCTCAGCCGCTTCATGCACCCACATTCCAGCACGTCGTGCCCGATAGTCCGCCGCCGCCCAGGTGGCAAACTGTGTGTAGGTTGTCGCACCACACAGGTTGGCGCTCTTACCAGAAACACCAGCCTTGCTATTCAGTCCGGAGTGATGCGCCTGTGGCGCGAAAGCCTACACACAGTTTGCCACCTGGGCGGCGCCAACCGTTCGCTGCCGCTAGCCCGTGTACGGGAGTGCGAAGCGGGTGAGGCGCATATTCAGGGCGTTGGCAACGCGCGCCAACAGGAACGATGCCGTGTGAAGCATAAGACCGGTTGGGGTCCCTCAGGCAAACACAAGAGCTGGCGGTGTTAGCCGCTTTCTTTTGCCTACTTTTCTTTGCGGCGGCAAAGAAAAGTAGGTGCCGCCCCGCACAGGGGCGACGCTTGAAGCGCGAAGGCCGTGTGGGGGTTGCCGGGGAATCGGCAAAACCCCGAACGGCGCCGCGCGGATGCGGGCGCCCACGGCCCTTCCTGGCACGGCGCAGCGTTGTTGCGGGTGCCAGGGCCAGGGCTGGGGGGCCCCAGCTTACGCCCGGGGGTGCTCAACGCTCAGTTGTCGGGGTGCGACTCCATTCCGCGTCTCGGGAGCAAGCCGGTAGGCACCATTGGTGTTTGCCGTTCTTGGCGTCGTGTTCTTGCACCAGCTCGGTTTGGATCGCTGGCGCCGGCGCGTCCGCTGCCGCTTTATATGCTTATGCTTTGCTAGTGGCTTCGGCCTGTTGTCGAAGTCGGGCGGGGCCGCTGGCGCCGGGCCCCCCTGTCCCCCGACAGCCGCATCCGTCATCTCTCCGGATTTTGGCGTGAATTAGGTCTTTTGGATATCGGCGTCTGTCTGGACCGTGCGCGGCCGTCCGTCTTGCGTTAGTGACTGTCGGCCCCCCCGTTCGGACGCGGTTGTCATGCGGGGGCTATCGTGTGTGTGGCTCGTCGCCCCGGCTGGCCTCGCGTGTCCGCTACTTTTGGCGATTCGGGTCGGCTCGCGGTTCGCCACTCGCTGTAGCGGCTGGCGCAGCTGGAAGGCCGGCGTCGAGCTGCCCGTGCGCTTGCTGGTGGGGCCGCTGTCATTTGTCGGTGCGATCGTGCGTGACGTCGGTTTTGATTTTTGTTTGATTGGGGTAGTTCGGGTACCGCTGCCGGCCTGGTGTGCTCTTGGCTTGCGCGGCGTTGTCGTGGTGGAGTGGGGGGTGTGGACCGTGGCCGGGTCGTGGTTTGTTTGTTGCTGGATGCTGGTTTTGCTTTCGGGTGGTTTGCGTTTGCTCGTGTCTCGTTGCTGGGGGCGTTGCCGCGCGCGTCGGACTTCTTCGGTGGTCATGCGGTCTCTGGCTCGGGGCCTGTCGGAGCGGCGTGCGGGCGGATTCAGGGTTGGCGCCCGCGTGAAGCCGCGATTGCGCCCGGCCGTGCTTCGCGCCTGGCGGCCTGCTGGGCGCGCGTGGGGGTTGCTGGTGGGCTGCATGCGGCCGTTGGGGATGCGGTGCCGGCGCTGTGCGCCGCGCGCCGGGTTTTTGCGGTCCCGCTTTCCGCCGTCGGCTCGCGTGCGTAGCGCGCCTGGCTCGGGGCGGCGATTCCGGCTTGGGTTGGTTGTCGTTTTGCCTGCTGCGCCGCGGCTGCGGCGTTGGGGCCGTGGTGTGATCCGTCCGTGTGATCTGGCGGCTCTGCCCGCGCTGCAGTTGGTCGTTCGCGTTCAGCCTGGGTTGTTTGGCTTGGCTCTCGGGCTGGCTGCTGTCGTTTCTTCGCTGGGCGAGTGTTGTTGGGTGACGGGTCGGTTGGTGGGTCTTGGCTTGGGGGCGTGGGGGGGCTGGAGGTTGGGCTTGCGGTTCTGGGCGGTCCTGGGCGCCTTTGTCTTGGCTGGTTTCCGTTGGGTGGGTCGGGCGAGGGTTTCTGGGGTGCGGCCGTCGGCGTTTTCGGCGCGGTTGTGGGCGAGGTCGTCTGTTTTTGGGGTTTGCTTCCGTGTAGTGTGTCTGGCTTCAGTTGTCGGGGTCGGTTTTTTGGTGTTTTGGTCCTCTGTTGGCGGGTTGCGTGGGCGGTCTTGGCTGTTTTTTGTGCGGCGGGTGGCGTCGGCGTCGCCGGGTTTTCGCGTCGCGTGTGGCGTTAGGGGGGCGGGCCTGGTTTCGAGTTTGTGGGGCCGGGCGCCGCGGCTTTTTGCCTATGTGTGCGTGCGCCGGGGCTGGCTGCCGTGGCGGCTGCGCGCTTCGGCGTGGGCGGGTTGGCGGGGGGGCGTCCTGATTCGCGTCGTGGGGGATGCCGTGGAGCCGGAGAGCAGTTCATTCGTTCCGGAGCTGCGCTTTCCGGCGGCGTGGCCAGCGTTTGCGCGGATTGTGGCGGGTGTTTTTGTGTGTGGCCGGGCGGGTGTGGGTTTCGTGCGTGATGGTGAGGGTGTGGGGTTCGGGCGGGTTTCGGGCGGCCGGCGGGGGGGCGGGCGGGTGGGGGTCTGGTGGGTGGAGCGGGGCTTTCGGTTGGCCTTTGTGGTGCTGGTTGTGGGGTGGCTGGCGCTGGTCGTGTTTTCTCTGGGTGGTGTCGGCCGTGTGGTTGGGGCTGTTCGCTCGCTTTGCGTGGTGGGTCATATGGGGCGCCGGGGTTGGGGGGTGGGGGGTGGGTGCGTGTTGGGTTGTCGCTGCGGCGTGCGGCTGCTGGTGCGGGCGCTGGCTTTTGACGGGCTGGGCGGGGTCTTTGGCGTTGTCGCCGATGGGCTTGCGGGTGTGTCGGCCGCGCTCCTTGCGCTCCTGGTTTACGGGGTTTTCGCCGCCGGCCCTGTGCAGTTGGTTCTGTTGGTTGCTGCGCTCGGGGTGTGGCTCGGGCGTGTGCGCTTTTTGGTGCCGCTCGTTTTGGCTGTTGCGCTCGCTCTGTCGCAGCTGCGCTGGGCGGTCGGGCGTGCGGACGTGTTGGTTCTCGTGGTGCCGGGGCGGCTGGTGCGGCTCGTCGATGCGCTGGTCGCGTTGTTCGGTCCGGGGGCGCGGGCGGTGGTCGAGTGGTCGTGGTTCGTCTTTCGCTCGTTGTTGGTGCTGGTGGTCGTTCTGCCGCTGGTGGTGGTGGTGGTTGCGTTCGTGCTCCGGGTGTGGGTCTTGCGGTGTCTCGTGGGCCGGGTTGGCGGCGTGGGGGTGTAGGCTGTGGGGCTCGCGGGGCGTCTCGTCGGGGGCGGTCTTTCGGGCTGGCTCGGGGTCGGCACTGGGGGCCACGGCGGGCTGGTGTGGGCGCTTGGGGTGGTGGTGTTCGGCGTTTCGTCGTTGGTCTCGCGTCTCGCGGGGGGTGCGTTTGTGGTGGGCGGGGCTTTGGGGGGGATCTCGCTGGGTGGTCTCGTCGTGTGGGGGGGGCCGGGGGAGCGGTCGATGGCGCTGGAGTGGGTTGGGATTCGTGTTGCTGCGTTTTGTTTGGCGGTGTTTGCGCCGTTGGTCCGCGCTGGGGGGGGGTGCGCGTTTGCCGGCATTGGTTCGTTGTTTGCGGGTGCGTGCGGTTCCGTGGTTGGTTGCGTGTTGGCGGGTGTGGTGTTGCTCGCGGCGTTGGCGGGGGTGATCGGCGACGTGCTGTGTGTGGTCGGCGGGTTCGCGTTTGCGTTGTGGATTCTTGGGTTGAATTTCGCGGTCGATGGGGCGGGTTCTGGCGCGGCTGGCGGTGTTTTTTGGGTGGTGGGGGGTGAGGTGGGGCACCTGGCGCAGCGCGGGGCCTCGGGCTGCAAGGGGATTCGGTTGCTGCTTCGCTCGTCCTTGGAGCTGGGGTGGCGCTGGTCTCGTGTCGGGCAGGGCGCCGGGGGTACGGTGTTCGTCTTGTTCATGGCGGTGGTGTGTGTGTCGGGTATCGTGGTGGGGGTTTCGGCGGTTTTCGTCGTGCTGTGTTTGGTGATCGGGTTGCTGAACGTGGTGGTGTCGCGGATGGTTTCTGTGCTTGCGCAGGTTGCTGTTTTTTTTGCGCCGGGTTCTGTGGCTGCGTGGGCGTTGGCTGCTCAGGCGGCGGCGCTGAAGGTGGCGGTGGTGGGGTTTTCGCTGTGTTTCGGGGTGTTTTGTCTGCTCCGGTTTGGTTTGGTTGTGTTTGGGGTGGCGTTGGGGTTCGTGTGTTTTTTGTTGGAGCGTGGCGTTTTGGTGATTTGGCCTTTGCTGTGGGCTGGGCGCTTGGTTGGGGTGCTTCCGGGGTCGTTCGTGTTCGTGGTGGGCGGTGCTTTTGTTTGGCGTCTCGGCGTGACGTCGGGCGACGAGATCGGGTTGGTCGGCCCCGATTTCTTTTTGCCTGCGGGGGGCCTGCTGTTGTTTTTGTTGCCGTTGCCCTTGGTTGGCGTGTTCTCGTTGGGCGCTTTCGTGTGTGCTCGTCCGCTGGTTCTGTTCTCTGTGTTGGAGGCTGCGGTGCTGTTTCTTCTGCCGGCGCCGAGGTGGGTGCGTGTGTGTCTGCGTTCGCTGCATCGGGGGCCGGCTGTGGCGCGTTAGCTGGCGCGTACGCTGTTGTGCGATCTGTATGTTCTCGGCTGGGCGCAGCTGCACACGGTTTGGTTCTTGGGCGTGGCGATCGATTCGCTGCTGCTGTTCTTCGTTCTGGTGTTTGTTGTGGGTGTGGCGGTGTTTCATCTTGTTTGGTCGGTGGTGGTGCCGGTCTGCTGCCGTGTGGCGGGTATGGCGCTTTTGGGGCCCTTCGGCGCGCAGCCCGGTTGGCTGTTTTAGCTGTTTTTTTTTGCGTGCTTTTCTTTGGGGTTGGTCGGCACGGTCGTTGGCGTTGCGCTCGGGTGCGTGGTTTGGTGGAGGATTCCGTGGCTCGTGCCGATGATCGAGCATCTGCTGCATGTGCAGTTCCTGCCGCCGTCGGTGTACTTCATCAGCGAGTTGCCGTCCGAACTCGTGCCCGGCGATGTGGTCAAGATCGGCGTGATCGCGTTCGTGCTGTCGTGCCTCGCGACGCTGTATCCGAGCTGGCGCGGCGCGAAGGTGCGTCCGGCGGAGGCGCTGCGTTATGAATGATCGTCCGAACAAGAACCTCATGGCCGCCGACGAAACTGGTTTGCATCCGTACGTGCTCGAAGCGACGGGCATTTCGAAGGCGTTCGTTCAGGGCGGCCTGAACGTGCAGGTGCTGAACAACACGCAGCTTTCCGTGCGGCGTGGCGAAAAGCTCGCGATCGTCGGCGCGTCCGGCTCCGGCAAGAGCACGCTGCTGCACGTGCTGGGCGGCCTCGATGATCCGAGCACCGGGCATGTCGAAGTGATGGGCAAGCCGTTCACGAAGCTCTCCGAGCGCGAGCGCAACGATCTGCGTAACCGCGCGCTCGGCTTCGTCTATCAGTTCCACCATCTGCTGCCGGAATTCACCGCGCTCGATAACGTCGCGATGCCGCTGCGCATCCGCCGCATGACGACGGAGGACTCGCGCAAACAGGCCCATGACATGCTGGAACGCGTGGGGCTCGCGCATCGCGCGAAGCATCGGCCGGGCGAACTGTCGGGCGGCGAGCGCCAGCGTGTGGCGATCGCGCGCGCGCTGGTCACGAAGCCCGCCTGCGTGCTCGCCGACGAGCCGACGGGCAATCTCGACGGCGGCACGGCTGATACGGTGTTCAACCTGATGCTGGAGTTGTCGAACACGCTGTCGACGAGTTTCGTGATCGTCACGCATGATCCCGATCTGGCCGCGCGATGCGACCGTATCATGCGTCTGCGCGACGGCGTGCTGTACGAGGAGCCGACCGTGCCCGTCTGAGGCCGGGCGCTTTCCATTCGACACGAGGCTGCGCGCATGTGGATCGATACGCACTGTCATCTCGACGCTTCTGAATTCGACGCGGATCGCGACGCTGTGGCGAGCGCCGCGCTCGAAGCGGGCGTGAGCCGGATCGTGATTCCGGGCATCGCGCGCAGCAACTTTTCGACCGTGCGCGAACTGGCGCATCGCGTGCAAGGCGGCGCGTATGCGCTTGGCATTCATCCGCTTTTCACGCCGCAGGCGCAGCCGTCCGATCTCGATGTGCTGCGCATGGAAATCGAGGCGAGTCTCGACGATCCGCTGTTCGTCGGTCTGGGTGAAATCGGGCTCGACTACTTCGTGCCGGGCCTCGACGACGAAACGCAGCAGTTCTACTACAACGAGCAACTCAAACTCGCGCGCGAATTCGATCTGCCTGTGATCTGCCATGTGCGCAAGTCGCAGGATCAGGTGCTGAAGGGCTTGCGGCGCGCTCACGTCAATCGCGGCATCGCGCACGCGTTCAACGGCAGTTTCCAGCAGGCGCAGGCGTTCATCGATCACGGCATGCACCTCGGTTTCGGCGGCAACGTGACGTTCGAGCGCGCGCTGCAGATCCGGCGGCTCGCGGCGCAGTTGCCGCTCGACGCGCTGGTCGTCGAAACCGATGCGCCCGACATCGCCCCTTCGTGGCTCTACAGGCAGCGCAACACGCCGGACCAGGTTCCCGCGATTGGCGCGATTCTCGCTGAGCAGCGTGGCATCGACAAAAATGCGCTGGCGATAGGCACAACGGCTAATGCGCACGCTGCATTGCCGCGACTCGCGCTTTACTCTTCATAATCACTGTTCGGCTCGCATGGCGCATTTGCGCTGACATTATTTCGGGTTCCTGATGAATGTAGGCGCTGATGCTGCGCGAGCGTCGGTTGTGGAGGCGGCATGCGGGCAATGTGGTGCGGTTTTGCGTTGGGCGTCGTGTGGTTGCAGCAGCAGGCTTCGTTGCCTGGAGGGGCGGGTTGGCTCGTGTTGATCGCAAGCGCCTGCGCGCTGAGCCTCGTTTCGTGGACGTGCTTCCGACGCGGCGGCGCGTGGTCCGCGCGCGCGGGCTGGTTCGCCGTGCTGTGTGCGGCGGCGTGCTGTGGCTTTGGATATACCGCGTGGCGCGCGCAGGCGCGGCTCGCCTTCGAGTTGCCGCATGCGTGGGAAGGGCGCGATATCGCCGTCAGTGGCTGGGTCAAAGGTCTGCCGACGCGCAGCGCGGACGGCACGCGTTTCCTGTTCGTCGTCGAATCGGCCGATGCGCCCGTCGAACGTTTTCCCCGCACGCTGCAGCTATCGTGGATCGCGGATGATGCGCCGCCGCCCGTGCTCGAACCCGGTTCGCGCTGGCGTCTGAACGTGCGGCTCAAACGTCCGCATGGAAACGCGAACTGGGGCGTGCGCGACGCGGAAGCCGTGTTGCTCGCGCGCGACGTTCGGGCGACGGGTTATGTAAGCACGCCTTCGCGTGCCATGCGGCTTCCCGGAAGGGCAAACGGAGTTGGCGTGCTGATCGACGGCTGGCGATCGACCATCCGCGCTCGCATTGCCGCCGTGCTTGGCGACGCGCCGCACATGGGCATCGTCGTCGCGCTCGCGATCGGCGCGCAGGACGTCGTGAGTGCCGCCGACTGGCTGCTGATGCGGCGCACGGGCACGAGCCATCTCGTTGCGATTTCCGGTTTGCATATCGGTTTCGTCGCGGGGCTTGCTGGATGGCTGATCGGGACGTTGTGGCGGCACTCGTTCTTCATCGGACGCGGCTTGCCGTTGCTCGTGCCCGCGCAGAAAGTGGCGATTGGCGGCGGCGCGCTGTTTGCCGCGTTTCATGCGGCGCTCGCGGGCTTCAACGTGCCCGCGCAACGGGCGTTGTGGATGGCGGGTGTCGTTGCGCTCGCTTATGTCGGCGGACGGCGCGTCGCGCCTTCCGTCGTGATCGCCTGGGCGCTCGGGCTCGTGCTGCTGGTCGATCCGTGGGCGGTGGTGTCAGCGGGATTCTGGCTGTCGTTTTGTGCGGTCGGCGCGATCCTGTTCGCGATGTCGGGAGTGGCGCGTATCGCGCGAAGCGGGGCGTTCGGCTCACTGGGTGACGAGCAAGGTGAACGCTCTTTAATGAGGCGCTGCGCCGACGTATTGCGCTCGCGGATCGAAGCGTTGATAGGGCGCATGCGCGGCGGCGCTCGCGTCCAGTTCGCGGTGACGATCGCGCTCGCGCCGCTGACGGTGTGCTTCTTCTCGCAAATACCGCTGATCGGCCCCGTGGCGAATGCGTTCGCGATTCCGTGGGTCAGCGTCTTCGTGACGCCAGCCGTGATTGCCGGCATCGCGTTGCCCGCGCCGCTCGATGCCTTCGCTTTTCGCTTCGCGCATCATCTGCTGGATCTGCTCGCAGCGGGTCTGCGACTGCTGTCGGGTCCCGCGTGGACGGTCTGGCAGTTGCCGCAGCCCGATGCATGGGCGATGGCGTTCGCGGCCGTCGGCGTCGCGTGGTGTCTTGCGCCTGCCGGCTGGCCGTTGCGCTGGGCTGCGCCGCTGACGTGGCTGCCGCTACTCGCGCCAGCATCGGCTGCGCCCGCCGAGGGCGCCTTCCGCCTCACGGCACTCGACATCGGGCAAGGCTCGTCGATCGTCGTCGAAACCGCGCATCACACGCTGCTGTTCGATGCCGGTCCAGGTCCCGAATCGACGCACGCAGGCGAGCGGATCGTCGTGCCTTATCTGCAGGCGGCGGGCATCGCGACGCTCGATACGCTGATCGTCAGCCACGCCGACTCCGACCATTCGGGCGGCGCGCCCGCCGTGCTCGAAGGGATCGAAGTGAGGCAACTACTGGCGGGACTTCCGCCAGGCCACGCGCTGTGGCGCGAGGCGGCCGGGAAGGGCGCGCAAACCGTGCGCTGCGCGGCGGGCCAGCGCTGGCATTGGGACGGTGTCGACTTCGCGATACTCTGGCCCGACGCTGGTCCACTGCAAGGCAAGCCGAACGCGCATTGCTGCGTGCTGCGCGTGAGCACGGCGGGCGTTTCCGCGAGTGGTTCTCGGATTCAAACGCAGGAAAGCAAGGCAACGCCCGTCGTCGCCTTGCTGGCCGCGGACATCGAAGCGCCCGTCGAACGCACGCTGCTCGCGCGCGAGCCGGCCGCATTGCGCGCGCAGATTCTGCTCGTGCCGCATCACGGCAGCAAGACCTCGTCGACCGAGCCGTTCCTCGACTCTATCGAGCCGTCCATCGCGGTATTTCAGGTAGGCTATCGCAACCGGTTTCATCATCCCTACGGGGGCGTCTACGAACGGTATCGGGCGCGCGGCATCGAGCTTTCGCGCAGCGACGAAGACGGGGCCGCGCGCATCGAGGCAGGCGGATCGAGCTTGTCGCTGGAGCGCTTCCGGCAGACGCATCGCCGGTACTGGATGGACCCGTAACAAAAGACCGGCAGCGCAAGTAAGAACAAGTCAGAACGGAGACCAGAGCGCTTGAAGAACATCATCCATTTCTCGCATGCAAACGGATTTCCGGCGTCCACCTATCGGACGTTCTTCGCCGAACTCTCGGACGACTACGACATGCGTTTCATCGAGCGGATCGGCCATGACGCGCGCTACCCCGTGACGCGCGACTGGCCGCATCTGGTCGACGAGTTGCTGGATGACATCGGTCGTGCTTACGAGAACCCGGTATGGCTCGTCGGACATTCGCTCGGCGGCTATCTTTCGTTGATGGCGGCGCTGAGAAAGCCGCAATGGGTGCGCGGCGTGGTGATGCTCGATTCGCCCGTTATCGCGGGCTGGCGCAGCAATATGCTGCGCGTGTCGCAGTGGACGGGGCTCGACGAGCGGCTGTCGCCCGCCGCGGCGACGCGCACGCGGCGCACGCGCTGGGGCAGCCGTGACGAGGCATGGCGGCACTTCCATTCGAAGCCCGCGTTTGCGCGCTGGGACGAGCGGGTCCTGTCCGACTACATCGACTTCGGCATTCCACAGGCGGGCGCCGACGGCACGCGGGAACTCGCTTTCGACCGGCAGACCGAGTACCGGATCTACAAGACCTTGCCGCATACGTTCGGCAGCCGGCTCGCGCGCGGTGCGCCCGTGCCCATCGGCTTCGTCGCCGGGACGCGGTCGCGGGAAGTGCGGCAGGCGGGACTGCACGCCACCCGGCGCATCGCGGGCGAGCATTTCGAGTGGATGGAAGGAAGCCACCTGTATCCAATGGAGCGGCCCATCGAAACGGCACGCGCCGTGCAGAGAATACTGCGCTGGCTCGAATGATTTTCGCCTGCGACGCCATTGGCGTTCGCGGATAAATGAAACGCCGGGCCGCGCTGCGACATAAACCCGCAACAAACCCACGGCGCATTCAACGCACTAAACCACGCGGACCTGAATCCATCCTGCATCCGTGCGAAAAGCGACCCCGTGGATGCTCAAAAAGAACGCTCGATCGTCGCGAACGAGCCGCCCCAGGTATGGGCTGGATGCACACGTTCGGGTATAATCCGTTTTTCCCGCGAGCATCCAGCGATGACCAAATATGTTTTCGTCACCGGCGGCGTAGTTTCTTCCCTCGGCAAGGGTATTGCCGCCGCTTCCCTCGCCGCGATCCTCGAATCGCGCGGTCTGAAAGTCACCCTCCTCAAGCTAGACCCCTACATCAACGTCGACCCCGGCACGATGAGCCCGTTTCAACACGGCGAAGTGTTCGTGACGGAAGACGGGGCGGAGACCGACCTCGACCTTGGCCACTATGAGCGCTTCATCAGCACGAAGATGCGCAAGGCCAACAACTTCACCACGGGCCAGATTTACGAATCGGTGATCCGCAAGGAACGCCGCGGCGATTATCTCGGCAAGACGGTGCAGGTCATTCCGCACATCACGAACGAAATCCAGGCATTCGTCGAACGCGGCGCGGCATCCGCGACGTGCGGCGAGCCGGACGTCGCCATCGTCGAAGTGGGCGGCACGGTAGGTGACATCGAATCGCTGCCGTTCCTCGAAGCCGCGCGTCAGATGAGCCTGCGCATGGGCCGTAACAGCGCGTGCTTCGTGCATCTGACGCTGGTGCCGTTCATCGCCACCGCGGGCGAACTGAAGACCAAGCCGACGCAGCACAGCGTGCAGAAGCTGCGCGAAATCGGTATTTATCCGAACGTGCTGCTGTGCCGCGCCGACCGCCGTATTCCCGACGACGAGCGCGCGAAGATCTCGATGTTCTCGAACGTGCCGGAAGACGCCGTTATCTCGGTGTGGGACGTCGACAGCATCTACAAGATTCCGCAGATGCTGCACGACCAGGGCCTCGACGAACTGATCTGCGAAGAGCTGAAGCTGACGGCCAAGCCGGCGGATCTGTCGATGTGGTCGGGCCTCGTCGAGAAGCTCGAACACCCGAAGAGCGAAGTGACGATCGGCATGGTCGGCAAGTACGTCGAGCTGACGGAGTCGTACAAGTCGCTGATCGAAGCGCTGCGCCATGCGTCGATCCACACGTCGACCAAGGTCAACATCGAATACATCGACTCCGAGGAAGTGGAAGAACACGGCGTCGACAGCCTCAAGCATTTGGATGCCGTGCTGGTGCCGGGCGGTTTCGGCCGTCGCGGTACGGAAGGCAAGATCAAGGCGATCCGCTACGCACGCGAAGCGAAGGTGCCGTATCTCGGCATCTGCCTCGGCATGCAGCTGGCCGTGATCGAATTCGCGCGCGACGTAGTCGGCCTCAAGGATGCGAACAGCACGGAATTCGACCCGGAAACGCCGAATCGCGTGGTCGCGCTGATTACCGAGTGGTACGACCGCGACGGTAAGGTCGAGAAGCGTACGGAAGAATCCGATCTGGGCGGCACGATGCGCCTTGGTTCGCAGCGCTGCCCGATCAAGCCGGGCACGATGGCCGAAGAGATTTACGGCAAAGATGTGAACGAGCGTCACCGTCACCGTTATGAAGTCAATAACCGCCTCGTGCCCCAGCTCGAAGCGGGCGGCCTTATCATCAGCGCCCGTACTCCGAGCGAAGATCTGCCGGAAATGATGGAACTGCCGCGCTCGATGCACCCGTGGTTCGTCGGCGTTCAGTTCCACCCCGAATTCACGTCGACGCCGCGCGACGGACACCCGCTCTTCAAGGCCTTCGTCGAAGCGGCGCGCGCCCATCGCGAAGCGAGCGTCGAGGAGAAAGTATGAAACTGGGCGATTTCGAAATCGGCCTCGACAAGCCGTTTTTCCTGATCGCTGGCACCTGCGTCGTCGAATCTGAACAGATGACGATCGACACGGCCGGCAAGCTGAAGGAAATCTGCGCGAAGCTGAAGATTCCGTTCATCTACAAGTCTTCGTACGACAAGGCCAATCGCAGCAGCGGCAAGTCGTTTCGTGGGCTGGGAATGGATGAGGGGTTGCGCATCCTGTCCGAAGTGAAGCGTCAGCTTGGCTTGCCCGTTCTGACGGACGTCCACAGCGAACACGAGATCGAGCAGGTGGCATCCGTGGTCGACGTGTTGCAGACGCCGGCGTTCCTGTGCCGCCAGACGGACTTCATCCACGCGTGCGCGCGCTCGGGCAAGCCCGTCAACATCAAGAAAGGCCAGTTCCTCGCGCCGCACGACATGAAGAACGTGATCGACAAGGCGCGTGATGCCGCGCGTGAAGCGGGTCTGTCGGAAGACCGCTTCATGGCGTGCGAGCGCGGCGTGTCGTTCGGCTATAACAACCTCGTGTCCGACATGCGCTCGCTCGCGATCATGCGTGAGACGGGCGCCCCCGTCGTGTTCGACGCGACTCACTCGGTGCAGTTGCCGGGCGGGCAGGGCACGAGTTCGGGCGGCCAGCGCGAGTTCGTGCCGGTGCTGGCGCGTGCCGCCGTCGCCACGGGCATCGCGGGTCTGTTCATGGAAACCCATCCGAATCCGGCCGAAGCGAAGTCGGACGGTCCCAATGCCGTGCCATTGCATCGCATGGCCGATCTGCTCGAAACGCTGTTGACCCTCGATCAGGCCGTGAAGCGCACGCCGTTCCTCGAGAACGATTTCAACTGATGCAGTCACGCGCGCTTCGCTGCGGTCCGGCGACGCGTGCGTGCTCCAACCCGATGGTCGTCGAACGCGTCCGGACGCGTGCTGTCGAAGTGAACCGGACGTCTCACCTTAAGAATTCATCGTCATTTCAGAGGAAACCATGAGTGCTATCGTAGATATCATCGGTCGCGAGATTCTCGATTCGCGAGGCAACCCCACCGTCGAATGCGACGTGCTGCTCGAATCGGGCACGATGGGCCGCGCGGCTGTGCCGTCGGGCGCATCGACGGGTTCGCGCGAAGCGATCGAACTGCGCGACGGCGAAACCGGCCGTTACAGCGGCAAGGGTGTGCTGAAGGCTGTCGAGCACATCAACACCGAAATCTCCGAAGCGATCATGGGCCTCGACGCTTCCGAGCAGGCCTTCCTCGACAAGACGCTGCTGGAACTGGACGGCACCGACAACAAGTCGCGTCTCGGCGCGAACGCGATGCTGGCTGTCTCGATGGCCGTCGCGAAGGCTGCTGCTGAAGAAGCCGGCCTGCCGCTGTACCGCTACTTCGGCGGCTCGGGCGCGATGCAACTGCCCGTGCCGATGATGAACATCGTCAACGGCGGCGCGCACGCGAACAACAGCCTGGACATCCAGGAATTCATGATCGTCCCCGTCAGCCAGCCGACCTTCCGCGAAGCGCTGCGCTGCGGCGCCGAAGTGTTCCACGCGCTGAAGAAGATCCTGTCGGACCGCGGCATGAGCACGGCCGTGGGCGACGAAGGCGGCTTTGCGCCGAACTTCGGCAGCAACGACGAATGCCTGTCGACCATCCTGCAAGCCATCGAAAAGGCTGGCTACCGCGCCGGTGAAGACGTGCTGCTCGCGCTCGACTGCGCAGCCAGCGAGTTCTACCACGACGGCAAGTACCAGCTGGCGGGCGAAGGCCTGCAACTGTCGTCGTCGGAATTCGCCGATTACCTCGGCGCGCTCGCGGACAAGTTCCCGATCGTGTCGATCGAAGACGGCATGCACGAAAGCGACTGGGAAGGCTGGAAGATCCTCACCGACAAGCTCGGCAAGAAGATCCAGCTGGTCGGCGACGACCTGTTCGTGACGAACACGCGCATCCTGAAGGAAGGCATCGAGAAGGGCATCGCGAATTCGATCCTGATCAAGATCAACCAGATCGGCACGCTGACGGAAACCTTCGCAGCGATCGAAATGGCCAAGCGCGCGGGCTACACGGCTGTGATCTCGCACCGCTCGGGCGAAACGGAAGACTCGACGATCGCCGACATCGCCGTCGGTCTCAACGCGGGTCAGATCAAGACGGGCTCGCTGTCGCGCTCGGACCGTATCTCGAAGTACAACCAACTGCTGCGTATCGAGGAAGATCTCGGCGATATCGCCAGCTACCCGGGCAAGTCGGCGTTCTACAACCTGCGTTGAACGCCGTCGAATGAGCCGGATTGACGCGAGTAAGTGACGCTTGATGTCAACAAACCCGTCTCAATAACCGTTAAACCGGTTATGCTTCGCTACTGATTCACCCTACCGCCCTGCGTAAAGCGCAGGGCGGCGCACATTCAACCCTGCAATTCACTTCATGCGGCTCGTCACCGTCGTTCTGCTCGTCCTGCTGGTGCTGATCCAATACCCTCTGTGGTGGGGCCATGGCGGCTGGCTGCGCGTTCACGAACTGCAGCAGGAACTGGCACAGCAGCTGAAAAAGAACGCGGACGCGAAGGAGCGCAACGAGCGCATCCAGGGGGAAGTGCAGGATCTGCAGAACGGCACGGCCGCTGTCGAAGAACGCGCCCGCTACGAAATGGGCATGGTCAAGGACAGCGAAGTGTTCGTCCAGTTCGTGTCACCGAATGCGCCGTCACCGGCGGCGAACGCGCCGCAGTCGAATACGTCGACGCGCGGGCAGATCACGGGCGCGCCGCTGCGCGTGGTGCCGAATCCGGAATCGCGCGCGAAGCCGGATCGTAAGCACGCGAAAAAGGATCCGAAGGAGAAGAAGCCGGGTTGATGCTGGTGCGGTGTGAAGCCGGTGCAGCAGGCTCATGAAAAAAGGCGCGGTTCGCAATGAACCGCGCCTTTTTGTTTGGCGGGACGAAACGCGGGCGGCCGTTCCGAAAGTCAGACCGACGCGCCGCTCACCAGCCCCAACCCGGCGCATAGCCGTAGCCGATGCCCGTGCCCCAGCCGTGTCCCCATCCGCCGCTGTAGTAGCTGCCGTACACGGAGACGGGCGGCGCGGCATAGCGTGAATATGCCTGCGCGGCGGCGTCGGCGGCCATGGCCTGGTTCTGCTCGGCCATCACCTGCTTGTCGATTGCGTCGTAGCGGGCGCGTTCTTCCGGTGTGAGCGGTTGCGCCGTCGCGGCGATGCCCGACTGGTCCGCAGGCAGGCGGCTATAGATCGGCGACGGGCCGGGCGGGTCGAGCATGCAGCCCGACAGCGCAATCGCGCCCGCAACGAGCGCAAGCGCCGTTATCCGATGTACGGGTTGGAACAGCGAAGGGGCATTCATGTCGACCTCCATCGGTCGGATACCTAAGCAAATCGATGGCCGGAAATCAAGCGGCCGCCAGTATCCGATGATACCGCGCCGTCGCCCGCCCGCAGCGGGGGCGAAGCGACGCGGACGTTCTAGCTTTAGTGCCGCTGCTCGGCAGCGGGCGCCACTCCCTGTGAGAGCCCGCTCGCGACAAAAAGTTGCGCCACGTCGACAGGGTCGAATTCATAGCGCTGGTTGCAATATTCGCAGTGAATCTCGACGTGGCCGCGCTCTTCGATCACGCTGTCCACTTCCTCGCGGCCCAGCATTTTCAGCATGTTGCCCACGCGCGCGCGCGAGCACGTGCATTCGAAACGGGTTCGCGTCGGCTCGAAATGCTGGACGTTCTCCTGCCAGAACAGACGCCGGAACAGCGTGTTCGGGTCTTCCGCCAGCATTTCGTCCTGCGACAGCGTGCTGCCGAGCGTACACAGCCGATCCCACGTGTCGGCGTCGATTTCGCCCGGATGCGGGACGATGCCGCCGTCGCCGGGCAGCTTCTGCAGCAGCATGCCAACGGCGCGCTCGTTGTTTGCGGCAAGCCACATGCGCGTGTCGAGCTGCTCCGAATGATGCATGTAGTGCTCGAGCACTTGCGCCATCGACGTGAGCGGTCCGTTTTCGTCCGACAGCGGCACGATGCCCTGATAGGGCTGCTGGCCGGGAACCTTGTTCTTCGGATCGAGCGTGATCACGCAACGGCCATGGCCGCCCGGATTGACGAGATCGACGAGCGTCAGGTCTTCGGCGATCGTGTGCGCGGCATCGCCGGAGAACTTGGCCGTCGCGCGCATCGACAGGTCGGAATTGCACTGCACGACGAGCATCTTCACGGGGCCGTCGCCGAAGATCTGCATGATCAGCGTGCCATCGAACTTCAGATTCGCCGACAGCAGCGCGCACGCGGCCATCATCTCGCCGAGCACATTCCGCACGGGCGCCGGATAGCTTCTGCGCGTCAGGACTTCCTGCCACGTGTTGCTCAGCGAAACGATCTCGCCGCGAACGGGCGCCGCGCTGAACATGAATTTCTGCAACTGGTCACTCACAACTTTTCCTCGGTCGAACCGCGCGGTGGGAAGGCCGCGCGTGGCGCGTCGTGCGGTCGGCCCTAGCCGATGCGCACGAGTTGCGCCTTGAAATAATCCCTGCGCTCTACGTAGATGTCCGCAGCGCGCTTCAGGCCTTTGATATCTGCTTCAGTCAGTTCCCGGACAACCTTTGCGGGTGATCCGAGAATCAGGGAATTGTCAGGAAAAACCTTGCCCTCGGTTACGACGGCGCCTGCGCCAACCAGACAATTGCGGCCGATTACCGCTCCATTCAAGACCACGGCCTGAATGCCGATCAGCGCGCCTTCCTTGACCGTGCAGCCGTGCAGCATCGCCTGATGGCCGACCGTCACGCCCGCTTCGAGCGTCAGCGGGAAGCCCGGATCGGCGTGCAGGACGGCGCCTTCCTGTATGTTAGTGCCCTTGCCGACGGTGATTGGCTCGTTGTCGCCGCGAATCGACGCGCCGAACCAGATGCTCGCGTTTTCTTCGACGGTCACCTTGCCGATGATGGTCGCCGTGTCCGCGACGAACACGCTTTCGTGGATGGTCGGGGCGGCGTCGCCAAGCTTGTAGATTGCCACAGTGTCTCCTCTGGTCTCATGCAAGACGGTTGCTGTCGTCGGGATGGCAGCCGTGCCGCCGCCGGGCTGGCGACGAGGCGCTTTTCGCGAAATGGCGGCATCCCGCGCGGCATGGTCGAATCGCGTATTGTAAACGGTTGTGCCATTGGCCCGTGCGAAGCATGCGCGCGGGCAACGCCGTGTCAGAATCGCTCGTTTTTGTCCTTTTTTTGCTGGTTCCCGTTTCGCGATGCATGCTCCCGAGTCGATCCGTCCCCATCCGATGATTTGCGCCCGTTCCGAAGCGCTCGCCGTGCTGGCAGAGCGTGTTCCCGCTTCCAAAGCCGCCGCGGCGCAGGCGCTTTACGCGCGCGTGCAGGCAGGGGAGGCGTTCATATCGCCGGAACGCGCGCTGGACGAGTCGACGGATCTGCCGGGTCGCCCAGCGCAGCCCGAACTGGTCGAGCCGCGCAAACTCGGGCGACGCAGCATGCAGTCGCCAGAAGGGCGCGCGGTATTGCTGCACGCGCTCGCCCACATCGAGTTCAACGCAATCAACCTCGCGCTCGACGCCGTATGGCGTTTCGGCGGCATGCCCGAAGGGTTTTACGTCGACTGGCTGAAGGTGGCGTCGGAAGAGGCGCATCACTTTTCGCTGCTGTCGGCGCGTTTGGCCGAATTCGGCCATGCGTACGGCGACTTTCCGGCGCACGACGGTTTGTGGGACATGTGCGAGCGCACGCGCGGCGACGTGCTCGCGCGCATGGCGCTGGTGCCGCGCACGCTGGAGGCGCGCGGGCTCGACGCCTCGCCGCCGATCCGCGCGCGCCTGCAGCAGGCGGGCGATTACGCGTCGGCGGCGATTCTGGACGTGATCCTGCGCGACGAAATCGGACATGTGCTGATCGGCAACCGCTGGTTCCGGCATCTGTGCGACGAGGCGGGCATCGACGCGCATCAAACCTACTTGCGTCTTTCTGACGAGTATCACGCGCCGAAACTGCGCGGTCCGTTCAATTTCGAAGCCCGCCGCGACGCCGGTTTCGAGGAAGAGGAACTCGCCGCGCTGGCGGGTCTCGACGCCCAGCAGTGCCCGGCCGACTGAGCCCGTTTCAGGCTCGGACCAAGCGGCGGCGCTGCGATCTCGATATAATCGAACGATCATTCGTTTTCTGCGACCGCGCCATGAACCGTCCGCTCAAACCTTCCGTATCCGAATTCGTGGCCGTACGCGGCGTGCGCCTGCATGTGCGTCGCTGGGGCAATCCTGATGCACCGATGCTCTTCATGCTGCACGGCTGGATGGACGTCGCCGCGTCGTTCCAGTTCGTCGTCGACGCGCTCGCGGGCGACTGGCAGGTGATCGCGCCCGATGCGCGCGGCTTCGGTCTGTCCGACTGGCCCGTTGCGCATCAGAATGGCGGTCATTACTGGTTCCACGAATATCTGGCCGACCTCGACGCGCTGCTGGACCACTACGCGCCAACGGGCGAAGTGAACCTCGTCGGGCACAGCATGGGCGCGAACGTCGTGTGCCTGTATGCCGGCGCAAGGCCCGAGCGCGTGCGCCGCGTGGTCGATCTGGAGGGATTCGGGCTCCCGCCGTCGAAGCCCGCGCAACTGCCGCGCCGGATCGCGTCGTGGCTCGACGAACTGCGCGAGCCGCCCACCCTGCGCCGCTACGCAACGCTCGACGACGTCGCCGCGCGTCTCATCAAGACCAACGCACGCCTGGACCCGCAGCGCGCGCGCTTTCTCGCGCAGCACTGGTCGAAGCCGGACGGCGAGGGCGGCTACATGCTGCTCGCCGATCCCGCGCACAAGATTCGCGGGCCGCTGCTGTACCGTCTCGATGAAGTAATGGCCGTCTGGGCGAACGTGCGCGCCCCGGTGCTTCACGTGGAAGCCGCTGCATCGCCGACCCTTGCGATGCTGGCGGGCAACATTCCGCTCGACGAATTCAAGGCGCGTTTCCAGGCGTTTCCCGACTGGCGCGAAGCCATCATCGACGACGCGGGCCACATGGTTCACCACGATCAGCCGGAGCAGATCGCGGCGCTGATCGAAGCGTTTTGCGCGTAGTGCGCGTTCTACATTTGTCTCGACGAATCCTCTGCGTGTGCTTACTGCGTTGCAGTAAAATGGTCGGATCACGCTATCCATAAAACGATGAACGCCGATCTGCATTGCCATTCCACCGTTTCCGACGGCGCTTTCGCGCCCGCCGATGTCGCGCGCCGCGCGCATGCCGGCGGCGTGACGCTGTGGGCGCTCACCGATCACGACGAAATCAGCGGTCAGGTCGAAGCGCGCGAAGCGGCCGAAGCACTCGGCATGCAGTATTTGAGCGGCGTCGAAATTTCGGTGACATGGGCGTCGCGCACCATTCACGTGGTCGGCCTGCATGTCGATCCTGCCTGCAAGGATCTTGTCGAAGGGCTCGAGCGCACGCGCAATGGCCGCGCCGCGCGGGCGGAAGCGATCGGCGAGCAGTTGGCCACGCTCGGCATTCCCGACGCGTACGCAGGCGCACTGAAGTTCGTGTCGAATCCCGACATGATTTCGCGCACGCACTTCGCGCGCTTCATGGTCGAGAGCGGCTACGCGGAAAACACGCAGGACGTGTTCAACCGCTTTCTCGGCGATGGCAAGCCGGGCTACGTGGCGCATCGCTGGTCGAAGCTCGCCGACGCCGTCAAATGGATTCGGGTGTCGGGCGGCGAAGCGGTGATCGCGCATCCGGGCCGCTATGCGTACACGCAGACCGAGTTCGACGCGCTGTTCGCGGAATTCATCGATCTCGGCGGCAAGGCAATCGAAGTCGTGACGGGCAGCCACACGCCCGATCAGTATCGCGAGTATGCGGACGTCGCGCGCCGCTTCGGCTTTGAAGCATCGCGCGGTTCCGACTTTCATGCGGCGGGCGAAGGCCGCGTCGATCTCGGTAGTTTGCCGCCGCTGCCGTCCGATCTGAAGCCAGTCTGGGAACGTTGGCTGTAAGCTCTGGTTTCGCGCGTTGCGCGGGCATGCCCGCTGCATGAGCCCTTGCTTGCTGTCTGCCGATTCCCGACCTTCTGACCGACATCATGTCCCAATATTTTCGGCTTCACCCGGACAATCCGCAGCCGCGGCTGATCAAGCAGGCGGCGCAGATTATCGAAGGCGGCGGCGTAGTCGCGCTGCCGACGGATTCCAGCTACGCGCTCGCGTGCCAGCTCGACAACAAGGATGCTGTCGACCGCGTGCGGCGCATTCGCGGGCTGGACGACCGGCAATTGCTGTCGCTGCTCGTGCGCGATCTGTCCGAGCTGGCCAACTTCGCGCTCGTCGACAACCGCCAATACCGTCTGATCAAATCAGTGACGCCGGGTCCCTATGTGTTCGTGCTGCAGGCGACCAAGGAAGTGCCGCGGCGCCTGTCGCATCCATCGCGCAAGACGATCGGCCTGCGGGTGCCCGACCACGCGATCACGCTCGCCATCCTCGAAGAGCTCGGTGAGCCGCTGCTCGGCTCGACGCTGATCTTACCGGGCGAGACGCAGCCGCTGAACGATCCGGAAGAAATCCGCGAGAAATTGGAAAAGCAACTGGATCTGGTGATCGATGGTGGTGCGTGTCCGTGCGAGCCGTCGACGGTGATCGACCTGACGGGCGAAGAGCCCGTGCTGGTGCGGCCAGGGCGCGGCTCGCTCGCGCCGTTCGGTCTTGAAGAGACGGCATAAAAGTCACATGACCGAAAGCCGACAGAGCCGCAAGGCGCCGTTGTTACAATAGAGCGATATGGATTCCTCCCTGATACAGACCATCGTCGTCTACGCATTGCCCGTGATCTTCGCGATCACGCTGCACGAGGCGGCGCACGGCTACGTCGCGCGCATGCTCGGCGACAACACTGCGTACGTGCTCGGCCGCGTGTCGTTCAATCCGATGCGGCACATCGACCCGATCGGCACGATCGTGATCCCGCTCGTGCTGTACTTCGCCACGAGCGGCGCATTCATGTTCGGCTACGCCAAACCCGTGCCCGTCGCGTTCGGCAACCTGCGCAATCCGCGCTGGGGCTCGATGTGGGTCGCGCTCGCCGGGCCGCTGTGCAATTTCGCGCAGGCGCTCGTCTGGGGCATATTTGGTGTCGCGCTCGCAGCAATGAATGTCGACGAGCCGTTCTTTACGCGCATGGCGGGTGCCGGCGTCGGCGTGAACCTGGTGCTCGGCGTGCTGAACCTCTTTCCATTGCCGCCGCTCGACGGTGGCCGCGTGCTGACGGCGCTGTTGCCCGTGCGCCCGGCGATGGCGCTCGCGCGGATTGAGCCGTACGGTTTCTTCATCGTGATGGCGCTCGTCATGACGGGCACGTTGACGCGTTTCTGGCTGCGTCCGCTCGTGAATATCGGCTATGAGGCCGTGACGGTTATCCTGACACCTCTCGTTTCGCTTCTATAAATCAAAACCATGTACCCCGACCGTATCTTCTCCGGCATGCGGCCTACCGGCTCGCTGCACCTCGGCCACTATCACGGCGTGCTGAAAAACTGGGTGCGTCTGCAATCCGAGTACCCGTGTTTCTTCTGCGTGGTCGACTGGCATGCGCTGACGACGCACTATGAAACGCCGGAAGTCATCGAGAAGAACGTCTGGGATGTGCTGATCGACTGGCTCGCTTCGGGCATCGATCCGGCGCAGGCGACGCTGTTCATCCAGAGCCGCGTGCCCGAGCACGCCGAACTCGCGCTGCTGCTCGGCATGAGCACGCCGCTGAGCTGGCTCGAACGCGTGCCGACCTACAAGGAACAGATCGAGAAGCTGCGCGACAAGGATCTCGGCACGTACGGCTTCCTCGGCTATCCCGTGCTGATGGCCGCTGACATCCTGCTGTACCGGGCGTCGCTCGTGCCCGTCGGCGAGGACCAGGTGCCGCACGTCGAAATGGCGCGCGAAATGGCGCGGCGCTTCAACCACATGTACGGGCGCGAACCCGGCTTCGAAGAAAAGGCGAACGAAGCCGCGAAGAAGCTCGGCGGCAAGCGCTCGAAGCTTTATCACGAACTGCGCGTCGCGTATCAGCAGGAAGGCCACGAAGAAGCGCTCGAAAAGGCGCGCGCGATGCTGTCGGAGTCGCAAAGCCTGTCGATGAGCGATCGCGAGCGCCTGTTCGGCTACCTCGAAGGCTCGCGCAAGATCATCCTGCCGGAGCCGCAGGTGCTGCTGACGGAAGCGTCGCGGATGCCCGGTCTCGACGGCCAGAAGATGTCGAAGTCGTACGGCAACACGATCGGCCTGCGCGAAGACGCCGAGACGATCACCAAGAAAGTCCGCACCATGCCGACCGACCCGGCGCGCGTGCGCCGCACCGATCCGGGCGATCCGGACAAGTGCCCGGTGTGGCAGTTGCATCAGGTCTACACCGACAGCGATACGCACGAGTGGGTGCAGAAGGGCTGCCGCACGGCGGGCATCGGGTGCCTGGAATGCAAGCAGCCGGTGATCGAAGGCATTCTGCGCGAGCAGCAGCCGATGCTCGAGCGCGCGCAGAAGTACATGGACGATCCGTCGCTGCTGCGCGCGATCGTCGCCGACGGCTGCGACAAGGCGCGCCGTTTTGCGTCGGAGACGATGCGCGACGTGCGCGAAGCGATGGGCCTGTCGTACACCTGATGACGGACGGCCAGAACCCGGGCGCGTCGGGCGCAAGCCATGCGGCGATCGGCGATCCGTCGCGCTGGGTGAAGCGCTGGGTACACCTGGTCGAAGCGGGCGGCGCGGTGCTCGACGTGGCATCGGGAGCGGGGCGGCACGCGCGGTTTTTCGCGTCGCGCGGCCATCCCGTTACGGCAATCGACCGCGATGCCGCCGCTCTGGAGTCGATGAGCGACATGGACGGCATCACGACCCTCGCCGCCGATATCGAAAACGGTCCGTGGCCGCTGCCGGCGGATGCGCAATTCGCAGCCGTCGTCGTCACGAACTATCTGCACCGTCCGCTCTTTCCCCAATTGCTGGGCGCGCTGGCGCCTGGCGGCGTGCTGATCTACGAAACCTTCGCGCAAGGCAACGAAACGGTCGGCAAGCCGTCGAACCCCGCTTTTCTGCTCGCGCCCGGCGAGCTGCTCGACACGGTGCGTGGACTGTTACGTGTCGTTGCATTTCAAGATGGATTCCTCGCGGAGCCGCGTCCCGCCTACGTGCAGCGCATTTGCGCGGTGCGCGAGCCGGATGGGTCGGTCGAAACGAAAGATACGGGTGTTCCCCCGCGTTACGATCTGACCGGTTAATCCGCTACAATCGCAGTTTATTGAACAAATTCATGGCGTTTCATGGCTAACGGCACTCAGCAAGACGGCGTCGCGATTCGCGGCAGCATTCCCGCCATCATCACTCCGATGCTCGAAGACGGCAGTCTCGATCTCCCCGCCTTCCGCAAACTGGTCGACTGGCACATCGAAGAGGGCACGAACGGTCTGGTCGTGGTCGGCACGAGCGGCGAGTCGGCGACGCTGTCGGTCGAGGAGCACGTGCTGATGGTCCGGACAGCCGTCGAGCAGGCAGCCGGCCGCATCCCCGTGATCGCAGGCGCGGGCGCCAATTCGACGACGGAAGCCATCGAGCTGACCGAGCAGGCGAAGAAAGTGGGTGCCGATGCCACGCTTCAGGTCGTGCCGTACTACAACAAGCCGACGCAGGAAGGCATCTACCGCCACTTCTCGAAAATCGCCGAAACGGTCGATCTTCCCGTGATCCTGTACAACGTGCCGGGCCGCACGGTCGCGGATATGTCGAACGAGACCATTCTGCGTCTCGCGAACGTGCCGGGGATCATCGGCGTGAAGGAAGCGACGGGCAACATCGACCGCGCTGCGCATCTGATCAAGTCGGCGCCGGCGCACTTCGGCATCTACAGCGGCGACGATCCGACTGCGATTGCACTCATGCTGCTGGGCGGCCATGGCAATATCTCGGTGACGGCGAACATCGCGCCGCGCCTGATGAGCGACCTGTGCAAGGCCGCGCTCGCAGCCGACGCGAAGACGGCGCGTGAAATCCATCTGAAACTTCTCTCGCTGCACAAGAACCTCTTCATCGAATCGAATCCGATTCCCGCCAAGTGGGCGTTGCAGCAACTGGGCCGCGTCAAGGGCGGCATCCGTCTGCCTCTTACGCCGCTCGACGCGCGTTACCACGACGTGGTTCGCGCCGCGCTGCGCGAGGCTGGGCTGCTCGGCTGAGCGTCTGACATTTCAGGCGCCTCCCGGCATTTTTTCAACTGACGTCGATATCGCCCACGGTCCGCACCGATCCAGGCAGCGCGTTTAGCTTCACGAAGGACCCCATGAAACGTTCCGCACTTTCCCTCCACGCAACGCGCCTGGCGGCGCTTACGCTTGCGGCTGGCTCGATCGCGTCGCTTTCTGGCTGCGAGTCGCTGAACGACATGCTCGCGTCGGACCGAGTGAACTACAAGGCAACCGCAAGTGCGCCGCCGCTCGCCGTGCCGAGCGATTTGTCGGCTGCACAGATCGACCAGCGCTACGTGGCGCCTCCTGCAGGCGCGGCGCTTGGCGGTGCAACGGAGCGCGCCAAGACAGCAGCGGGCAACCTGACGGAAGGGGTGCCGACCGCGCAAGACCCGCTGGGCATGCATATCGAGCGTGACGGCGACCGCCGCTGGCTGGTCGTGGACGGCCGTTCGCCGGACCAGCTGTGGCCCCAGTTGCAGGAGTTCTGGACTGAGAACGGTTTCTCGCTGAAGACGGATGCACCGACCACGGGCATCATGTCGACCGACTGGGCGGAAAACCGCGCCAACATTCCGGACGACTGGTTCCGTCGCACGATCGGCAAGGTGGTCGATTTCGCTTACTCGTCGGGCACGCGCGACAGCTTCCGCACACTGGTTTCGCGCGATTCGAGCGGCACAGGCGCAACCGATATCTCGATCACGCACTCGGCGATGGAAGAAGTGCTGACGGGGCAGGACAAGACGTCGTCGCGCTGGGTCGAACGTCCGCGCGATCCCGCGCTGGAAGCTGAGTTCCTCGCCAAGCTGATGCAGAAGTTCGGCCTCACCGACGCGCAATCGAAGCAACTGCTGACGGACGCGCGTCCGGCGACGGCGCAGGCGCAACTCGACAAGAGCGCGGGCGGCGCGACGCTCGACCTGCCTGAGTCGTTCGATCGCGCGTGGCTGCGCGTCGGCCTTGCGCTCGACCGCACGAACTTCACCGTCGACAACCGCGATCGCGAAAAGGGCATCTACTACGTGCGCTACGCGGATTCGATGCAGGAACTCAAGCGCGACGGCCTGTTCGGCAAGCTGTTCTACAGCGACAAGAGCGCGAAAAAAGACAGCCACGAATTCCTCGTCAACGTGCGCTCGAAGGGCGACGCGATGACGCAGGTTGCCGTCGTCGACTCGAATGGCCAGGTGGATACGTCGTCGGACGCGCAGCGCATCGTGTCGCTGCTGCATGCGCAACTGAACTAAGGCGGGTCGTGCGATTCGCCAGTCTGGGAAGCGGCAGTGAAGGCAATGCGTTGCTGGTCGAAGCCCAAAGCGGTGTCACGACTACGCGCATCCTGCTGGACTGCGGCTTCTCGGGCAAAGAAGTCGCCCGGCGGCTGGAACGGCTGGGCGCGGGGGTCGACGAGCTCGACGCCATTCTCATCACACACGAACACAGCGATCACATCGGCAGCGCGCTGACACTGGCACGCAAGCTGTCCATTCCGTTGTACATGAGCTGGGGCACGGCCCGCGCCGTGGGCGCCGACGAAGCCGATGTCGATCTGCATGTGCTGTGGGGCGACGAAGCCGTCGCGATCGGCGATCTGAGCGTGCTGCCGTACACCGTGCCGCACGACGCGCGCGAGCCGCTGCAATACATATTCTCCGATGGCGCATCGCGCTTGGGCGTGCTGACCGACGTCGGCACGTCGACGCCGCATATCAGTGCGGTGCTGAGCGGTTGCGACGCGCTCGTGCTGGAGTGCAATCACGATGTGCAGATGCTGGCGGGGTCGCGCTATCCGCCGTCGCTGAAGGCACGGATCGGCGGCAATCATGGGCATCTGAACAACGACGCGGCGGCGGATATTCTTGCGTCGCTCGATCGCTCGAAGCTGCGGCATCTGGTGGCGGCGCATCTGAGTCAGCAGAACAATCTGCCTGAGCTGGCCCAGGCGGCTATGGCTGGCGTGCTAGGCGCGGCGGCAACAGAAGTGGTGGTGGCGACGCAAAGCGACGGGTTCGGCTGGTTGAGCCTTTGAGCGTCGCCGCGCGCATGGCGCCTTGAAATGAAAAACGCCCGTGACGATTGCTCGTCACGGGCGTTTCTTTTTAGCTAACGATCAGCGTGGATCAGTTACGGTTGCCGCCGAAGATGCCGAGGAGCGCCAGCAGGTTCACGAACACGTTGTACAGGTCGAGATAGATCGCAAGCGTCGCCGTGATGTAGTTCGTCTCGCCGCCGTTCACGACGCGCTGCACGTCGAACAGCATGTAGGCCGAGAAGATCACGATTGCGAGCACCGACACTGTCAGCATCAGCGCAGGCAGTTGCAGAAACACATTCGCAACCATCGCCAGCAGCAGCACGATCACGCCGACGAACAGCCATTTGCCGAGGCCCGAGAAGTCACGCTTGCTGACTGTGGCGATCGTCGCCATCGCGGCGAAGATCACACCAGTGCCACCGAAGGCGAGCATGATCAGCTGCGGCCCGTTCGAAAAGCCCAGGATGAAGCTCAACAGGCGCGACAGCATCAGGCCCATGAAGAACGTGAAGCCGAGCAGCACGAACACACCGACGGAGCTGTCCTTCGTCTTCTGAATCGCGAACATGAAACCGAACGCGATGGCGAAGAACGCGAGCATGCTCATCGCCGGGCTGGTGGCGGCGAACAGCGAGAAGCCGGTGGCGACGCCCACCCACGCGCCGAGGACGGTCGGCACCATCGACAGCGCGAGCAGCCAGTAGGTGTTGCGCAGTACCCGGTTGCGGGTCTCGGCCGTGGTGACGCTGCCGCCCCGGCCAAAGGTATTGGGATAATCGTTCATGGTTTCTCCTTGCGTCAGACGCAGTGTTGCGACGTGGCTTGCAACGGTTTTTGTACGGCGCCGGCTGGCGGTTGCCACCTGGCACTCGAACCCACAACCCTAAGATTAGCGGCGTAGCGGGGAGTTTCAATGCGGCGCACGACACCGTGCGATTACATTGTGTTACCCGATTCTTAGCGCTGACTTAAACGGTTTGGGCAGCTTCAATTTCGACCTTACAGTATCGTAAGGGTTCAATCGCAATCATACACTGGAACATGCTACAATAGCGGATTCATTTAAATCTGTAACCTCTTAATTTTCTGGAGTTTTTATGGCGATCGAACGCACCCTGTCGATTATCAAGCCGGACGCAGTGGCCAAGAACGTGATCGGCCAGATCTACAGCCGCTTCGAAAACGCTGGCCTGAAGATCGTGGCATCGCGCATGGTTCATCTGTCGCGCGCTGACGCGGAGAAGTTCTACGCTGTGCATGCAGAGCGTCCGTTCTTCAAGGATCTGGTTGAATTCATGATCTCCGGCCCGGTGCAGGTTCAAGTTCTGGAAGGCGAAGGCGCCATCCTGAAGAATCGCGACCTGATGGGTGCAACGGATCCGAAGAAGGCCGACAAGGGCACGATCCGTGCTGACTTCGCCGATAGCATCGACGCAAACGCAGTCCATGGCTCGGACGCAGTGGAAACGGCACGCGGCGAAATCGCGTTCTTCTTCCCGGAAGTCAACGTCTACTCGCGCTAAGCGCTTCGTAAGACAGCAGTAATAGCAGCAGGAGCGGGCGCGAGCGGCATACGCGTTCATGCAGCTTGTTGCATGAACGCAGTCTCGCACTGAATGGCAGGATTCGATATGACGAGCAGTCCCACCGTCAACCTTCTCGATCTCGACGCCGCTGGCCTCGTCGCGTATTGCGACAGCCTCGGCGAGAAGCCGTTTCGCGCCAAGCAATTGCAGCGCTGGCTACACCAGTACAACGCTGCCGACTTCGACGGGATGACCGATCTCGCGAAGTCCTTGCGCGAAAAGCTGAAAGGGCGTGCGTCCATCACGATGCCGCCCATCGTCAGCGACCATATTTCCACCGACGGCACACGCAAGTGGCTCGTCGACGTCGGCAACGGCAACGCCGTTGAAACCGTCTTCATCCCTGAAGAAACACGTGGCACGCTGTGCGTGTCGTCGCAGGCGGGGTGCGCCGTCAACTGTCGTTTCTGTTCGACGGGCAAGCAAGGTTTCTCACGCAATCTCAGCACGGGCGAAATCATCGGCCAGCTTCGCATGGCCGAATTTGCGCTGCGTGCATCGCTCGGCGCGGCCGGTGGGCGCGCGACGGGCGGTGAGGGTAAGGGCGAGCGCGTCGTCACGAACGTCGTGATGATGGGCATGGGCGAGCCGCTGCTCAATTACGACGCCGTTGTGCCCGCCATGCGCCTGATGCTCGACGACAACGCCTACGGCCTGTCGCGCCGGCGCGTCACGCTGTCCACTTCGGGCGTCGTGCCGATGATGGACCGGCTCGGCGCCGATCTACCCGTGGCGCTCGCCGTTTCGCTGCACGCGCCGAACGACGCGCTGCGCGACGTGCTGGTGCCGCTCAACAAGAAGTATCCGCTGCGCGAGCTGATGGCCGCATGCCAGCGGTATCTGAAAGTCGCGCCGCGTGACTTCATCACATTCGAATACTGCATGCTCGACGGCGTGAACGACAGCGAGGCGCACGCACGCGAGTTGCTGGCCGTCACGCGCGACGTGCCGTGCAAATTCAACCTGATTCCGTTCAATCCGTTCCCGGAATCGGGGCTGTTTCGCTCGAAAAACGAGCAGATCAAGCGTTTCGCGCAAGTGTTGATCGACGCAGGGGTCGTCACGACAGTTCGCAAGACGCGCGGCGACGATATCGACGCTGCCTGCGGTCAGCTGGCGGGCGCGGTCAAGGACCGCACGCGCCTGGCCGAGCGCACCGGCAAGTCGAAGGTCATCGAAGTCCGCGCCGTGTAAGGTCCGCGACAGGCGAAAAGGGGCGGCATGCCCGCAAGCTGCCTCTTCGGGTGCGCCGTGTCGGGTGAAGTGAAAAGAAAGTTTGCAAAAGCGATCGGAAGCGGCACGCACAGCCGCACATTTTGTTATAAACGGTCTGCGAAACCGGGCAAGGCGAAATGCCGCCCCTTCGCATGAGTGATAAAAGAATCGACGCGAAAGGATTTGGGATGAGTGAGCCGCAGCACCCGCAACCGCACGACATGGATACGCATTCGGATCGACCGCTGCCGGCGGCCGTGCCGGCAGCCGTGCCGACCGGGTTCGACTCGCTGGGCGCCGTCGGCGCGCGGCTCGCGCAGTTGCGCGAGTCAAAAGGCTGGTCGGTCGAGGACGTGTCCGCGCGCCTGAAGGTTTCGCCGGGCAAGCTGCGCGGGCTCGAAGCAGGCGATCTCACCCAGTTGCCGGACACCACGTTCGCGCTGGGCGTCTTGCGCAGCTACGCGAAAATGGTGGGTGCCGATCCCGCCCCGATGACGCAGGCGCTGCGCCGCGAAAAGGGCGTGCCGGAACCTGCGCTGACCATGCCGGCGTCGGCGGGCACCGATCTGCCGCGCGGGAAAGTATCGCTGTCGCTTGGCGGCGGTGCGCCGCGCCGCCGTTCGTGGATGTGGGGCGTCGCGCTCGCGGTGGTGGTGCTGATCGCGCTCGCCATGTGGCATACCAACAATGGTGACTCGACTGCGTGGCTTGCGCGTCTGAAGGGTATCGCCGGCAGTGCGACGTCGACGGAAACGGCGTCGTCGAGTGCAGCGCAGGCTGCAAGCGGTTCGGCCGTGACGGGCGAAATCAGCGCGTCGGATTCGGCGGCGCAAACGGATACGCAAGCGGCTGCTGAAGGCGCGTCGGCGACGCCGATGCCCACGCCGCTTCCGATGGCAGGCGTGGCGCCGGCATCGACGGTCGCATCGGCATCGACGCCGGCTGCTCCGGCGCCGAAGGCCGCGAGCGCGGCGCCGGCCGTCGCGGCGGCTGCGTCGGCGAGCGAGTCGCCGGTCGCGCCGGAAGGTTCGTCGACGGTCGCGCTGTCGGTCAAGCAGGACAGCTGGTTCAGCGTGCGCCAGAAGGACGGCAAGGAAGTATTCTCCGGACTCGTGCATGCGGGTGAAAACAAGGAAGTCAGCGGGATGCCGCCGCTCAAGGTGACGGTCGGCAACAAGGCGGGTCTGGACTCGATCACGCTGGACGGCCAGCCGGTCGACCCGGCCAAATATGCGTCGGCGAAGGGCAATGTGGCACGCTTCGCGCTGCCCTGACACCAGTTCAATCGTGTGCGTCGCGGCTTCGAGGCCGCGGCGCTTTTTCAATTCACGCGCCGTATTTCTCAACGGGGCCGGACACATTCCGGGCCGTGGGCAGGCGGCGTAAGCGGGTTTATCGATGCACTCCGATCAAGTGAAATCCAGCAGTCAGATTGTTTCGACCGTGCCGGTGTTCGGCGGTCATGCGCCGCGTCGCCGCTCACATGCGGTCGACGTCCGTTGGGGCGGCCAGCTCGTGACGATCGGCGGCGACGCGCCCGTGCGCGTGCAGTCGATGACGAACACCGATACGGCAGACGCGATCGGCACGGCAATCCAGATCAAGGAACTCGCGCAGGCTGGCTCGGAACTCGTCCGTATCACGGTCAACACGCCGGAAGCAGCGGCCGCCGTGCCTGCGGTTCGCGAGCAACTCGACCGCATGGGCGTCACAGTGCCGCTGGTCGGCGATTTCCACTACAACGGCCATCTGCTGCTGCGCGACTATCCGGGCTGCGCGGAGTCGCTGTCGAAGTACCGGATCAATCCCGGCAACGTCGGCCAGGGTGCGAAGCGCGACACGCAGTTCGCGCAGATGATCGAAGCGGCTGCGAAGTACGACAAGCCGGTGCGCATCGGCGTGAATTGGGGCAGCCTCGATCAGGACCTGCTCGCACGGATGATGGACGAAAACGCCACGCGCGCCGAACCGTGGGAAGCGCAAAGCGTGATGTACGAAGCGCTGATCCAGTCGGCGATCGGCTCGGCGGAACGTGCTGTCGAACTCGGCCTTGGGCGCGACAAGATCATCCTGTCGTGCAAGGTAAGCGGCGTGCAGGATCTGATCGCTGTCTACCAGGAACTCGCGCGCCGTTGCGACTTCGCGCTGCACCTCGGCCTGACGGAAGCGGGCATGGGATCGAAGGGCATCGTCGCTTCGACGGCTGCGCTCTCCGTGCTGCTGCAGCAGGGTATCGGCGACACGATCCGTATCTCGCTGACGCCGGAACCGGGCGCATCGCGCACGGGCGAAGTGATCGTCGGCCAGGAAATCCTGCAGACGATGGGCCTGCGCTCGTTCACGCCGATGGTCATCGCATGTCCCGGCTGTGGCCGCACGACGAGCACGCTGTTCCAGGAACTCGCATCGCAAATTCAGACGTATCTGCGCACGCAAATGCCGATGTGGCGCGACACGTACCCCGGCGTCGAGAAGATGCACGTCGCCGTGATGGGTTGCATCGTCAATGGTCCGGGCGAGTCCAAGCACGCGAACATCGGTATCAGCCTGCCTGGCTCGGGAGAAAATCCGGCCGCGCCCGTGTTTATCGACGGCGTGAAGGTCAAGACGCTGCGCGGCGAACACATCGCGCAGGAATTCCAGCAGATCGTGAGCGATTACGTCGAGCGCACCTATGGTCGCGCCGAAGCGACGAACTGATTCGCTCCACATCCAATCGTCAAGTAGACAGATGACTGAACAGAAGAAGCAGAAGCTCGAAAAGCTGTCCGGCGTGAAGGGCATGAACGACATCCTTCCGCAGGACGCCGGCTTGTGGGAGTTTTTCGAATCGACGGTCAAGTCGATGCTGCGTTCGTACGGATACCAGAATATCCGCACGCCGATCGTCGAGCACACGCAGCTCTTCACGCGCGGTATCGGCGAAGTGACCGACATCGTCGAGAAAGAGATGTACAGCTTCACCGACGCGCTGAACGGCGAAAACCTGACGATGCGTCCGGAGAACACGGCTGCCGTGGTGCGCGCATCGATCGAACACAACATGCTGTACGACGGCCCGAAGCGCCTGTGGTACATCGGCCCGATGTTCCGTCACGAGCGTCCGCAGCGTGGCCGTTACCGCCAGTTCCATCAGGTGGGTGTCGAGGCGCTCGGCTTCGCCGGCCCTGACACGGACGCCGAAATCATCCTGATGTGCCAGCGTCTGTGGGACGACCTCGGGCTGACGGGCATCAAGCTCGAAATCAACTCGCTGGGTCTCGCGGAAGAGCGTGCAAAGCACCGCGTCGAACTGATCGCGTATCTCGAGAAACACCTCGACGTGCTCGACGAAGACGCGAAGCGCCGTCTGCACACGAATCCGCTGCGCGTGCTGGATACGAAGAACCCGGCCATGCAGGAAGTCGCGCAGAACGCGCCGAAGCTGATCGATTTCCTCGGCGAGGAATCGCGCGCGCACTTCGAAGGGCTGCAGCGCATCCTGAAGGCGAACAACATTCCGTTCACGATCAATCCGCGTCTCGTCCGCGGTCTGGATTATTACAATCTGACCGTGTTCGAATGGGTTACCGACAAGCTCGGCGCGCAAGGTACGGTCGCGGCAGGCGGCCGCTACGATCCGCTGATCGAGCAGCTCGGCGGCAAGCCGACGGCGGCATGCGGCTGGGCGATGGGTATCGAACGCATTCTCGAGCTGCTGAAGGAAGAGAAGCTCGTGCCCGAAGCAGAAGGCTGCGATGTGTACGTCGCGCACCAGGGCGATGCGGCACGCGAGCAAGCGTTCATTGTTGCCGAGCGTCTGCGTGACACGGGCCTCGACGTGATTCTGCATTGCAGTCCTGACGGTCAGGCATCGAGCTTCAAGTCGCAGATGAAGCGCGCGGACGCAAGCGGCGCGGCATTCGCCGTGATCCTCGGCGAAGACGAGATCGCGAACGGCACGGCTGGCGTGAAGGCACTGCGCGACACCTCGCAAAGCGATGGAAAGAGCGAGCAACAAACGGTGCCGCTCGAAGACTTGACCGAATATCTAATCAATGCGATGGTTGCGTCCACCGAAGACAGCGACGACTGATCGCGGCGTCATTCGACGGGCCGCACCGGTTGCGGCCCCATTCATATAAAGCACCAGGAAAGGAAAACGCGTCGCGATGAGTTACCACGACGAACAAGAGTCGCTTGAAAGCCTGAAGGCATGGTGGGCGCAGTGGGGGAATGGCGTCACGTGGATCGTGCTGGTCGCGCTCGTTGCGGCCGCTGGCTGGAACGGCTGGAACTACTGGCAGCGTCATCAGGCAGCGGAAGCTGCCGTGCTGTACGACCAGGTTCAGCAAGCCACGGCGGGCACGGACAAGGCGGCCATCACGCGCGTCGCGACCGACATGGAAGACAAGTTCAGCGGCACGGCTTACGCGCAGATGACGGCGCTCGCAGCCGCGAAGGCGCTGTATGCGGCAGGCGACGAACCGGGCGCGAAAGCGCAGCTCCAATGGGCCGTCGACCACGCGAAGGACGACGAATTCAAGCAGATTGCGAAGCTGCGTCTCGCGTCGCTGCTGCTCGATGAAAAAGCCTATGACGCCGGTCTCGCGTTGCTGAACGATCCTTCGGACGCGTTCAAGGGCGTCGTCGCGGATCGCCGCGGCGACCTGCTCGCCGCGCAAGGCAAGCGCGACGATGCACGCGCCGCCTACAAGCTCGCGCTCGACTCGCTGCCGAAGAACGATGCCTCGGCCCGTCAACTGATCCAGTTCAAGCTCGACGCGCTGGGCGGCTGAACGTTGCACGCCGCTGCAACGTCCGCCGACAATTTTTGATCAATACAACATACATGCTTCGTTCACCGATGAATCTGCTGAAACGTTACGCTGTGCCCGTTGCCTGTGCGATGACCGTGCTTGCTCTGACGGCCTGCTCATCGTCGAAAGACGAGCGCCGCGTGCCTACGCCGCTCACCGAGTTCAAACCCGTGCTCGACGTGCAGCAGGTGTGGACGTCCAGCGTCGGCAAGGCCGGACGCTATATGTTCTCGCCCGTGACGGTCGGCGACGCCGTGTATGCGGCGGGCGCGAACGGCTCGGTCGCGAAGATCGATGCCAAGACGGGGAAGGATCTGTGGCGCACGAAGGTCGACGGCGACCTGTCGGCCGGCGTCGGCACGGACGGCACGCTGACGGCAGTTGGTGGCCTGAAGGGTGAAGTGTTTGTGCTTGACCAGAGCGGCAAGCTGTCGTGGAAGGGCCTTGCGCCGGGCGAAATCCTGTCGCCGCCGCTGGTCGGCAACGGCCTCGTCGTCGTACGTACGGTGGACGGTCAGATCACCGCGTTCAACGCGCAAACGGGCGAACAGAAGTGGAACTATCGCAACCGCGCGGTGCCGCTGAATCTGCGCGTATCGTCGGGCATGACGTTCGCGGGCGACCAGGCCGTGCTCGCCGGTTTCCCCGGCGGCCAGTTTGCGGCGATCAACCTGCAGACGGGTGACGCATACTGGACGACGCCTGTGTCGTATCCGAAGGGCGTGACGGAAGTCGAGCGTATCAACGACGTGACGGGCCCGCCCACGCTGATCGGCGCCGAAACCTGCGCGGTCACGTTCCAGGGTCAGCTTGGCTGCTTCGACGCCAACTCGGGCCGTGCGCTGTGGGAAAAGGCATTCTCGAGCACGAGCGGTCTCGCTCAGGACGACCGTGTCGTGGTTGCGGGCGACGACTGGGCAATCGTGTCGGCGTTCGACGCCAACACGGGCAAGCAACTGTGGCGCAACGACCAGCTGAAGAGCCGTGACGTCAGCGTGCCGATGCTGCTTGGTCACGCCGCCGTGGTCGGCGACTATCAGGGCTACGTGCATTTCCTGTCGCGCGACGACGGCACGTTTGTCGCCCGCGCGAAGACGGACGGCAGCGCGATCACGGCTGCGCCCGTGCTGGCGGGCGACACGCTGATCGTGCAGACGCACGACGGCGATCTGTACGGTTTCCGTCCGCGTTAAAACGTAGTTGGGCTGCGCGGCGCGTCGTGGACGGCGCGTCGTGCGGTGAATCCAGGCCGGCTTTGCCGGCCGCACTTTTTTTGATGGCGTCCCGATTCTGATCGAGACGAGCGCGGAAGTAGCATGCCGCCCCACATCATCGGGACCGCCAGTCGGGCTGCACGGGCGGTCATCCGGCACGCGTCGCGTCATCACGCGCGATCCAGGTGGCGCCGATCGGGTCGCACGCGCCACTGGGCGGACCCACGCAGGCAGCCAACCTGAAATCCGTTCGCATGCGCAAGCTCCGCGCGTTCGAATTGGGTCAAATTCGTGATAATTTTCGTCAAACGCAGCCGTGCAACGGCCGCATGGCGTTGCCAGCGCGGCAAGTCGACCGTTCGATGCCGCGCCTCACTGTGAACAAGATCTGATGAAACCCGTTATTGCCCTCGTCGGGCGCCCCAATGTGGGGAAATCCACGCTGTTCAACCGGCTCACGCGTTCGCGCGATGCGCTCGTTGCCGATTTGCCCGGTCTTACACGCGACCGTCACTACGGTGAAGGCCGCGTCGGCGGTGAGCGCCCGTATCTCGTCGTCGACACGGGCGGCTTCGAACCCGTCGCAAAGGACGGCATTCTGCATGAGATGGCGCGCCAGACGCGCCAGGCCGTCGAGGAATCCGACATCGTCGTGTTCATCGTCGACGGCCGCAACGGCCTTGCGCCACAAGACAAGTCGATCGCCGACTATCTGCGCAAGACGGGTCGGCCAATTTTCCTCGTCGTCAACAAGGCCGAGGGGATGAAATACTCGTCGGTGGCCGCTGACTTCTACGAGCTGGGCCTCGGCGACCCGCGTGCGATTTCCGCTGCGCACGGCGACGGCGTGACGGAAATGATCAACGAGGCGCTCGACGCCGCGTACGCCGGCCAGCCGGAAGAGAGCGACGAGGAGAAGGCGCAGCATGGTGTGAAGATCGCGATCGTCGGGCGGCCGAACGTCGGCAAGTCGACGCTCGTCAACACGCTGATCGGCGAAGACCGCGTGATCGCGTTCGACATGCCGGGCACGACGCGCGACTCGATTTACGTCGACTTCGAACGGCAAGGCAAGAAATACACGCTGATCGATACGGCTGGCCTGCGCAAACGCGGTAAGGTGTTCGAGGCGATCGAAAAATTCTCGGTCGTGAAGACGCTGCAGTCGATTTCCGACGCCAACGTCGTGATCCTGCTGCTCGACGCACGCCAGGACATCTCGGAGCAGGACGCGCATATCGCGGGCTTCGTCGTCGAGCAGGGCCGGGCGCTCGTGGTCGGCGTGAACAAGTGGGATGGGCTCGACCCGCATGTGCGTGAGCGCACCAAGGCGGATCTTCAGCGCAAGCTAAAATTCCTCGAGTTCGCGAAGTTCCACTTCATTTCTGCAGCGGAAAAGACGGGCATCGGCCCGCTGATGCGCTCTGTCGACGACGCCTACAAGGCTGCGATGACGAAGCTGCCGACGCCGAAGCTCACGCGCGCGCTGATCGAAGCCGTCGAGTTCCAGCAGCCGCGCCGCCGCGGTCCTGTGCGTCCAAAACTGCGCTACGCGCACCAAGGGGGACAAAATCCGCCGATCATCGTCATTCACGGCAACGCGCTCGACGCCGTGACCGATACGTACAAGCGCTACCTTGAAAACCGCTTCCGGGAAACTTTCGGGCTGACGGGCACTCCATTGCGAATAGAGTTTCGTTCGACGACGAATCCGTACGCGGACAAGGGCTGATACAGGCGTTCGACGCAGGCCGGTTGATGGCTTGAAATCCGGCCTGAAACCCGCATGTACATTGGGTCCTGGCCGAACGGCCAGGCAAAGCGCTGGTCAATAAAAATCGGCTATAGTGTAGCGATTGACGGCGGATTTCTTTTTCTTCGCCGGCAATAAAGTCAACCTGCAAAAAAACACGGAGTTTGCTATGAGCAACAAAGGGCAATTGTTACAAGACCCGTTTTTGAACGCACTGCGTAAAGAGCACGTGCCGGTCTCGATCTATCTGGTCAACGGCATCAAGCTTCAAGGGAACATTGAATCGTTCGACCAGTACGTCGTGTTGCTCCGGAATACGGTGACCCAGATGGTCTACAAGCACGCTATCTCGACTGTCGTGCCTGCCCGTCCGGTGAATTTCCACCCGGATTCCGAATCGTCCTAACCTCTCGTCGCGGCCGGTCGAGCGTCGTCCGCAGGCGACACAGCCCGGCCGCTTCATTTTGACATCGACCAATTTGATCAACGCAGCGCTTGTCGGCATCGACTTCGGTAAGATCGATTTCGAAGCCAGTCTCGAAGAACTCAGCCTGCTCGCGCAAAGCGCGGGTGCCCATCCAGCCGTCACCCTCACCGGTCGCCGTTCCAGTCCCGATGCCGCGATGTTCGTCGGCAGCGGCAAGGCCGAAGAGTTGCGCCTCGCGTGCGAGGCGAACGACATCGACATCGTCATCTTCAACCACGCACTTGCGCCGGCACAGCAGCGCAATCTGGAGCGTACGCTTAACAGACGTGTGGTCGATCGCACCAGCCTGATCCTCGATATCTTCGCGCAACGCGCGCGCAGTCACGAAGGCAAGCTGCAAGTCGAACTCGCGCAATTGCAATACCTCGCCACGCGGCTGATTCGCGCGTGGACCCACCTTGAGCGGCAAAAGGGCGGTATCGGCCTGCGCGGCCCCGGTGAAACGCAGCTCGAAACCGACCGCCGGCTGATCGGCGAGCGCATCAAGATGCTCAAGGTGCGGCTCGAAAAGCTGCGCCGCCAGCACGGCACGCAGCGGCGCGCGCGGGCGCGCAATCGCACGATGTCGGTGTCGCTGGTCGGCTATACGAACGCGGGCAAGTCGACGCTGTTCAACGCGCTGACCAAGGCCCAGGCCTACGCCGCGGACCAATTGTTCGCCACGCTCGACACCACTTCCCGCCGCGTGTATCTCGGCGAAGAGGTCGGGCAGATCGTCGTCTCGGACACCGTAGGATTCATCCGCGAATTGCCTCACCAACTGGTGGCCGCTTTCCGCGCCACGCTCGAGGAAACCATTCACGCTGATCTGCTGTTGCATGTGGTCGATGCGTCGAGCGCGGTGCGGCTCGATCAGATCGATCAGGTCAACGACGTGCTGCGCGAGATCGGCGCCGATACGATCCGGCAGGTGCTCGTGTTCAACAAGATCGACGCCGTGCCTGAACTGGCGGCCCGGGGCGACGCGGTCGAGCGGGACGAGTATGGTAATATTTCGCGCGTCTTTTTGAGCGCGCGCACGGGGCAAGGGCTGGACACACTGCGCGCTGCCATCGCCGAAATCGCAACTGCCGAACATCTGCCGGAGTCTGACGGTCTACTGTCGGAGGGAGGCCCGGAAGCGGCGGCATTTCATCAAGAGCAACGCGATGATGAAGGCGAAGACCACCGCGAAGACCGCAAGATCCCAGACACGGGCGCTGACCCGTTCCAATTGCATTGACCCGCTGTCTACTCTGGTGAACGAACACAGGTGAACGATTACAACGAGCGGAGTATCTGGCTGCGTCTGCGCGGCATGTTGTCGCTGAACGACCCGCGCTGGGGCCGGGGCGAAGGCAATGGCGATCGCCAGCGTCTGAACGATTCCAAGCGTCCGCCCAACGGCAAGGACAGCGAAGGTCCGCCCGATCTCGACGAAATGTGGCGCGACTTCAACCGGCGTCTGTCGCGTATGTTCGGCCGCAAGGGCGGCAGCGGCGGCGGTCCGCGTCCGGACAACGGGCGCGGCGCGCGCATCGGTGTCGGCATCATCATCGGCGTGCTGATTGCGATCTATCTCGGCAGCGGAGTGTTCGTCGTGCAGGACAACCAGGCGGCCGTGGTACTGCGCCTGGGGCAGTTGCGCGGAACGGTCGGGCAGGGCGTGCATTGGCGTCTGCCGTATCCGTTCGAATCCCATGAAACCGTCAACGTCGGCCAGGTGCGCTCGGTCGAGGTCGGCCGCAACAACGTGGTGCGTCTCGCGAACGTGAAGGACGCGTCGATGCTCACGCACGACGCCGATATCGTCGACGTGCGCTTTGCCGTCCAGTACCAGATCCGCAAGCCGACCGACTATCTGTTCCGCAGCGCAGATCCTGATCAAAGCGTCACGCAGGCCGCGCAGGCGGCCGTGCGGGAGATCGTCGGCTCGCGCAGCACGAACGACATCCTCTATCAAGATCGCGAGGCCATCCGCGCGCAACTGACGGAAGCCATCCAGCATTCCCTGGACGAATATCACACGGGGCTCGCCGTCACGGGCGTGACGATCCAGAGCGTGCAGCCGCCCGATCAGGTGCAGTCCGCGTTCGACGACGCCGCAAAGGCGCGTCAGGACCGTGAGCGCGCAAAGCGCGACGCGCAAGCCTACGCGAACGAATTGCTGCCGCGCACGAAGGCGGAAGCCGAGCGCATGATCGATGATGCGAAGACCTATAGCGACCGCGTCGTCGCGCAGGCGCAAGGCGATGCCGAGCGCTTCAAGGAAGTCTATGCGCAGTATTCGAAGGCGCCTGCCGTGATTCGCGAACGCATGTACCTGGAAACGATGCAGCAAATCTACTCGAACACGACGAAGGTGTTCGTCGACAGCAAGTCGGGCAGCAATGTGCTGTACCTGCCGCTCGACAAGCTCGTCGAGCAGACGCGTCAGCGCGTGGCCGAATCGGCTGCGGCCAGTGCCGCATCTGCGGCGCAGCCCGCACAAAATGCACAGAGTGCTCAGGGTACACAAGCGGCGGCGCAGGGCGGCAACACGCCCACGATCATCACGCCGCCCGCCGCGCCCGTCAGCAGCGCCAGCCAGGCGGCCGCCGCAAGCGACGCCTTCCGTTCGCGTGATTCGTTCCGCAGCCGCGGCCGCGAAGACGATCTGCAATAAGGAGCGCGAACATGAACAAAATCGTTGCGCTCGTCGTGGCCGTCGTGATCGTGCTGTTCGCAGCGTCGTCGATGGTATTCGTCGTTGATCCGCGGCATATGGCTGTCGTCTCCGCGCGCGGCGACGCCGCGCCCACGCTCGCGGGCCCCGGCCTGCACGTGAAGCTGCCGCCGCCGCTGCAGACGGTGACATCGGTGGACACGCGCATCCAGTCGATGGATGCACCCGACGAAGACCGTTACGCCACGTCCGATAAAACGGATCTGCTGGTGAATCCCGTCGTCAAATTCCGCGTGTCCGATCCCGTGAAGCTCGTCACGGAAACCAAGGGCGACGTGCAGAGCCTGCCTGACCGGCTCGCGCTGCTCACGCGCGGCGCGCTCGGCGACGCGTTCTCGAAATACACGCTGACCGACGCGCTCGCGAAGCAGGACGCGATCGCGACTCAGGCGCGCGATGGCATGCAGAAGGGCGCGGCGTCGCTGGGGGTCGACGTCGTCGACGTGCAGTTCACGCGGCTCGATTTCCCGGCTGCAATGGCCGATTCCGTCTACAAGCGGATGATTGCCGCGCGCCAGCAGGTGGCCAATCAGGAGCGCGCGGACGGCGCAGCCGAAGCGGACCGGATCAAGGCGGATGCCGCGCAACAGCAGCAGGCCGTCCTCGCCGACGCCTACAAGCAGGCGCAGGCGACCAAGGGCGAGGGCGACGGCAAGGCTGCGTCGATTGCCGCCGAGGCGTATGGCAGCGACCCGCAGTTCTATCAGTTCTACCAAAGCATGCAGGCGTACAAGAACAGCTTCAAACCCGGCGACGTGATGGTCGTCGACTCGAGCAACGATTTCTTCCGCTTCATGCGCGGGCCGGACGGCGGAGCCGCCGCCGTTCAATCGTCTTCCGGCGCGTCGACGGGCGCGCGCAAACACTGATAACTGGAACGCCGCGGCATACGGATCGCGGCGGCCTCATCGCATGGACATAGCCGGCTCGTTATTGCTCGCGATCGCACTGATGCTGATCATCGAGGGGATGTTCCCGTTCGTGTTTCCGAGCGCCTGGCGCGACACGTTTCGTAGAATAGCGGAGCGCCCGCCGCACCACATCCGGATCGGCGGGCTGATCGTCATGGTGCTCGGGCTGCTATTGCTGCTGATCGCGACCTGAGCGGGCGCCATGCGACGCCGGGCGGCACTCACGAGGTGGCGTCCGTTTCCGGACACTGTGCGCAGCACGCTACATGCGTCGTCATGCGCGAAACGCCGTTCGCTTTGCCGGCCATCACGGCGGGCCGGGATGTCGCCGGCTCCCCGGAACGAAGCCCGACGCGGGCACCAAGGTTCCGCGCGCCGCGCATCACCCCAATTTCCGACGGCGTTTGCCATGACGCCGGATTCACCGTCGTAGGACTGTATCGATGTCGACCTGGTTACTTCCCGAGAATATTGCCGACGTGCTGCCGTCCGAGGCACGCAAGATCGAAGAACTGCGCCGCCGGCTGCTCGACCGTTTTCGCGCATACGGTTACGAGATGGTCATGCCGCCGCTGCTCGAATACCTGGAGTCGCTGCTGACAGGCGGCGGCAGCGACCTGAACCTGCGTACCTTCAAGCTCGTCGATCAGCTGTCGGGACGCACGCTCGGCCTGCGCGCCGACATCACGCCGCAGGTCGCGCGCATCGACGCGCATTTGCTGAACCGCCAGGGCGTGACGCGTCTTTGCTACGCAGGCAACGTGCTGCATACGCGCCCGCGCGGCCTGCACGCGACGCGCGAGCAGATCCAGATCGGCGCTGAAATCTACGGTCATGCGGGTCTCGAAGCGGATCTGGAGATTCAGCAACTGATGCTCGACGCGCTGCATCTCGCCGGACTCGGCCGCGTGCGTCTGGATCTGTGCCACGCTGCCGTACTTGGCGCGCTGATCGATGGCGAGCCGGCTGCCGCGTCGCTCGGCGAGGGCCTTTATGAAGCGCTCGCGGGCAAGGATGTGCCGCTGCTCAACGAACTGACAGCGAACCTCACGCCCGTCACGCGCGACGCGCTGCGCGCGCTGCCCACACTGTACGGCGACGCGTCCGTGCTCGAAGAAGCGCGCGCGCGGCTGCCGAATGCGCCCGAAATCGCACGGGCGCTCGACGACCTCGCGTTCCTCGCGCAACAGGTCGACGGCGCGGAAGTGATGATCGATCTGGCCGATCTGCGCGGCTACGCGTATCACAGCGGCGTGATGTTCTCGGCCTACGTCGACGGCGTGCCGAATGCCGTCGCGCGAGGCGGCCGCTATGACAAGGTCGGCCAGGCGTACGGCCGCGCCCGCGCGGCAACGGGCTTTTCGCTGGATCTGCGCGAAGTGGCGCGCATCTCGCCCATCGAGGCGCGCAGCAGCGCAATCCTCGCGCCGTGGCAGCACGACGATGCGTTGCGTACGAGCGTCGCCGCGCTGCGCGATGCGGGCGAAGTCGTGATCCAGGCGCTGCCGGGGCACGACCACGCACTCGACGAATTCGCGTGCGACCGCGTGCTGGTCGAGCGCAACGGCCAGTGGGTCGTCGAAGCGAAGTCGTGATGCCGTGAAGGCCTGCCGCGTCATGTGAAACGTGACGCCGCAACCATCGAACGCGTGGCCGCTCTGTGCCACGCGCGGCCGGGCCACAGCGCCTCGCCGCTCCCATGCCTTTGAGCGCAAAAGGAAATTTCGGAAAAAATCCCGGTATCAGTCCGTGAAAAAATCGGGAACCTTTCGCGAACATAGGTAAAATACGTTTTTAACCAGCTTAAGAAACAACATGTCTGCCAGCGCAGTGAATGTGAACCCTGGGCGCAATGTAGTCGTCGTGGGTACCCAGTGGGGTGATGAAGGCAAGGGCAAGATCGTTGACTGGCTGACGGACCACGCGCAAGGCGTCGTTCGTTTCCAGGGCGGTCACAACGCCGGTCATACGCTCATCATCGGCGGCAAGAAAACCATCTTGCGTCTGATTCCGTCGGGCATCATGCGCCCGGGCGTCGCCTGCTACATCGGCAATGGCGTCGTGTTGTCGCCTGAAGCGCTGTTCAAGGAAATCGAAGAGCTGGAATCGGCCGGCGTTGACGTGCAGAAGCGTCTCTTCATCTCCGAAGCCACCACGCTGATCCTCCCGTACCACGTCGCCATCGATCAGGCCCGCGAAGCACGCAGCGGCGCCGGCAAGATCGGCACGACGGGTCGCGGCATCGGCCCGGCCTACGAAGACAAGGTGGCGCGCCGTGGCATGCGCGTGCAGGACCTGTTCGAGCCGAAGACCTTCGCTGAACGCCTGCGCGCGAACCTCGATTTCCACAATTTCGTGCTCACGCAATACCTCGGCGCACCGGCTGTCGATTATCAGCAGACGCTCGACATGATGCTGAGCTACGCAGACCGTCTGAAGCCGATGGTCACGGACGTCTCGCGCCGTCTGTATGACGAGAACGCCGCGGGCAACAACCTGCTGTTCGAAGGCGCGCAAGGCACGCTGCTCGATATCGACCACGGCACGTATCCGTTCGTTACGTCGAGCAATTGCGTCGCGGGTGCGGCAAGCGCGGGCGCGGGTGTCGGCCCGCAGAAGCTGGACTACATTCTTGGCATCACGAAGGCGTACTGCACGCGCGTCGGCTCGGGCCCGTTTCCGAGCGAACTGTACGACGCCGACAACGCCAACCGCCAGGAAGAAGTCGGCCTGACGCTCGCGAAGGTCGGCAAGGAATTCGGCTCGGTCACGGGCCGCCCGCGCCGCACCGGCTGGCTCGACGCCGCCGCGCTGCGCCGCTCGATCCAGATCAACGGCGTGTCGGGCCTGTGCATCACGAAGCTCGACGTGCTCGACGGCCTCGATGAAGTGAAGCTGTGCGTCGGTTACACGATCGACGGCAAGAGCGCCGACATCCTGCCGCGCGGCGCGTCCGAAGTCTCGCGCTGCGAGCCGGTTTACGAAACGTTCGGCGGCTGGCAGGAAAGCACGGTCGGTATCAAGGAATGGAGCAAGCTGCCCGCGAACGCTCAGGCATACCTGTCGCGCGTGCAGGAAGTGGCGGGCGTGCCGATCGACATGGTGTCGACGGGTCCGGACCGCGACGAAACCATTCTTCTGCGTCACCCGTTCAAGGTTTAAGCATGATCCAGGGTGTACCCATGATTGAAATGAAGGACCCGCGCAACGACGAGCGCAACCTGTGGGTCGGCTGGGACGAATATCACCGGCTGATCGAGTTGCTTGCACTCGCCGTCCACGACTCGGGCTGGAAGTTCGACAAGATCCTGTGCCTCGCGCGCGGCGGTCTGCGGGTCGGCGATCAGCTCTCGCGCATCTACGATCTGCCGCTTGCGATTCTCGCGACGAGTTCGTACCGCGAAGCGGCGGGCACGGAGCAGGGCGACCTCGACATCGCGCAATACATCACGATGACGCGCGGTGAGCTGTCGGGCAACGTGTTGCTGGTCGATGATCTCGTCGATTCGGGTGTGACGCTCGCGCGCGTGCAGCAGCATTTGAAGGAGCGTTATCCCGCGATCACGTCGGTGCGTTCGGCGGTGCTGTGGTGGAAGGCGTGCTCGAAGGTGAAGCCGGACTATCACGTTCACTATCTCGCGACGAACCCGTGGATCCATCAGCCGTTCGAGGAGTGGGACACAGTACGTCCGCACAACCTGAGCGCATGGATCAAGCGTGGCCAGGAGCGTTCGACGGACGCCAGCTAGCATCCGCCCGCCGTCGTGCAAGTCGATGGCGGCGTGCTGCAAACTGAAACGGAGCCTCTCGAGGCTCCGTTTTTTATGTTCGCTTCACATTCGTCGATGACCGCGGTCAAACGGGAAGAATTTGACAATGCAGCCCTTGACACGCGCAAACACACGCCGGCCATGGGGTGTGATGCTACACTCGACCGACGCTGCCCGACTTCGTGGCGTCAGCACAACGGGCCGAATGGTGGGCTTTGTCGCCTATATTCTTTAGAATAGCGTTCGTTTTTTGCCGCTCAGGAACGGATTCTTTTCGCGTTTATGACAGACAACTCTCACGTCCCCAAGCAGCCGTTGCCCTCGCTTGCAGTCGCTGCGATCGGCGTGGTTTTCGGGGATATCGGCACCAGCCCCCTGTATTCGCTGAAAGAAGCCTTCAGCCCCTCCCACGGCATTCCCCTCACAGAGAGTTCTATTCTCGGCGTCATCTCGCTGCTGTTCTGGGCGATCATCGTGGTGGTCAGCATCAAGTACGTGATGTTCGTGATGCGCGCCGACAACAACGGCGAGGGCGGCGTGCTCGCGTTGATGGCGCTGTCGCTGCGCTCGTTCGACACGAAGAGCAGGGCGGCCGGCCTTCTGATGATGCTCGGCATTTTCGGCGCCTGCATGTTCTACGGCGATGCCGTGATCACGCCTGCCATTTCGGTGATGTCGGCTGTCGAAGGTCTGGAGATCGCTGCGCCCAAGCTCTCGCATCTGGTGCTGCCGCTGACGATGGTGATCCTCGTGCTGCTGTTCTGGATCCAGCGACACGGGACGGCGATGGTCGGCAGGCTGTTCGGCCCGATCATGGTGTTGTGGTTCGTGACGATCGCGGTTCTCGGCCTGTCGCATATCGTGCAGGCACCGGAAGTGATCAAGGCGCTCAATCCGTACTACGCGTTCTCGTTCATGTCGGCGCACCTGCTGCAGGCGTACGTGGTGCTCGGCTCGGTCGTGCTGGTGCTGACGGGCGCGGAAGCGCTGTATGCCGACATGGGCCACTTCGGCGCGGCGCCCATTCGTTGCGCGTGGTATTCGCTCGTGATGCCGTCGCTGGTGCTGAACTACTTCGGCCAGGGTGCGTTGCTGATGCACGACCCGAAGGCGATCGAAAACCCGTTCTTTCTGCTTGCGCCTGACTGGGCGCTGCTGCCGTTGGTTGTGCTGTCGACGGTCGCGACGGTGATTGCATCGCAAGCGGTGATTTCGGGCGCGTATTCGCTGACGAGCCAGGCGATCCAACTCGGCTATGTGCCGCGCATGAAGATCCTGCACACGTCGGAGCTGGCGATCGGGCAGATCTATGTGCCTGTCGTCAACTGGATGCTGTTGTTCATCATTCTGTGCATCGTCCTGGCGTTCAAGAGTTCGGACAATCTGGCCGCGGCCTACGGTATTGCCGTGACGGCGACGATGGTGATCACGACGATCCTCGCGAGCGTGGTGATGGTGAAGGTGTGGAACTGGAACAAGGGCGTCGTCGCGTTGATTATCGGCGCGCTGCTGATTGTCGACCTTGGGTTCTTCGGCGCGAATCTGCTGAAAGTGGCGGAGGGCGGGTGGTTGCCGCTCGGCATCGGCGCGTTGCTGTTCTTCCTGCTGATGACGTGGTTCAAGGGGCGCATGATCGTGAAGGAGCGCACTGCCGCCGACGGTATTCCGTTGATGCCCTTCGTGCAAGGACTGCTTGCGCATCCGCCGCATCGCGTGTCGGGTACGGCTATTTATCTGACGGGGAGCGCGACGCTCGTTCCCGTGAGCCTTTTGCATAATCTCAAGCACAACAAGGTGCTGCACGAGCGGACCATCTTTCTGACTTTCATCACTCGGGATATTCCTTATGTCGAGGATAGGGACCGGTTGACTGTCAAGGATGTTAGCGGTGGGCTATTTCTTGTGAAGGCTGCGTATGGCTTCAACGAGACGCCGGATGTGAAAGCCGTGCTCGAGCAGATCAGCGTGTCGCACGATATGTCGTTTGAGTTGATGGACACGTCGTTCTTTCTCGCGAGGGAGACTGTCGTGCCGACACAGTTGCCCGGTATGTCCGTTTGGCGTGAGCGTGTGTTTGCATGGATGCATCAGAATGCTGCGAAGCCGACTGATTTTTTTAGTATTCCCGCGAATCGTGTTGTTGAGCTTGGGACGAAGATAGAGATTTGAGGTTTTTTTTCGTCTTGCGACGCTGGGTGGTGTTTTTGCTTTTTCGCTGGCATCCGCGTTACGGCGTTTTGGCCTTTGCGCTGGCATCCGCGTTATGCCTACGTGCTTCAAGCGTCGCCCCTGTGCGGGGCGGCACCTACTTTTCTTTGCCGCCGCAAAGAAAAGTAGGCAAAAGAAAGCGGCTAACACCGCCAACATTTCTTCTTGCCTGAGGGCCCCCGAAGGTTCTTACGCTTCACGCGGCAATCACGTGACCCACGGTCGTTGCCAACGCTTTTAAAAGGCGCCTCACCCGCTTCAAACTCCCGCACAAAGGTCAGCGCCAGCGAATGGTTGCTGCCGCCCAGGTGGCATACTGTGTGTAGGTTGTCGCGGCGTATAGGTTGGCGCTCTTACATTGAGGCACGCCGCGCGCTATCGGGTTCGAAGTGAGGCGTGTGGAGCACCGAGGCCTACACACAGTTTGCCACCTGGGCGGCGGAGGAACATCTGGCGCGGCATCCGGCGACGCGCGCACATGAAGCGGGTGAGGCGTATAGAGAGAGCGTTAGCAACGCACATGGACCAGTGCGTTGCCGTGTGAAGCGTAAGACCGGTTGGGGGCCCTCAGGCAAATACAAGAACTGGCGGTGTGAGCCGCTTTCTTTTGCCTACTTTTCTTTGCGGCGGCAAAGAAAAGTAGGTGCCGCCCCGCACAGGGGCGACGCCTGAAGCAGGCTAACTAATCGCGGATGCCAGCGCAGTGGCAAAATCACCGGGCCAACGCATGAACAGCGAAGCCAAATCGCGGATGCCATTGAAAGACTAAAGCCTGCACCGCGCCCGGCGGCAACCCGCACCCGCTTCGCAGAGCAAAAAACCACCCCACGCGCAACGCAACAAAAACGGGGCACACGGGGCAAAAGCCCCGCCCACACTTACCGTTTCAATTTAGCAAAAGCCGCCGCCATAGCATTAACCGGCTCCGGCCCACGCGCGCGTTGCTGCGAACGCCCGGCACCTGCACCCGAGGCCGACCCGGACCCCGACCGCCCACCCGAGCGCTCCTGCGGGGCACCCGCAGCCACATCATCATCCATCCGCATGGTCAACGAAATCCGCTGCCGCTTGACGTCGACCTCAAGCACCTTCACCTTGACGATCTGCCCGGCCTTGACGACCTCATGCGGGTCCTTGATGAACTTTGTCGACATCGCCGACACATGCACGAGGCCATCCTGATGCACGCCGATATCGATAAACGCACCAAACGCAGCCACGTTCGTCACGACACCTTCGAGCACCATGCCCGGCGCCAGGTCGGAAATCTTCTCAACGCCTTCGCGGAAAGTAGCAGTCTTGAACTCAGGACGCGGATCACGCCCAGGCTTTTCGAGCTCGGAAAGAATATCCCGCACAGTCGGCAGACCGAAACGATTGTCGACGAACTCGGCAGGTGACAGCTTCGACAGCGCATCGCGATTACCGAGCACGTCGCCAATGTTCCTGCTGATCTTCGCAAGCATCCGTTCAACGACGGGATACGCTTCCGGGTGAACTGACGAGCGGTCGAGCGGATTCTCGCCGCCATTGATGCGCAAGAAGCCCGCCGCCTGCTCGAACGTCTTGTCGCCAAGACGCGGTACCTTGCGCAGATGGTCGCGCGTCGGGAACGGACCGTTCGCATCCCGATAATCGACGATATTGCGCGCAAGCGTCGCGTTCAGGCCGGACACGCGCGCGAGCAGCGCAACGGAAGCCGTGTTCGCATCCACGCCGACAGCATTCACACAGTCTTCGACGACGGCATCGAGCGAACGCGCGAGATCGCGCTGGTTCACGTCATGCTGATACTGCCCGACGCCAATCGCCTTCGGCTCGATCTTCACGAGTTCGGCGAGCGGGTCCTGCAGGCGGCGCGCGATCGACACCGCGCCGCGCAGCGACACGTCCATATCCGGGAATTCCTTCGCCGCGAGTTCCGAGGCCGAGTACACGGAAGCGCCCGCTTCCGACACGACGATCTTCTGCAACTTCAATTCCGGATGACGCGACATCAGTTCGCTGGCGAGCTTGTCCGTTTCGCGCGACGCCGTGCCATTACCGATACTGACCAGTTCCGCTTGCGTCTGCGCAGCGATGCGCGCGAGCTTCGCGATCGAGCCGTCCCAGTCGCGGCGCGGTTCGTGCGGATAGATCTGATCCGTGGCGAGCACCTTGCCCGTGCGGTCGACGACAGCTACCTTCACGCCCGTGCGCAGACCCGGATCGAGGCCGATCACGGCCTTCGGGCCGGCCGGAGCGGCCAGCAGCAGATCCTTCAGATTGCGCGCGAACACACGGATCGCTTCGTTTTCGGCTTCTTCGCGCAGATTCGTCAGCAGTTCGTTTTCGATGTGCGGCTGCACCTTCACGCGCCAGCACCAGCGGCATACATCGGAGAGCCACTTGTCCGCCGGCCGGCCCTGATTCGCAATGCCGAAGTGGCGCGCGATCATCGCTTCACCCGGATGCGGCACCTGCGCGTCGAGTTCTTCGCCGAGTCCCAGCTTGATCATCAGCACGCCTGCATTGCGGCCGCGGAACAGGGCCAGCGCGCGGTGTGACGGCACGGTGCGGATGGTTTCCGAATAGTCGTAGTAGTCGCGGAATTTCTCGCCTTCTTCGCCTTCCTTGCCTTCGACCACCGCCGAGCTCACGACGCCCTGATTGAACAGATAGTCGCGCAGCTTGCCGAGCACTTCGGCCGTTTCGCCGAACTGCTCGGAGAGAATGTCGCGCGCGCCGTCGAGCGCGGCCTTGACGTCCGCGACGCCTTTCTCGGCATCGACGTATTGCGCGGCTTCCGTCTGCGGATCGAGCAGCGGGTTCGCCAGCAGCGCGTCGGCGAGCGGCTGCAGGCCGGCTTCGCGGGCGATCTGTGCGCGCGTGCGGCGCTTCGGCTTGTACGGCAGATAGAGGTCTTCGAGGACCTGCTTGCTGTCGGCGCCTTCGATCGCGACGCGCAGTTCGTCCGTGAGTTTGCCTTGCTCGTCGATGCTCGCGATGATCGCGGCGCGCCGGTCTTCGAGTTCGCGCAGATACAGCAGGCGTTCTTCGAGCGTGCGCAGTTGCGTGTCGTCGAGATTGCCGGTGACTTCCTTCCGGTACCGGGCGATAAACGGAACAGTCGCTCCTTCATCGAGTAGTTGCACCGCGGCCGCGACCTGGCGCGGCTGGACGGTCAGTTCGGTGGCGATGCGCTGTACGATCTTGATTGCTACGGTGTCCGTCATAGGGTCTTGATGTTCCTGCCGGATTCGACTGTGGCCGCGCTGCGCAATACTTGCGGTACGTGCGGCGGCCGGGTTGCGGAAAAGTCGTCAAAGCTCGTGAAAGCTTGCTGAAGCGGGGCATTTTGCCATAAATGACCGAGCGCTCAAGCGCGGGGTGATAGAATTTCAGGCATGTTCCGCTGCCCATCTACGACGTTGCCGACCTCACGCCTCACGTCCGGAAATCTGCCCGGATCTTCACGCCGATCTCCGCTCGCATCGCCCGTCTTCAGGCCAGAGGCCGCGTCCGTTGCCCTTTGGTTTGCCGGGTCTGTCCGCCGGTTCGCGCTCGCCGCGTCGCTGGCGTTCGTCGCGAGCGCGGCGCTTGCGCCCGCACTTGCCGATGCGCAGGAGAATGCCGTGGCGGCATCGTCGGCCGCTTCGACTTCGGATACGGCTTCGGGCGTGCCGGCCGCGAATGATTTCGAAGCGCGTCAAAAGACGCTCGATACCCGCACGGCGGAGAACAACTACCGTTACGGCGTCGCCCAGCACAACTGTTATAGCAAGTTTTTCGTCAATCATTGCCTGGACTCGGCCCGTGAAGACATGCGTGTCGTCGCCGCCGACATTCGCAAGGAGCAGCTCGCGCTCGACGACGAAAAGCGCGTCGAGCACGCACGGCAACGCGACGAGCAGGCAGCCATCAAGCGCGCGCAGTACGAAGCGGACGCGCCCGCGCGCAATGCGCAGGACGAGCGCAATGCGCAGGCGTACGAAGACAAGCAGCGTCAGCATCAGTTGAGTCAGGCGCAGCGCAACGCAGAAGCGCCGCAGCGCGCCGCCAACGAGCAGGCTTTCCAGCAGAAGCAGCAACAGCACGCCATCGATCAGGCGCAGCGCGGCATTTCGCCTTCGCAAGCGGCCGCGAACCAGAAGGCCTACGATGCGAAGCAGGCCGACTTCCAGCGCAAGCTCGACGAGGCGCACCAGCAGGCCGCCCAGAAGGCTCAGGAGCGCACCGAGAAGCAGCAGCGCTTCCAGCAGAAGCAGTCGGAAGCGGCGCAGCACAAGACCGATGTCGAAGAGCGCCAGAAGCAGGCGGCCGAGAAGGCCAAACAGAAACAGGAAGAGCAGGCGAAACAGCAGCAGCTCGAGCAGCAACAGAAGCAGCAGCAACAGCAGCAGTGAGCATCAGTCAGCAACAGCCGTAACGCGTTTCAGGCCGGACAGCAACCTCGAGCGGAGCGACCGCGCAGCGCGGCCTTCGCCCTTTCGAAAGAGGAGGCGAGCATGCGCGACCATCATCGCGTCGTCAATTCGGACACACTGCGCGACCGCATTCTGCAACTGGAATCGGAGCATAGTGGGCTTGATCGGTTGATCGACAGAATGTCCGAGGAACCCGGCATCGACGACCTCGAGATCCAGCGCCTGAAAAAGCGCAAGCTCAAGGTCAAGGACACCATCATCTTGCTGCAATTGCAGCTTGAACCGGAAGCCCGCAACTGACGGAGCGGCCAGGCAGGCGCCGGGCCCCGTTCAGCATGTGGCGCGCCGGACTTTGCAGGAATCGCTTGCCTTGAATTCATCGCTTCAATCTTCTTCCCGGACGGCATCGGCGGGCGCTTCGGACGCCGCTGCCGCCGACGAGCACGCGGCGAAGCCCGCATCGGGCGGCGGCGCACTGGCCGCGTCGCTGAGTCACAAGCGATCCTCCGAACTCGCCGACATCTTCGCCGCCGACGGGCTGCTCGCACGCCAGATCGACGGCTACCGGCCGCGCGCGTCGCAGATCGAAATGGCGCGCGCCGTGGCCGCCGCGATGGAAGCATCGGGCCGCGCGATGCCGGAGCCCGCGATGTTCGAGGCGCAGAAACGTCCGGCGCGGCGCTTGCAGCAATCGGCGTCGGCAGCGCAGTCCGCACCTGAAGACGCAGCGGCCGCTGACGGCAATACCGAAGGCGGCGAGAACACGCTGATCGTCGAAGCGGGCACGGGTACGGGCAAGACCTACGCGTACCTCGTGCCGGCGATGCTGTGGGGTGGCAAGGTGGTCGTCTCGACGGGCACCAAGCACTTGCAGGACCAGCTCTTTCAGCGCGACATTCCGACCGTGCGCGACGCGCTCGCGGTGCCCGTGTCCGTCGCGATGCTCAAGGGCCGCGCGAACTATCTGTGCCACTACTATCTGCAACGCACGGCTGACAATGGCCGTCTTCCGTCGCGGCAGGAAACGTCGTATCTGCAGGACATCATCCGCTTCGCGAAGATCACGCGCACGGGCGACAAAGCCGAGCTTGCAAGCGTGCCGGAGACGGCGGCCGTGTGGTCAATGGTGACGTCGACGCGTGATAACTGCCTCGGCCAGGAGTGTCCGCACTACAAGGACTGCTTCGTGATGCAGGCGCGCCGTGAGGCGCAGCAGGCCGATATCGTGGTCGTCAATCACCATCTGTTCTTCGCCGACATCATGCTGCGCGATACGGGCATGGCCGAACTGCTGCCGACGGCGAACACGGTGATCTTCGACGAAGCGCATCAACTGCCTGAAACCGCGACGCTGTTCTTCGGCGAAACGCTTTCCACCACGCAATTCCTCGAACTTGCGCGCGACTCGGTCGCGGAAGGCCTCGGCCATGCGCGTGATGCCGTCGATTGGGTGAAGCTCGGCGCAGCGCTCGAACGCTCGGCGCGCGACGTGCGGCTCGCATTCAAGGAAGATTCAGTGCGGCTGTCGATTGGACAGTTGCCCGACGATCATCCGTTGTTCCCCGCGCTCGAAGCCGTCGAAACCGAACTCGATGCGCTCACGAGCGCGCTCGCCGGGCAGTCGGAGCGTGCCGAGTCGCTGGGCGCGCTGGTGCGCCGCGCGCGCGAGTTGCAGGAGGTGCTGTCGGGCTGGACCACGCCGCCCACCGAAACCGAACGCGACGCCGCAACGGACGCCGCAAAAGCGGCGGAGAAAAGCGATCCGAACGAGAAGGTTCGATGGATCGAAGTGTTCTCGCATACCGTGCAGTTGCATGAGACGCCTCTATCCGTCGCGCCAATTTTCGCGAAGCAGCGCGCGGGCGTGCCGCGCGCGTGGGTCTTCACCTCTGCGACGCTGTCGGTGCGCGGCGACTTCGCGCACTACGCGGCGCAGATGGGTCTCAACTCGCGCCGCTCGATGACGCTGCCCAGCCCGTTCGACTACGGCACGCAGGGCCTGCTCTACGTGCCGCGTAATTTGCCGCAGCCCTCGTCGCCGACGTTCACCGATGCCGTATTCGATGCCGCGCTGCCGGCGATCGAAGCATCGGGCGGTGGTGTGTTCATGCTGTGTACGACGCTGCGCGCCGTCGATCGCATCTCGACGAAGCTGCGCGACGTGATCGAGTCGCGCGGCTGGAACATGCCATTACTCGTGCAGGGCGATGCGAGCCGTACTGAACTGCTTGACCGGTTCCGCTCCTATGGCAATGCGATTCTCGTCGGCAGCCAGAGCTTCTGGGAAGGCGTCGATGTGCGCGGCGATGCACTGTCGCTCGTCGTCATCGACAAGCTGCCGTTCGCGCCGCCTGACGACCCTGTGCTGTCCGCACGGCTCGATGCGCTGACGAAGAAGGGCTTGAGTCCGTTTGCCGTGCATCAACTGCCGCAGGCAGTTATCACGCTCAAGCAGGGCGCAGGACGTCTGATCCGCTCCGAGACCGATCGCGGCGTACTGATGATCTGCGACACGCGCCTCGTCGACAAACCGTATGGGCGCCGGATATGGCAGAGCCTGCCGCCATTCAAGCGCACGCGTGAAATCGACGTCGTGCGCGAGTTCTTCGAAGAGAAGGCGCAGGCTTCAGAATAAGCGCTCGTTACACCGAAAACACCCTGTTGCCGATGCGGCAGGGAAATCACTTTGTTATTAAGGCCGGACTGCGTGTTGTCGCTTAACGACATGAATTGACCAAAATGCATCGGATGCATGCAAGCAGAATAATCGCGATTAATAGCGGCGCATAAAGCAAAACGCCACGAGTTTGAACTCGTGGCGTTTTGTTTTTTGCCCGGGAAGCCCTCGGACTTCCCGTCGCAGTTTTCGCCCTGAGGGCGAACCCTGTGCTACAGCTTACTGGCTTGCGCCCGAAGCCGGAGCAGCTGCCGAAGCAGCAGCGTCCGAGGCAGCAGCGCCTGCGTCCGAAGCAGCAGCCGTAGCCGAAGCAGCAGCGTCGCTCGCAGCAGCAGCAGCGCCCGAAGCGGCAGCAGCCGAATCCGAAGCAGCAGCAGCGGGTGCCGAAGCGGCAGCAGCGTCGCTAGCCGGGGCAGCTGCCTGGTCGCTGCTCTTGTTGCATGCAGCCAGTGCCACAGCTGCCAACAGGGATGCTACGAGGAGGGATTTCTTCATGATCACGTCCTTTTATGGTTAAAGGTAAGCAACAGCGCAAAATAATACCGGTAATGTGCTCCAACACCGACCTGGGCCGCTGGTGGAGACCGCACTTCATGAGCGTGAATCTTCCCTACGGCTTGGGCGGAAATTATATGCACTTTCGTATCGACCGTCGACAAATCCGGGGCCAATACGTTGTCTTTCTCAGACAATTTTTCGCTATACGGTATGACAGCGGAGCGAATCTTATCTCAGATCACCCATCTGTATCCAGCCCGCACGATACCACTCGTGAAGTAGTGCTGTCACCGACGATTGCCCCGAGAGTGTTACAAAGCGTTTCGCACTCAGATAGCGGTTGTCGGCGAGTTCAATCACCGCGCTTTTGACGCCCGACAGCCTGCTTTCTTCTCCATTCAGGTAGTAAGCACGACTGTCGTAAAGCAGCACAGTCTTGCGATCCAGACGCACGCCATCCTTGCTTGCGCGCTTGATGAAACGCGCTTCATCGAGCGGTCGCTCGGGCGGATCGAACACGACACTCGGCTTCGGTTCGCTCAGATAAGTGCCAAGGAATGACGAGACATCCTTCTCGTTCCAGTCGATCTTAGCAAGGATCGCACCCACCCGGTCGACGAGCGCGGCGGGCAGCTCTGCTGGTTTCGCCACGGCCGGCTGCTGCGGGTCGCGATAGAGCGCGGCGCCATCCGGCGAGCCGGCCGCTTCGCCGCGCTCCGCAAGGTAATACAGGAACTGCGCGGCGAGTTCGGACGTCGACGGCGCGCGAAAACCGATCGAGCACGTCATGCATTCGCCTTCCGCCACGCCGTCGTGGGCGATGTGCGGCGGCAGATAAAGCATGTCGCCTGGCTCTAATAGCCATTCCTCTTCCGGCTCGAAGCTTTGTAGAACTTTCAAGGGCAGGCCGGGCTGCAACGACAGATCGCGTTGCGCGCCGATGCGCCAGCGGCGCTTGCCGTGAACCTGCAGCAGGAAGACATCGTAAGAGTCGAAATGAGGACCGACGCCGCCGCCGTCCGTTGCGTACGAGATCATCAGGTCGTCGAGACGCGCGTCGGGCACGAAGCGAAAACGGTCAAGTAATGCGCGCGCGCGGTCGTTATGCAGATCGGCGCCTTGCACGAGCAACGTCCACGCGCGCTGTTTGACGGAAGGCAATTCGTCTGCAGCAAACGGACCATGTTCGAGCTGCCACTTGTTGCGAAAGTGCGTGATGAGGCGCGACTCGACTTCGTCCTGATCGGCCAGTTCGAACAGTTCGTCGCGCGAGAGCGGCGCGGCGATATCCGGGATTGCCTGACGAATCAGCAAAGGCTTTTTCTGCCAGTAGCGCCGCATGAACTGCGACGGCGTCAGATTGCCCAGCAACGACGCAGGCTGATCGGGCGCTGGCGCGGAAGAAGCGGTGGCGGGAGTCGGAGTGGAACGCGCTGAAGCTTTGCCAGCGGGGTAGTCAGGGGGCCGCACGGGCATCGTATAATGTGAGTCGTAATCTGGAGAATCGAATGAAAATCGCAAAGAACACCGTCGTATCGGTCACTTACAAACTGTCGGATGCGCAAGACAATCTGATTGAGGAAAGCGACGAGCCGATGGTTTATCTGCACGGCGGCTATGATGGCACGTTCCCCAAGATCGAGGAAGAGCTTGACGGCCATGAGCCCGGCTTCGAAACCCAGATCCAGCTGGAACCGGGCGACGCGTTCGGCGAATACGATCCTGACCTCGTGAAGATCGAGCCGCGCAGCCGTTTCCCTGAGCCGCTCGAAGTCGGCATGCAGTTCGAAGGCACGCCGGAAGAGGGTGATGAAGATCTGGACTCGTTGATCTACACGGTCACCGATGTCGCCGAAGACAAGGTCGTGCTCGACGGCAATCATCCGCTCGCGGGTATGGCGCTGCGTTTCAGCCTGACCGTGAAGGACGTGCGCGAAGCGACGGAAGACGAAATCCAGCACGAGCATGCACACGGCGCGAGCGGCTTGGAAATCGTCGACGAAGATGATGATGAGGATGATGGCGACGACGCTGAACCGTCACGGCCCACGCTGCACTGAATTGGCAGGGTTCACGTCGTGGTTGAGGGCGGACGATCGAGCAGTTCCCGAAGCGGGCGCGTAAGCGCCCGTTGTCGTATCTGGGGCGGTGTAGCGCGGTATGTGACGCTGTTGCCCTAATCCGGCGACGTCGTGCGCGACGGTTCAGGCAGGATCGGCGGCAACTCGGAAGCGGGCGCGGAGTCCGGCACGGCGGGCATCGACGGCGGCATCGGCGGCGTGGCGTTATCGTTGTGCGACGGCATGGTGGGCGCGGCCGGCAGCGGCAGATTCTTCGGCACGTCGCGCACAGTCACGCGAAACGGCGGCCGCTTCTGCAGATCGACATCGACCTGTATCCACTGGTTCTGAGGGCTACGCGGCGCGAATGCGATGCGCGTCAGATTCGTCACCAGATCGCCCTTATCGTTGCGCAGCGGCTGGTCGATCATAAAGCCGGTATGCGATCTGTCGTCGTCCTGATGAATCACGACGACCGGTCCGCGAAACGTCTCGGCCAGCTTCACCAGACTGCGCTTGAATTCCATGAACCCGTCGCGCTTCGAGCGATGCCCGAAGCGCAGCCACGCGAAGCGCTCGGGGCGCTCGTAACGTTCGGGATCGAAGTCGCCCTGAACCAGTACGACGATCGCGCGCGCGCCACGGCGTTTCGCGTACTCGGCGGCGTGATCGAGCCAGAATGCATTCGCGATCACGCGGTCTTCGAACTCGCCGTTGCGCCCGCCCGCATACAGAAAATGATTGTTCGGGCCCGGCACGTTCAGGCCGACGAACACGGTTTCGCCAACCAGCCAGCGCACATTCTCGCGATACGGCCGGAACCGCGACACTTCACTTTCGCGTGCGAGCGGAATCGGATTCTGTCCCATCGACGACGCATCGGCGAACAGCGTCTGCCGCAGCAGATCGAGCCGTTCGACGGGGTCGTAACTGCCTGCTTCGGCCGTGCCGCAATCGGTCCAGTCGTGCTGGCCGGGAATGAACACTAGCGCGGGCTTCGACGTTTCGAGCAGCGTATGGCGCGTTTCGAACAGCGAATCGCGGCAGGCTTCCTTGCTGCTTTTCAGATTGCCGTCATACACGATGAACGACACGTCGGGATCGCGCCCGATCGCATCGAGCAGCCGCTGCGTGAGCGCTTCGTCGGCGGAACCTTGGAGTGTGCCGCCAATGACCGCGAACGCGTACTGGGGCGCCGGTTCTTTCGCGAAAGACTCACGAACCGGCGCCGCCAGCGACAGCACGCTCAGGTACGCGAGCGCCAGCGCGAGCGCGCGTGCGGCGCGGCGCGCGCGCAGGCCAGGAGGCGGCGTCGCTTGACGATCGCGCGCGTCAGTGTCGCGCATCTGGCGACTTGGCCAGTTCATGCAGTTCGAACAGCAGGTCGAGCGCGTCGCGCGGACGCAGATCGTTCGGGTCGATCTCGCGCAGGCGTTCGACGAGCGCCTGCGTGGCGGGATCGATTGCCGGCGCGGGCGGCTCGTCGTCGGCGTCTTCGAGCATTGCAAGGGGCGTTGCGAACAGATCGAGTTGCGGCGCGGGTTGCGCGGCCGACTGCTGCTCCAGATAAGCGAGATGCTTGCGCGCGGCACGAATCACCGCGTTCGGCACGCCCGCCAGTTGCGCGACCTGCAGGCCATAGCTCTGGTTCGCGGGGCCATCGTTGACGGCATGCAGGAACACGATGCCGTGCCCATGCTCGACCGCTGACAGATGCACGTTCGCCGCATGCGGAAACTCGGCGGGCAGTTGCGTCAGTTCGAAATAGTGCGTCGCGAACAGCGTATGGCAGTTGTTGTGCGCAAGCAGATGCCGCGCGATGGCCCAGGCAAGCGCGAGGCCGTCGAACGTCGACGTGCCGCGGCCGATTTCATCCATCAGCACGAGGCTCTGCGGCGTCGCGTCGTTCAGAATCGCGGCGGCTTCCGTCATTTCGACCATGAAGGTCGAGCGGCCGCCCGCCAGATCGTCGGCGGCGCCGATGCGCGTGAAAATGCGGTCAATCGGGCCAAACGACGCACGCCGCGCGGGCACATAGCTGCCCACGTACGCCATCAACGCGATCAGTGCCGTCTGACGCATGAACGTGGATTTACCGCCCATGTTCGGGCCGGTGATCAGCAGCAGCTTGCGTTCGGGATTGAGCACGCAGTCGTTGGCGATGAACTGTTCGACTTGCGCTTCGACCACGGGGTGGCGGCCCTGTTCGATATCGATGCCGCCCGTCGGCGTGAAGCTCGGGGCAACCCAGTCGAGCGCGCGAGCACGTTCCGCGAACGCGGCGAGCAGATCGAGTTCGGCGAGCGCCAACGCAACGCGCTGGCAATCGGCGATAAACGGCAGCAACGATTGCAGCAACGCGTCATACAGCGCTTTCTCGCGCGCGAGCGCGCGTTCCTGCGCGGACAGCGCCTTGTCCTCGAACGTTTTCAGCTCAGGCGTGATGTAGCGCTCGGCGTTCTTCAGCGTCTGACGGCGGCGATAATCGTCGGGCACCTTGTCCGTCTGGCCGCGCGTCACTTCGATATAGAAGCCATGCACCTTGTTGTATTCGACGCGCAGATTGCCGATGCCCGTGCGCGCACGTTCACGTGTTTCGAGATCGATCAGGAACTGTCCGCAGTTCTCCGAAATATCGCGTAGTTCATCGAGTTCCGCATCGTAGCCGCGCGCGATCACGCCGCCGTCGCGCACCATCGCAGCGGGTTCCTGGGCGACTGCGCGCTTCAGCAGATCGACGCAGTCAGCGGGCGGCACCAGCGCCGTATCGATGCGGGCAAGCGAATCGGCAGCGGCCGTCACGGCGGCAAGTTGTGCGCGCAGTTCGGGCAGCGCAACGAACGTGTCGCGCAGGCTCGACAGATCGCGCGGACGCGCCGACAGCAACGCGAGCCGCCCGGTGATCCGTTCGATATCCGAGATCTGTCGCAGCGCGCTGCGCAGCCCGTCGAGGCTCGCTTGCGGCGGCGCGTCGAGCAGCGCGCCGATCGCCTGCTGGCGCGCCTGCGCGTACGACGCGTCGCGCGGCGGATGATGCAGCCAGTGACGCAGCAGACGGCTGCCCATCGTCGTGCAGCAGGTATCGAGCAGCGAGCAGAGCGTGGGCGAGTCCGTGCCGCGCAGCGTTTCCGTCAGTTCGAGATTGCGGCGCGTGGACGGATCGAGGCCGATGTATTCCGATTCGTATTCGACTTTCAGGCTGCGCACATGGCGCAACTGCTGGCCCTGGGTCGCCGCCGCGTACAGCAGCAGCGCGCCCGCCGCGCCGCATGCGCTCGAAAGCGAATGCGCGCCGAAGCCATCGAGGCCCGCCACTTCCAGTTGATCGCACAGCCGTTGCGTACCCGAGGCGACGTCGAAGTGCCAGACGGGCACGCGCGTCGTCGCGCCGAAACCGGTGGGCACTGTCCATGCGTTCGAATCGTTCGACGACGGCGCGTCGGCAACGAGAATTTCAGCAGGACGGATGCGCTCCAGCGCGGCCGCGACCTGATCGGGCGCGACTTCCGCGAGGCGCAGCGCGCCGCTCGCCAGATTGAGCCATGCGAGGCCGATCGTGGTCACGACGCCGCGCCGGTTGTGCCCCGCGCACACGGCGAGCAGATACGTGTCGTTCTTGTCGGACAGCAGCGCGGCATCCGTCAGCGTGCCGGGCGTCACCACGCGCACGACCTTGCGTTCGACAGGGCCCTTCGATGTCGCGGGATCGCCAATCTGCTCGCAGATCGCAACCGACTCGCCGAGTTTGACGAGCTTCGCCAGATACTGTTCGACGGCGTGGTGAGGCACGCCCGCCATCTTGATCGGATTGCCGCCCGAGGCGCCGCGCTGCGTAAGCGTCAGATCGAGCAGGCGCGAGGCCTTTTCGGCGTCGTCGAAGAACAGTTCATAGAAATCGCCCATCCGGTAGAACACGAGCGTGCCCGGATGCTCCCCTTTAATGCGCAGATACTGCTGCATCATGGGGGTGTGTTGCGCGTTGTCGCTTGCGGCTGCGGTTTGAGTGCCCATCCTCGTGTCTTTCTTGCGTGACTGTTCAGGGCGTGAGTTTAACCCGCCGAGGCGTCGAGCGAACCTGGCCGGATGGCCAGGTTGCTGTCGCCGTACAGACACGCGTACGCTTTGCTCATTCTTCGATGAGCGCGCGCATGTCGACCTTGTGCGCGTTCGCGGCGCTGCGCCGCTGCGCAAGCCACATCATGCCGGTGATGAATACGCCGAACACAGCGATGATCCACTGCACGGGCATCTTTGCCGTCAGCAGGATCGCGTACGCGCCGAGCATCAGCAGCACGGCGAGATTCTGGTTGAAGTTCTGCACGGCGATCGAGTGGCCCGCCGTCAGCAATGTCGCGCCGCGGTGCTGGAGAATTGCGTTCATCGGCACGATGAAGAAGCCCGACAGCGCGCCGAGCAGCACCATCAACGGATACGCGAAGATGATGTAGGCGGGCGCAAACAGCTCGCCGATACGCAGGCCCGCGCCGGGCGGAAACAGGTTCTTGTTGTAGAAGGCCATCGCGACGGCCACGGCGCCCGTGATCAGGCCGACGGGCAGCACCTTGAGCGACGCGCGCAACGGAATCCACGCGGCGGCAGCCGCTGCGCCGATCGCGATGCCGAGGCCGGCCACGCCCTGCATGACGGCCGCTTTCGACAGCGATAGCCCGAGATTCGCGTCGGCCCATTTGAGTACGAGCAATTGCAGCGTGACCGCGCCGCCCCACATCAGCGTCGTGACCCACAGCGCGATCTGTGCGAGACGGTCGGCCCACAGCATGTTGAAGCAGCGCACGAACTCGCCGACCAGTTCGCCCGGCTCCGCCAAGCGGTTTGGATAACGCGCGCCCGTGTCGGGAATGCCGACGTTGAGTGCGGCCGCGATCGCGTAGGTGATCATCACGGCGAGCATCGCGAGGTCGGCGGCGGAATGGATCAGCGGCCAATGCACGTGCTGCACGAAGTGCGACGCGTAGGTGCTGATCAGCGCGCCGCCCAGCATCGTGCCGACGATAGTCGACAGCACGGTCGCCGATTCGAGCCACGCGTTCGCGGCGACGAGCCGGTCGGCGGGCAGCAGCTCGGTGAGAATGCCGTACTTCGCGGGCGAGTACGCGGCTGCGCCGAAGCCGACCACGCCGTAAGCGATCATGGGATGCACGCCGCCGATCATCAGCAGGCAGCCGCACGCTTTTAGCGCGTTCGAGATGAACATCACGTGGCGCTTTTGCAGCGCGTCGGCGAATGCGCCGACGAACGGCGCGAGCAGCACATAGGAAATCGTGAAGAAGATCTGCAGCAGCGGCGTGATCCACGCAGGCGAGCGGATCTCGGTGAGCAGCGCAATGGCCGCGATCAGCAGCGCGTTATCGGCGAGCGACGACACGAACTGTGCCGCGATGATCGTGTAGAAACCTTTCTTCATGGTCCCGATTGAAACACAGCGCCCGCAATTTTGCCTTTGATGCACGTGTCCCGTTGATGTGCGCGACGTATCGCGAGTCACGAGCCCAAAAAGAAAAAAGCGGCCGAGGCCGCTTTCAACCGCATGCAGCGTCTTAAGCTGCCTGTTCCTTCGTCTTGGTGTAACGCGACAGAATTGGAATCATCTGTGCATACACCTTCGGGTTGCCGGCGACGATCTCATGCAAGTGCAGGAAGTCCGAGTCACCCGTGTAGTTACCGACCAGGCCACCCGCTTCCGTGACGAGCAGGCTGCCTGCCGCCATGTCCCACGCGCTGATGCCTTGCTCGAAGAAGCCGTCGAGGCGGCCCGCCGCGACGTTCGCCAGATCGAGCGCCGCTGCGCCCGGACGGCGCAGGCCCGCGCACGCCTTCGTCATGTCGGCGAAGAGGTGCGTGTACGCTTCGAGCGTGTCCTTTTCGCGGAACGGGAAGCCCGTGCCGATCAGGCTGTCGGCGAGCCGGTCGCGGCGGCCGACGCGGATGCGCCGGTCGTTCAGGTACGCGCCGCGGCCGCGCGAGGCCGTGAACAGGTCGTTGCGCGTCGGGTCATAGACGACCGCCTGCGTGATGATGCCCTTGTGCGCAAGCGCGATCGACACGCAGTAATACTGGAAGCCGTGGATGAAGTTCGTGGTGCCGTCGAGGGGATCGATGATCCACTGGAATTCGGACTCGTTGCCCGATTCGCCGGACTCTTCGGCGAGGATCGCGTGATCGGGGTAGGCGGTGGTCAGCGCTTCGATGATGGCCGCTTCGGATGCCTTGTCGACCTCCGTGACGAAATCGTTGTGCTGCTTCTTGCTGACCTGCACGAGGTCGAGATCGAGCGACGCGCGGTTGATGATCTGCCCGGCGCGGCGAGCGGCCTTGACAGCGATATTGAGCATGGGATGCATGAGTCTGGATCCTTGTGCCGGACGCGCGCGGCGGCGGCCCGTTGTTGAGCTGAAAATAAGCTGTTAATCATGCGAAACGGGCGCCCGATATGACTGAGTCGAGATCTGGCAGCACATTCCGTCGACGGAGACGAATTGAAGAAGAGCGATGCGCGGTGCCCGATGTTCCCCTTGAGAGGCAATGTGGCACGGCGCGAATATCGGGATTTTACCTGAGTCTCGTCGTTTCGAGGCGGTTCGGGCCGACCTGCGCGCGGGCAAACAGGCCTATGACGTTCGTCTGGTGCGGTATTGGCCGATCGGCAGATGGAAAGAGGTGGCGGGTTAGGGCTACCATTACTATTTCCTTGTCTCCAAAGCTCATCGTGGTTCAAACGCCTGCTTCGCCTTCCTCCAGCACCGCTTCCGACAACTCCAGCATCGGCGGCGGTTTCACGTCCACGCGTTTCGTACTCGTCGAGCCGAGTCATCCCGGCAACGTTGGCGCGGCGGCGCGCGCGCTGAAAACCATGGGCTTCTCCCGGCTCGTGCTCGTGTCGCCGCGCGTGGCGGACGTGAAAAACGACCCGGAGGCGATCGCGATGGCCAGCGGCGCGGACGACGTGCTTGCGTCCGCCCATGTCGTGCCGACGCTCGCCGACGCGCTGTCGGGCGCGCACTGGTCGTTAGCGTTGACGGCGCGCGCCCGCGAGTACGGGCCGCCGCAGCTCGCGCCGCGCGCGGCCGCGATGCAGGCGCGCGAGCATGCCGTGCATGGCGATATCGCGCTCGTGTTCGGCAACGAGCGCACGGGGCTGTCTAACGAGGACGTCGAGCGGTGCAGCGCGCTCGCGCATATTCCGGCCAATCCCGCGTACAGCTCGCTGAATCTGTCGCAGGCGATTCAGGTCCTGTCGTACGAGTTGCGCATGGCCTATCTGGTCGACAGCGACGGGTCGGAATCGGTGGCGGGCGGCGCGGGCACGCTCGCCCCAAGCGATGAAATCGAGCGCATGTATGTGCATCTGGAAAACGCGCTGATCGCGCTCGACTTTCTCGATCCCGGCAACCCGAAAAAACTGATGTCGCGCTTGCGGCGGCTCTTCGCGCGCTCGGGTCTCGAGCGCGAAGAGGTCAACATCGTGCGCGGAATCGCGAAGCACATTCTGCTGAACGCGAAAGGGCGCGACGGCGATCAGCGTTGAGCGGCGCGCGCATTCCACGACAGCCGTAACCATGTGCGCTGCGGCTGTCGCCGTCCGCGAACGCTCAAACCTTGTCGTCCGCGTGGGCTTCCGGCAGGTTTCGCGCATTCGCCCTACAATGGCCCGAAACGTCATAAGCAAAGCTCGCCGGCTGGAATGCGCATCACTGCGGACGCAATAGCGGACGCAAAAACGCACGCACCGGCGGCCCGCTCCCCGCGCAATGCGCGGCGGCGATCAATCCCTACGACAGCCTCACTGCCATGTTCACGAGACTCCGCGAAGACATCGCCACGATCCGCGAGCGCGATCCCGCCGCCCGCAGCGCCTGGGAAGTCCTCACGTGTTACCCGGGCTTGCACGCGCTGATATTCCACCGCGTCGCGCATGCCTGCTGGCGTGCGAACCGTCGCTGGATTGCGCGTTTCGTGTCGCAGTTCGGCCGCTTCATGACAGGTATCGAGATCCACCCCGGCGCGACGATCGGGCGGCGTGTATTCATCGATCACGGCATGGGTGTCGTGATCGGCGAGACGGCTGAAATCGGCGACGACTGCACGATCTACCAGGGCGTCACGCTCGGCGGCACGTCGCTCACGCGCGGCGCGAAACGCCATCCAACACTGGAGCGCGGCGTGATCGTCGGCGCGGGCGCGAAGGTGCTCGGCGGCTTCACGATCGGCGCGGACGCGAAGATCGGCTCGAACGCCGTCGTCGTGAAGCCAGTGCCGGCGGGCGGCACGGCCGTCGGCAATCCGGCGCGCGTGATCATGCCGGCGACGGCATCGGTGACAGCGGCTCCCGCATCCATGGGCGCCGATGGCAAGGCGACAACGGCTCGCCCGGGCTTCTGTGCGTACGGCATCACGCCGAATGCGGACGATCCCGTCTCGCTTGCCATTCATGGGCTGGTCAATCACGCGTCGACGCAATCGCAGCGCATCGACGAAGTCGTCGCGGCGCTCGAACGGCTCGGCGCGAGTCTTGAAGCGCTGCATGGCGCGGACGCGGCGTTGCTGGATCTGCGCCGTCTGTCGGCGGCGATCGACGGGAAGGTCGAGGTGGCGGCGCGCTGAGCGGCGCCAAACTGAAGGGCGCGCGCAAGGGGCGAAGGGTGAAAACGACTACTTGTCCAGCCGCAGCGCCTTGATCCCTTCGGAGTCGATGCGCACATAACCGCCGCGGCGCTCGCCGTGGTCGAGATCCCAGTCCGGCAGCACCCAGCGCATGCCGCCTTTCTCATGGTGCAGCGCCGGCCTGTGGGTATGGCCGTGAATAATGGTGGCTGTCTTCGTCTTCTTGAAGAGCGCGGCGATGCCTTCCGACGTCACGTCGTAACGCGGCGACACAGGGCGTTGGCGTCCCGCTTCGCTCGATGCGCGCATTTTTTCCGCCAACGCCTTACGCCAGCGATACGGCCACACCAGAAACAGCCACTGCGCGAAATGGTTGCGCGCGAAGCCACGAAAGCGCTGATATTTACGGTCCGACGTGCATTGCGCGTCGCCGTGCGTGAGCGCGATTTTTGTCCCGAACGCGGTGATGACGAACGGATCGGGCAGCCAGATCGCGCCCGCCGCTTTCATGAAGCGCTTGCCCAGCAGGAAGTCGCGGTTGCCGTGCATGATGTAGAGCGCGATGCCGCGCTCCGAGAGCGTGTGCATCAGTTCGGCCATGCGGGCGGGGAAAGGTTCGGCGAGCATGTCGTCGCCGATCCAGTATTCAAACAGGTCGCCGAGAATAAAAACGGAATCCGCATGCTCGGCCGTCACGCGGATGAAATGCTCGAACGCGGCGACCGTCTGTGGGATCGCCTCGCTCAGATGCAGGTCAGCGATAAAGAAAAACGGGCGCGCCGCGTGCGGGCGTTTGCCCTCGCCAGGCACGCCCGCAGCGACGCTTCGCAGCGGCGTCTCTTGCAGCATGGAAGTGTGCTTCTCTAGTTGCTCAGCGCTTCTTAAAGAATAGGCTGTTCGTTTGAGTAATTCTCTTACTCGACGACGACGGCCTTTTCGATGATCACGTCGTCGACGGGCACGTCCTGGTGGAAGCCCTTCGAGCCCGTCTTCACTTTGCGGATCGCGTCGACGACTTCGAGGCCTTCGACGACCTTGCCGAACACCGCGTAGCCCCAGCCTTGCGGCGTCGGCGACGAGTGGTTCAGGAAGTCGTTGTCGTTCACGTTGATGAAGAACTGGGCGGTCGCCGAGTGCGGGTCATTCGTGCGCGCCATCGCGACCGAACCCTTCACGTTCTTCAGGCCGTTGTTCGCTTCGTTAGCGATCGGCGTGCTGGTCGGCTTCTGCGTCATGCCCGGCTCGAAACCGCCGCCCTGGATCATGAAGCCGTCGATCACGCGGTGGAACACCGTGTTGTCGTAGTGACCGGCCTTCACGTAGGCGAGGAAGTTTTCAACCGACTTCGGCGCCTTCTCGGCGTCCAGTTCCAGCTTGATGACGCCGTGGTTCGTGTGCAGTTCAACCATGATGATTTCCTTTGGGTCTAGGTGAGTGGAGGGCGCTGTGCATCGCCGTCTGAGCGGCCATTGGCCTGCGCCCGTGGCATGGTTAGTTCCGGTGCAGCGCTGGCTTTCGTGCAGTGCATCGAGTTGCCGGCCGCTCGCGCGTCACCCTGTTTGCAAATGCGTCGTCTGCTCGTGTGCTATCGAGCGCCTTCTCGCGGCCTGCACGGCCGCTTCATTGCCAATCTTTGTTCCCGGCTTATTTGCCAACTTACTTGCCGACAATTGTCGCCGACTGGAGCACGATCTGCTTTTGCGGCACATCGCTCATCGGGCCGCGCGACGTGGTCGGCGTGCCCTCGATCTTCTTCACGACGTCCATACCCGACGTCACCTTGCCGAACACCGCGTAGCCGTTGCCGTCCGGATTCGGGTAGTCGAGGCCGGCATTGTCGACCGTGTTGATGAAGAATTGTGCCGTAGCCGAGTTCGGGTCGCTGGTGCGCGCCATCGCGATCGTGCCCGTCATGTTCTTCAGGCCGTTACGGCTTTCGAGCGGAATCGGCGCGCGGGTCGGTTTCTCCGCGTAGCTCGTCGTGTAGCCGCCGCCCTGGACCATGAAGCCGGGAATCACGCGATGGAAGATCGTCCCGTTATATTGACCGGATTTCACGTAGTCGAGGAAATTGGCAACCGTCTTCGGCGCTTTCTCAGGATACAACTCGACGCGGATATCGCCTTCCGACGTCTTCAAGAGAACGGACGGATGCGCAGCCTGTGATCCGTTTTGCGCAAAAGCCGGTGCGTTCGCGATCAGGGCGGCGCTGCCGAGCGCCAACATCAACCATTTCATGTAAATCCTCGGGGTGAAAACAGGGTGAACTCAGATGAAAAACGTCGGCAGGCGCGCTGCCCGAAAGCCTGCGCGCCAGCGCTCACTGCGATGGTGCAACGTACGGCGGCGTCGCGAGCGAACCGTTTGGGCCGCCGAACGTAAAGCCCGGCGTCTCGGTAATGTTCTGCATGGCGCGATTCGTGTAGTCGGTATCAGCCGGCTGGCTGGTCTTCTTCACGGGCGTCTTGCGCGGGGTGACGATTTTCTCGATGTCGGCGATACGCTGGGTCGTCGTGCCGTTGCCTGCGCCCAGGCCTTGTGCGCGGCGATACGCCTGATCCGCCATGCGCAAATAGAGGTCGCCGAGATTCTCATACGCGAGACCATAGCCGGGGCTCGCCTTGACGGCCGTTTCCAGCGCGGCGCGCGCTTCCGTATAGCGGCCCTGCTTCGCGTAGAGCGCAGCGAGGTTGTTGTACGGTTCGGGCAGTTCGGGGAATGTCTCGGTGAGTTCGGTGAATGCGGCGATCGCTTCGTCGTCGCGGTTCAGGCGCGCGAGCACGGTGGCGCGCTTGAATTTGGCCTGTGCGTCGCGCGGATTCGCGGCGATGCGCGCATCGAGTTGCGAGAGCGCGGCCGTCCAGTTCTTCTGCTGGATCGATGCGTCGGCGTCGGGCGTCGCGTCACGCACGGCTGGACCGTGGGCGACGGTCGGCGTTTTCTGCGCGAAGGCGGGCACGGCGGGCAGGACCATGAGGGCGAGGCCGCAGCAGGTCGCGCCCGCTGCCGTGCTCAAGGCCGCGAGCAAACCTGGACGGCTACCCGGACGGGAACCCGTACGAGACGACGCGCCGGAAATCGGGCGAAGCGTCGAGCGGAGCGCCGTCGCGAAGAGGGGCGTGGCGCCTCGCGCGCGGCCGCTGGAGTGTTTCATAGGCTCAGGTCGGGATGTTATACTCCGACCCATTCTAACAAAAGGTCTGCGCGTTCCGTCGAACCACAGACTGTCTTTTCGCCACTCGTGGTCGTCTCCGCCTTGACGTCAGCCTGATCCCGCGCCGTTGCGCGACAGGCTGTCAGTCATGCCGCACCGCCCGTGTTCGTGCATGCAGTTGCATGCTTTCATCGGGCGCGGTATGAACGAAGACCAAGCGGATCTCTTTCGGCCCACGCATCGTCTCTATGGAATCTCTGCGCATCTACAACACGCTCGCGCGTGACAAGCAAAATTTCGTGCCGCTTCATGAAGGCGAAGTGCGTATGTATGTCTGCGGGATGACGGTGTACGACTACTGTCACGTGGGCCACGCGCGGGTGATGGTCGTATTCGACATCGTGCAGCGCTGGCTGCGCACGCTCGGCTACAAGGTCACCTACGTGCGCAATATCACCGACATCGAGGACAAGATCATTCGCCGCGCAGTCGAGAACGGCGAGTCGATCCGCGCGCTGACGGACCGCTTCATCGCGGCGCTGCACGAGGATGCGGACGCGCTCGGTATCGAGCGGCCCGATCTCGAGCCGCGCGCGACGGACTTCATTCCGCAGATGCTCGGCATGATCGAGAAGCTCGAGCAGAACGGCTACGCGTATCAGGCCGCCGATGGCGACGTGAACTACGCGGTGCGCAAGTTCGCGAACTATGGCGCGCTGTCGGGCAAGTCGCTCGAAGATCTGCGCGCGGGCGAGCGCGTGGCCGCCAACGACGCGAAGCAGGACCCGCTCGACTTCGTGCTGTGGAAGCAGTCGAAGCCCGACGAGCCCGCCGACACCGGCTGGGATTCGAAGTACGGGCGCGGCCGTCCCGGCTGGCACATCGAGTGCTCGGCGATGGGCTGCACGTTGCTCGGTGAGCATTTCGACATTCATGGCGGCGGCCAGGATCTGCAGTTTCCGCACCACGAAAACGAAATCGCACAAAGTGAAGGCGCTACCCGACAAACCTTCGTTAATTATTGGATGCACAACGGTTACGTGCAGATCGACAATGAGAAGATGTCGAAGTCGCTTGGCAACTTCTTCACGATCCGCGAGGTGCTCGCGAAGTACGATGCCGAAGTCGTGCGGTTCTTCATTGCGCGCGCGCATTACCGTTCGCCGCTGAACTACAGCGACACGCATCTTGACGACGCGCGCAGCGCGCTTGCGCGTCTGTACACGGCACTGAAGGACACGCCGCCAGAAGCGGGCGAGATCGACTGGAATGAAGCGCATGCGCAGCGTTTTCGCGCGGCGATGAACGACGACTTCAATACGCCTGTCGCCGTGTCGGTGCTGTTCGAACTGGCGAGCGAAGTGAACCGCACGCGCGATGCGGCGCTGGCGCGTCAGTTGCACGGTCTCGCGCTGGTGCTCGGATTGCTCAGGCGCGAACCGCGCGCCTATCTGCAGCAGGCGGCGGGCAGCGAAAGCGAGGGTGCGCTCGATGTCGCAGCGATCGAAACGAAGATCGCCGCGCGCGTCGCCGCAAAGCAGGCAAAGGACTACGCCGAGGCAGACCGGATCCGCAAGGAATTGCTGGACGCCGGTATTGCGCTCGAAGACAAACCGGGCGGGTTGACCGAGTGGCGGCGCGTGTGAGCGCACCTCGTACTTCCCTCTGATCGACTCGCCAGGCAGGAGGCAGGATGGCAACGGCCACGAAGACGCCGGCTAAACGGGCCACGTCTCAATCAAACGCGGCAGCTAAGGTAAAGGCAGTACGGGCGCGAAGCGGCGCAGCGAAGGTGGCGGTGAAATCGGCGTCGGCGAAAGGCGCCAAGGCGGCCCTGCATGGCCCGCGCAAAACGACGGGTTCGCATGGCGCGCTCGCAAAGCCGGCGTCGTCCCGACACCTGCCCAACGGCGCGGACCTGCCCGAAGCAACGGTTGTGAAGCCGTCGCGCGCGCGGGCCGCGCACGCGAAGGGCAACGGCTCGCTGCCAGCGGAACTCGCAGGCGATGCGCAGGAACTCGTATACGAAAGCCATGAGGCCGAAACGGTGCGCAAGCCGCGCGCCGCTGTGTCGTCGACGGAAGTAGAGCAGGCTGTGCAAGGCGACCCGCAGTCGTCCGTCGTCACGCGTCCGGCGTACTGGGACAAGGCTTGTGCCGATCTCGTCAAGCGCGACCGCATTCTGAAGAAGCTGATCCCGAAGTTCGGCCCCGTGCATCTGTCGAGCCGCGCCGATCCGTTCGTCACGCTCGCGCGCTCGGTGGTCGGCCAGCAGATTTCCGTCGTGTCCGCGCAGTCGATGTGGCAGCGCATTGTCGCCGCCTGTCCGAAGCTCGTGCCGCAACAGATCATCAAGCTCGGGCAGGACAGTCTGATGAGTTGCGGCGTCTCGAAACGCAAGGCCGAGTACATTCTCGATCTCGCGCATCACTTCGTCTCGGGTGCATTGCACGTCGGCAAGTGGACGTCGATGGAAGACGAGGACGTGATCGCCGAGTTGACGCAGATTCGCGGTATCAGCCGCTGGACGGCTGAGATGTTCCTGATTTTCGATCTGTCGCGTCCAGACGTGCTGCCGCTCGACGATCCGAATCTGATTCACGCGATCAGCCAGAACTATTTCAGCGGTGAGCCGGTGACACGCAGCGAAGCGCGTGAAGTCGCCGCAAACTGGGAGCCGTGGCGCACGGTTGCGACCTGGTACATGTGGCGTAGCCTCGATCCGGCGCCGGCCGGCAGCTGAATCAGGCATTGAAGCAGAAGGAAAAACCGTCGGAGTCTATCGATTTGTTAAAATTGATAGATTCGAGACGGTTTTGACATGGGCGCGCGCGGTTAGAATACGCGCTGCCGGTAAGTCGAAGGATTAAAAACCAATGAAGACCACCTTTCTGGATTTCGAGCAGCCGATCGCGGAGCTCGAAGCGAAAATCGAAGAATTGCGCTTCGTGCAGGACGATTCGGCCGTCGATATTTCGGAAGAGATCGAGCGGCTGTCGAAGAAGAGCCAGCAGCTCACGAAAGATCTGTATACGAACCTGACGCCATGGCAGGTTTCGCAGATTGCGCGTCATCCGCAGCGTCCGTACTCGCAGGATTACATCAACGAACTGTTCACCGATTTCCACGAACTGCATGGCGACCGCTCGTATGCGGACGACCTGTCGATCGTCGGCGGCCTTGCGCGTTTCAACGGCCAGCCGTGCATGGTGATCGGCCATCAGAAGGGCCGTGACACGAAGGAGCGCGCGCTGCGCAACTTCGGCATGCCGCGCCCCGAGGGCTATCGCAAGGCTGAGCGTCTGATGCGTCTTGCCGAGAAGTTCGGCCTGCCGCTCTTCACGTTCATCGACACGCCGGGCGCGTATCCCGGCATCGGCGCGGAAGAGCGCGGCCAGTCCGAGGCGATCGGCCGCAATCTGTACGTGATGGCCGAGCTGAAGACGCCCATCATCTCGACGATCATCGGTGAAGGCGGTTCGGGCGGCGCGCTGGCTGTCGCCGTCGCCGATAGCGTGCTGATGCTGCAATTCTCGACGTACTCAGTGATTTCGCCGGAAGGCTGCGCGTCGATTCTGTGGAAGAGTGCCGCGAAGGCGCCCGAAGCAGCCGAAGCGCTGGGTCTGACCGCGCATCGCCTGAAGGCGCTGAACCTGATCGACAAGATCGTCAACGAGCCGCTCGGCGGCGCGCATCGCGATCCGAAGGGTATGGCGGCCATGCTGCGTCGTGCGCTCGCCGATTCGCTGCGCCAGTTCCAGGGCATGAGCACGAACGATCTGCGTCAACGCCGCTTTGAACGCCTGATGGCCTACGGCAAGTTCAAGGAAACGACGCCGGGCGCGTAAGCCTTGCGTTCTCGTCCGAAGGCGCCTTGCGTACGATAAGCGCCATCACAACGTGACTCCCTCCGCTGACACTCCCGCCGACCGCCTCGTTCTCGATGCGGTCGGCGTTGCGTTTGGGGCCTTGCCCGACGATGCGCGCATCGCAATTGCGTTTAGCGGCGGCGTCGATTCGACGGTGCTGCTCGACGCCGCAGTGCGTGTCGGTGGTGCGTCGCGCTGCATCGCGTTGCATGTTCATCACGGACTGAGCGCCAATGCCGACGAATGGCTCGACCATTGCGGCGCGTTTGCGCGCGAACGGGATATTGAGTTTGCGTCGCTGCATGTCGACGTGTCGCGCGCGGGCGGTCTGAGCATCGAAGCCACGGCGCGCGACGCGCGTTATCGCGCGCTCGATGCGCTTTGCTCGCAGCATCGCGTGCGCACGCTGTGGCTTGCGCAGCATGCCGACGATCAGGCCGAGACGGTGCTGCTGCAACTATTGCGCGGAGCAGGGCTGGCGGGCCTGGCAGCGATGGCGCCGGAATATCTGCCGTCCGGCGCGTCCGTTGCGCGGGTGCGTCCGCTGCTGCATCTGCTGCGCGCGCAACTGGAGCAATACGCGCACGGGCGCGATCTGCGCTGGATCGACGATGAGTCGAACAACGACACACGCTACGCGCGCAACGCGCTGCGTCACGATGTGTTGCCACCGCTCGCCGTGCATTTTCCGGGCTTTCGCGACGCGCTCGCCCGCACGGCGGCGCACGCGGCTTCGGCGCAGCGTCTGCTCGACGAACTTGCTCGCATCGATCTGCAAACGGCGCGTGGCGAAGAGGAGGGCGCGTTGTCGCGCGACGCGCTGCTCGCACTCGATGACGATCGCGCGGCGAATCTGCTGCGTTACTGGATGCGTACGCTCGGCTTGACGGCTGCATCGACTGCGCGTCTGACGGATGCGCTGCGCCAGTTGCGTGCGATCGGCGACGCTCACAGCTTGCGGGTCGATCACGCGGGCCAGGCGTTGCGCAGCTATCGCGGCCAGGTCTATTGGGAAGCAGGCGACAGCGCCGATCCCGCCGACGAAACGTCACTCGTCGAACGCGCTGAAAGCGTGCTCATCTGGCAAGGGCAGAGCGTGTGGCGTTTGCCGCAGTGGCGCGGCACGTTCGTATTCAGCGAGGCGGGCGCCGACGCGCCCGATGCGATTCCCGCCGATGCGCTCATGCGCGCGCCGCTCGTCGCACGCTCGCGCCGCGGCGGCGAACGGATGCGCTGTGCTGCGAACGGCCCGAGCCGCACGTTGAAGAATCTCTTTCAGGAGCGCGGCGTGCCGTCGTGGAAGCGCGATGTGCCGTTGCTTTTCGCAGGCGGCGCACTGCTGTTCGTGCCGCTGATCGGCGTGAACCACGCCGCGCCCGCCGACCCGGCGCAACACGCAAGCGCGCGTTACATCAGGATCGACTGGCGCGAGGATCTGACGCTCGCCTGATGTTCATATCGTCCGCCGGCGACGCCCGACCGGCCGGACAGCCACTGTCATCCACGCGCAACAATTGCCGCAAATCCTTCTACGACAAGCATTTGCAACGGCTTTTGCCTGGATTGCGGCTTGTCTTTTTATTGCCGATCAGGTAGGGTAACTTGTTTGCCCGACTCGCTTTTTGTCGTGTTACCTGGCTGTTCTTATGCGGACGTCCGGGGCGCGCTCCAAGCCGTTAGCCACCCCGTTAGCGTCCGTCAGCCCTGTTTACCGGCAGGTTTCGGCAGGGCCGGAAAAAGCAAACCCGGCAAATCCGCGCGTACCCTACGCACGCTGCATCTGCGCCGCCCACACTGCGCCGTCGTTCCCGAACGTTGTGCCCTGTGCTTTCTTTGTGCGGCCGTCTCCAGCGCGCCCGGCGCGCGCCGGTTGGCGTATCAGTTTCCCTTCAGTTCAGAACGACAATGGCACTCATCGTACATAAATACGGCGGCACATCGATGGGCTCGGTCGAGCGCATCAAGAACGTCGCGAAGCGCGTCGCGAAATGGCACAAGGCAGGCCACAAGATGGTCGTCGTGCCTTCGGCGATGTCCGGCGAAACGAACCGTCTGCTGGGTCTCGCGAGAGAGATTTCGCCCCAGCCCAGCCCGCGCGAACTCGACATGATCGCGTCGACGGGCGAACAGGTCAGCGTCGGCCTGCTGTCCATCGCGCTGCATGACGCAGGCGTCGATGCCGTCAGCTACACCGGCTGGCAAGTGCCCGTCAAAACGGATAGCGCCTTCACGAAAGCGCGTATCAGCGACATCGACGGCGAGCGCGTGCTGCGCGATCTCGACGAAGGCAAGGTCGTCGTCATCACGGGCTTCCAGGGCATCGACCCCGAAGGCCACATCACCACGCTCGGCCGTGGCGGCTCGGACACGTCGGCTGTCGCGGTGGCCGCGGCGCTGAAAGCGGACGAATGCCTGATCTACACGGACGTCGACGGCGTCTACACGACGGACCCGCGCGTGGTCGAAGAAGCGCGCCGTCTGGATCGCGTGACGTTCGAGGAAATGCTGGAAATGGCCAGCCTCGGTTCGAAGGTGCTGCAGATCCGCTCGGTGGAATTCGCCGGCAAATATCAGGTGAAGACGCGCGTGCTGTCCAGCCTGACCGATCCGCTGATGTCGCTCGACGAAGAAATGAAGTCGGGCACCCTGATTACTTTTGAAGAAGACGAAACCATGGAAAAAGCAGTCATCTCGGGAATCGCGTTTCAGCGTGACGAAGCCCGTATCGCCGTGATGGGTGTGCCCGACAAGCCGGGCATCGCATATCAGATCCTCGGCCCGGTTGCCGATGCGAATATCGATGTCGACATGATCATCCAGAACCAGAGCGTCGAAGGCAAAACGGCGTTCACGTTCACGGTCGGTCGCGGCGATTACCAACGCGCCATGGAGATCCTCACGAACCAGGTCAAGGGTCACGTGAATGCCGAACAGGTGCTGGGCGATCCGAAGGTGTCGAAGGTCTCGGTGGTCGGCGTCGGCATGCGTTCGCACGTGGGTATCGCGAGCAAGATGTTCCGCACGCTGTCGGAAGAGGGCATCAACATCCAGATGATCTCCACGTCGGAAATCAAGATCTCGGTGCTGATCGACGAGAAGTACATGGAGCTCGCCGTGCGCGCGCTGCATAAGGCATTCGAACTCGACCAGGCGTGATGTGTACGCAGTACCTGTTTGCTTCGGTGACAGGCATCTGCGTAAAAGCTTGTGTGCGATAAAAGCGCGGTAAAAGGGCGGGTGAAGGAAGTGACATTCGATTGACACTTCAGGCACAAAAAGTGTGAAGTAGAAATTGACCGCTGCCTCGTAACCCGCTATTATCTTGGCTTCGTTGCGCTGCCTCCCTGGCGCAAGCGAAAGTTTGGGAGACGTGGCCGAGAGGTCGAAGGCACTCCCCTGCTAAGGGAGCATCTGGGCCAAAACCTGGATCGAGGGTTCGAATCCCTCCGTCTCCGCCAGAAATGGCGGTGGAACCCCGTAGAGCTGCGGCTCTGCGGGGTTTTGTTTTTTGCGCGTCTGTTTTTCTTTCATGTGTCTTCGTGATTGACTCCGCTCGCTCTCAACTTTTCATTCCCGGGTCCGTAAACATCGGTATTGGTGAATTGCGTTCGCGATGAATGCGCCATTCACGCGATTCATGCGGGATATCGTTTTGCCTGGGATAACCAAACGAACTGCCTTCGGTTAGCGAATTGCAAAGAACCCGCGAAACGTGCGTGTACGCAACAGTGGAAACGCTGGGCATATCACCAAATGCTGTCGCGTGTAACAGGACGTTACGAAGCGCTTTGCGACGCGAAGTTATGCATCAGTTATTACAAAGTTGAAATACGCGTTAAGCGTCGCTTTGTTATATTCGAATCAAGCAGTCGATAAAACACAACTCCCGCAAAGAAAGGTGAAACCATGAAGTCCACGCGTCTTATCCCGCTGATCGCTGGCGTGCTCGCGATCGGCGCGTCGAGTGCGGCGATGGCTGGGGGACTGAACGTCGGTGTCAACATCGGTATTCCCGCTCCCGTCTATGTCGCGCCGGCGCCTGTGTATGCACCGCCGCCGCCGCCTCCGCCGCCCGTCGTGTATCAGCCGTATCAGCCGGTGCCTGTCGTCGCTGGACCCGCCATCGTGATCGGCTGGCATGGCGATCGTTACTGGGATGGCCGCCGCTACTGGGGCCGCGACGACTACTATCGTCATCACGGCGGCTACGATCATGGCCATGGTCATGGTCACTGGGATAACGGCCATCACAACGGCTGGCATTGATCCCGCGCTGCGTCGCATGCGCCCAACAAAAAACCGCCCCGAGAGGCGGTTTTTTTTCTGGTTGCACGCGCAACGACGCGCGCATTCGAGTAAGCGCGTGCGCTTACTCGGCGACGGCGGCCATCCCACCGACCACGGCGCTGAAGCCGCTATCGACATGCATGATCTCAGCCGTCACGCCGGAAGCGAGGTCCGACATCAGGAATGCCGCTGCATTGCCGACCTGTTCGATCGTGACATTGCGCTTGAGCGGCGCATTGCCTTCGACGAAATCCAGAATCTTGCCGAAGCCCTTGATGCCGCTTGCCGCGAGCGTCTTGATCGGGCCAGCCGAAATGCCGTTCACGCGAATGCCCTTGCCGCCCAGCGACACGGCGAGATAACGCACGCTCGCTTCGAGCGATGCCTTCGCGAGGCCCATCGTGTTGTAGTTCGGGATCGCTTTTTCTGCGCCGAGGTACGAGAGCGTGAGCAGTGCTGCATCGTTCGACAGCATCGGCAGCGCGGCCTTCGCGAGAGCGGGGAAGCTGTAGGCGGAGATGTCGTGCGCAATGCGGAAATTTTCACGCGTCATGCCGTCGAGGAAGTCGCCCGCGATCGCTTCGCGCGGCGCGAAGCCGATCGAATGAACGAGGCCGTCGAGGCTGTCCCAATGTTCTTTCAGCGAAGTGAACAGTGCTTCGATTTGCGCATCGTCGGCGACGTCGCACGGGAAGATCAGATTGCTGCCGAATTCGTTCGCGAACTCGGTGATGCGATCCTTGAAGCGGTCGCCGACATACGTGAACGCGAGTTCTGCGCCTTCGCGCTTGCAGGCTTGCGCGATACCGTACGCGATCGAACGGTTCGACAGCAGGCCCGTCAGCAAGATTCGTTTACCAGCGAGGATGCCCATGGATTCTCCTAATGAGGTCAGTGCGCCGCGATGACAGAGTGCGGGAACGCGCGGGATTTTGGGTAGAATTCTCTCACATTGCAACTGCCCACCGACCAACAAGGCACCTATGACCGCAGGCACGCGACGGGTTGAAGCGCCACGCCCGAGATGGCGCACTCTGATTCGTCCGCTGTTGCGTCCGTTGTTGCGTGTGCGTTGCAAGGCGATGCCGCGCGCCGTGATCGCCGTGTGCGTCGGCTCGCTGATCGGCTTGTCGCCCATGACGGCGCAGCATGCGCAGGCCGCGTATGCGATCGCGCAGTACGGCAACCCGAAGTATCCGCCCGACTTCAAGCACTTCGACTACGTCAATCCCGACGCGCCGCGTGGCGGCACGCTCGTGCTCGCAAATCCCGACCGCTCGACGAGCTTCGACAAGTTCAATCCGTTCACGATGCGCGGCAGCGCGGCGCCTGGTATCGGCCTGTTGTTCGAGAGCCTGACGACGGGCAGCGCCGACGAAGTCGCGTCCGCCTACGGCCTGCTTGCCGACGACATCGCCGTCGCGCCGGACGGCCTGTCGACAACCTTCCACATCAATCCGCGCGCGCATTTTTCGAACGGCGATCCCGTCACGGCCGAGGACGTGAAGTTCTCGTTCGATACCTTGAAGAGCCCGCAGGCCGCGCCGCAATTCGCCGCGTATTTCGCGGAGATCACGCGCGTCGTGATCGTCGATCCGGCGACGGTGCGTTTCGAATTCAAGCAGCACGATCGCGAGTTGCCATTGCTCGCGGGCGGCATGCCTGTGTTCTCGCGCAAGTGGGGCATGAAACCGGACGGCAGCCGCACAGCGTTTGATCAGCTCGCGTTCGAAAAACCGCTCGGCAGCGGGCCGTATCTGATCGAGAGCTACGACAACGGGCGCACGATCACCTATAAACGCGACCCGAAGTACTGGGGTGACAAGCTGCCCGTGCGCGTCGGCATGTATAACTTCGAGCGAATCAACTACAAGCTGTATTCGGATACGACTGCGCGCCTCGAAGCGTTCAAGGCGGGCGAGTACGATGCATTGGTCGAATACGTCGCGCGCAACTGGGTGCGCCGCGACGTCGGCAAGAAGTTCGACAGCGGCGAGCTGATCAAACGCGAGTTTCCGCAACATAACGGCACGGGGATGCAGGGTTTCATCCTCAACCAGCGCCGGCCGCTTTTCTCCGACGTACGCGTGCGCAAGGCGCTCGATCTCGCGCTCGACTTCCAGTGGCTCAACCGGCAACTGTTCTACAGCCAGTACAAGCGGATCGACAGCTACTTCGTCAATACGGATCTGCAGGCCAAGGGCTTGCCGTCGCCGGGCGAACTGAAACTGCTCGAGCCATGGCGCGCACAGCTTGAGCCCGGCGTGTTCGGCGTGCCGCCGAAGCAACCCGACACGGACCCGCCGGGTTCGCTGCGGGCGAATCTGCTCGAAGCGCGCGCGCTGCTCGCGCAGGCTGGCTGGACGTATCGCGATGGCGCGTTGCGCAACGCGAAGGGCGAGCCGTTCGCGTTCGAGATACTCGACGACTCGGGCTCGTCGGCTACGTTCGACCCGGTCTACGCCACCTATATCCGCAATCTGAAGAAGCTGGGCATCGATGCGCGTACGCGTACGGCGGACTTCGCGGTGTATCAGAAGCGACTCGACGCGTTCGACTTCGACGTCACGACCATCCGTTTTCCCGACGTGCAGGTGCCGGGCGCGGACATGATCGACCGGTTCGGCAGCAAGGCTGCGGGCGAACCGGGCTCGGGCAATCTGATCGGTCTGAAATCGCCCGCCGTCGATGCGATCCTGCGCGCGCTGGTCGGCGCGCAGACCCGCGAGCAACTCGTCGATGCCACTCACGCGCTCGATCGCGTGCTGATCAACGGCTACTACATGGTCCCGCACTGGTACAGCGCGACGCATCGCGTGGCGTTCAAGCGCGGCATGGCGTGGCCGTCGACCTTGCCGCTGTACTATACGGCGGAAGGATGGATCACCTCGATGTGGTGGTTCGCCACGCCGCAATGAGCGCGCTGATCGCGTACCCCATCATGTACTTTTGATTCTGGACGGCCGCCATGTGGAGCTACATCCTCAAACGTCTGCTATTGATGATCCCGACGTTGATCGGCGTGCTCACGCTGACTTTCGTCGTGATCCAGTTCGTGCCAGGCGGACCCGTCGAGCAGGCGGTTCATGAACTGCGGCGCAGTACCGCCGAAGGCGGCACGCCGTTCGGGCTGCGCGCGCATAGCGGCGTCGATGCGCAGCAGATCGCGCAACTCAAGGCGTTGTATGGCTTCGACAAACCGCCGCTCGAACGCTACTGGCTGATGCTCAAGCGCTTCTCGCACTTCGATCTTGGACAAAGCTATTTCCGGCATCAAAGCGTGTGGTCGCTGATCGTGTCGAAGCTGCCGGTGTCGATCAGCATCGGGCTGTGGACGTTCTTCCTCACGTATCTGATATCGGTGCCGCTCGGCATCGCGAAGGCGGTGCGCAACGGCTCGCGCTTCGACGTCGCGACGAGCCTCGTCGTGCTGATCGGCTACGCGATTCCCGGCTTTGTGCTCGGCGTGCTGCTGCTCGTGCTGTTCGGCGGCGGCTCGTTCCTGCAGTTGTTCCCGCTGCGCAATCTCACATCCGACAACTGGGACCAGTTGAGCTTCTTCGGCAAGATTCTCGATTACCTGTGGCACATCACGCTGCCGATCGTCGCGTCGGTTGTGGGCAGCTTCGCGGTTGTCACGATGCTGACCAAGAACGCGTTCCTCGACGAAATCCGCAAGCAGTACGTGCTGACCGCGCGCGCAAAAGGGCTGTCCGAGCGGCGCGTGCTGTGGAAGCACGTGTTCCGCAATGCGCTGTTGCCGTTGATCGTCGGCTTTCCGGCCGCGTTCATCGGCGCGTTTTTCACGGGCAGCCTGCTGATCGAAACGCTGTTCTCGCTCGACGGGCTCGGGCTGCTGTCGTATGAGTCGGTCGTGCGGCGCGATTATCCCGTCGTGCTCGGCACGCTCTATCTCTTCACATTGATCGGGCTCGCGACCAAGCTCGTCTCCGATCTCTGCTATGTGTGGGTCGATCCACGCATTCAATTCGAACAACTGGAGCGCTGATTTGAGCCGCGTTCGTACAGATGCCGAAGTGTCGCGCGCGCAGCCGGTACGCGCGTTCGTGTCGCCGTCGCCCGCGCGCCGTGTGTGGCTGCGCTTCCGTCAGCAGCGGCTGGGCTACTGGAGCCTGATCGTGTTCGTCGTCGCGTTCGCGGCGAGCCTTGCCGCGCCGCTGTGGTCGAACGACAAGCCGGTCGTCGTGCGCTACGACGGCCACTATTATTTCCCGCTCGTGAAGGACTACGCGGAGACGACCTTCGGCGGCGACTTCCCGACGCCCGCCGACTATCTCGATCCGTACGTCAAGCAGCGTCTCGACGCGCCGGGCAACTTCGTGATCTATCCGCTGAACCGCTACTACTACGACACGCTCAACTATTTTTCGAAGCGGCCGAATCCGGCGCCGCCTTCGCGCGACAACTGGCTAGGCACCGACGATCGTGGCCGCGACCTGTTCGCGCGTCTCGTGTACGGCTTTCGCGTGTCGGTGGAGTTCGCGCTGGTGCTGACTTTCATCGGCACCGTGCTTGGCGTGCTGGCGGGCGCCGTGCAGGGTTACTTCGGCGGCAAGACGGACATCTTCGGGCAGCGTCTGATCGAAATCTGGAGCGCGATGCCGGAGCTGTATCTGCTGATCATCTTTGCGTCGATCTTCGAGCCGGGCTTTATTCTGCTGATCGTGCTGTTGTCGCTGTTCGGCTGGATTGGCCTTGCCGACTACGTGCGCGCGGAGTTTCTGCGCAACCGGCAACAGGACTACGTGCGCGCCGCGCGTGCGATGGGCTTGTCGAACTGGCAGATCATCTGGCGACACGTGTTGCCCAATAGCCTGACGCCCGTCATCACGTTCCTGCCGTTCCGGATGAGCGGCGCGATCCTCGCGCTGACGAGCCTCGATTTCCTCGGTCTCGGCGTCCCGCCGCCGACGCCCAGCCTTGGCGAACTGCTCGCGCAAGGCAAGGCGAATCTCGATGCGTGGTGGATCTCCATGTGGACGTTCGGCGTGCTGGTCGTGACGCTGCTGCTGTTGACGTTCATGGGCGACGCGCTGCGCAACGCGCTCGACACGCGCATCTCCGACGCGATGAAGGCGGGAGGCAACCAGTGAGCGCGAACGCGACGAAACACGACGGGCCGCTGCTCGAACTCGATCATCTGCGCGTGACCTTCGGTGACACAGTGGCCGTCGACGATCTGTCACTCACGATCGGCCGCGGCGAGCGCGTCGCGCTGGTCGGCGAATCGGGCTCCGGCAAGAGCGTGACGGCGCTGTCGATCCTGCGTCTGTTGAACGACGCGCAGACGAGCGGCGTCGTGCGCTTCGACGGCGAAGATCTGCTCGCGAAGAGCGAGCGCGAAATGCGCGGGATGCGCGGCTCCGCTATCGCGATGATCTTTCAGGAGCCGATGACGGCTCTCAATCCGCTGTACACGATCGGCGATCAGATCGCGGAAACCATCGTGCTGCACGATGGCGTCAGTGCCAACGAAGCGCGCAAGCGCGCCGTTGCGCTGCTCGACCGCACGGGCATCGCGGAGCCGGGCAAGCGCGTGAACAGCTATCCGCACCAGTTGTCGGGCGGCCAGCGGCAGCGCGCGATGATCGCGATGGCGCTCGCGTGCCGTCCGCGGCTGCTGCTCGCCGACGAGCCCACCACGGCGCTCGACGTGACGATCCGCGCGCAGATCGTCGAGCTGCTGCTCGAACTGCAACGCGAGGAAGCCGAAAAGCGCGGCATGGCCGTGCTGCTGATCACGCACGATCTGAACCTCGTGCGGCACTTCGCGCAACGGGTCGCGGTGATGGAGAAGGGCGTGCTCGTCGAGAGCGGCCCCGTCGATACGCTGTTCGCATCGCCGCAGCATCCGTACACGCAGCGTCTGCTGCAAAGCCGTCCGGAGCGCGCCGTCGTGCCCGTGCTGCCGATCGCGCCCGTGCTGCTCGACGCGCGCGACGTCTGCGTGGATTTCAGGACGAAGCTGTCGGGCATGGCCGGCTGGTTCCGGTCGGGGCGCTTTCGCGCGGTCGACGACGCGACGGTGTCGGTGCGGCAGGGCGAAACGCTCGGCATTGTCGGCGAGTCGGGGTCGGGGAAATCGACGCTCGCGATGGCGATGCTCGGCCTGCAAAGAACCTCGCACGGCGCGATCGATTTTCAGGGCAGGGCGCTCCGCAGTTATCGCGGACGCGAGCAGACTACGCTGCGCTCGAACATGCAGGTCGTCTTTCAGGATCCTTTTAGTTCACTTTCACCTCGGCAGACGATCGAGCGGATCGTCGGCGAGGGGCTCGCGCTGCATCGGCCGCAACTGAATGCCGACGCACGGCGCGACAAGGTGATTGGCGTGCTGCGCGAAGTGGGGATCGACCGGACGGCGCTGCATCGCTACCCGCACGAATTCTCCGGCGGACAGCGGCAGCGCATCGCGATTGCGCGCGCGCTGGTGCTGGAACCGCGCATCCTGATTCTCGACGAACCGACCAGCGCGCTGGACGTCTCAATCCAGCAGCAGGTGTTGAAGCTGCTCGCGGGTTTGCAACGTAAATACAACCTGGGATTTGTGTTCATCAGTCACGATCTGGCCGTGATCGGCGCCATGGCTCATCGCGTTGCCGTCATGCAAAACGGGGCGATCGTGGAGACGGGCGAGGTCGAGCGAATCTTCGCAGAACCGACCCATCCTTACACACGTAAGCTGTTGAAAGCGGCCTTGACGACTTGACATTCACCAATTGGGTGCGGCGAGTCATTGTTTTTTTCTATTTGTTTTGACATTGGAATACTTACTGGCTAGTATCGACCAAACTTTTTTCCTAGCCTGTTGATTTTCAGGCAAAAACTACCGCCGCACCCAGCCCTAACCAAAACCAACCACCAGACCAATGCAGCACCAAAACCTAACCCAGGCTTGCACGCGCGTCGTCGCCGGGATGTTCATTGGCGTACTGATGGCCGCAGCTCCCGGCGCTTTCGCCGATGAAGTAAGCAGCTTTAACCAGAATGCCTCATTCTCGACCTCTTCCGGGTCGAGTTCAGTGTCCTCCACCACACAAAGCACGCAAAGCGCTGCCTCGAATTCCGAGAGCGGCGCTCGTTCGTTTTTGTCCGGCATGGCCGGCAAGGCGGGTGATGTGGTGGTCGGCGCCCTCAACATGATCGGCGTGCGTTACCGCTGGGGCGGCGATACGCCGGATTCCGGCCTCGATTGCAGCGGCTTCGTGCGCTACGTGTTCCAGGACACGCTAGGTATGGCACTGCCGCGCCGCGCGGAAGAAATGAGCCGTGTCGGCGAGAAGGTTCGGGTTTCCGACCTGAAGCCGGGCGACCTCGTGTTCTTCAACACGATGCGCCGTACGTTCTCGCACGTCGGCATCTACATCGGCGACAACAAGTTCGTGCATTCGCCTTCTACGGGCAGCACGATCCGCGTCGACGACATGGATGACGGTTATTGGGAAAAGCGCTTCACGGGCGCGCGTCGTATCGAATCGACGGTGCCGCAGCAGCAGGAGCTGCGCCAGCGCGTGAGCGCGACGATCGGTGGCAACAATTAAGACGATCGTTGGTTGACTGGTTTCAAACGAAAGGCCCGCTTCATCTGAAGCGGGCCTTTTGCGTTGCTGTGTCCGTTTTCGCGTATGACGCCGCCGCCGGTCAGACCGTTGCGCGCGCCGCCGCCAGTTTGCGCAGCAGTTCGGGCGCGATGCGCGCGGCGGCTTCCTCACCCGCCAGAATCGCCGCATTGCGTTGTCCGAAGTCGGTGCCACTCATCGCGTTCAGATTCGGACGGATCACGACGTCGGCGTATTTGTCGAGTTCGTATGCCTTGATTGTCTGACCCATGATCGTGAACGTCTGCATCAGTACGTCGAAGGAGCTTTCGGTAAGCGCTGTTTCGGGCCGCGCGGAAATATCGACGGCGATCACGAAGTCCGCGCCCATCTTGCGCGCGAACGACGCGGGCACCGGGCTGACGAGGCCGCCATCGACGTATTCATGTCCGCCGATCTTCACCGGCTCGAACACCGACGGCACGCTCGACGACGCGCGCACCGCGATGCCCGTGTTGCCGCGCTGGAAAAGAATCGGCTGGCCCGTTTTCAGATCCGTTGCGACGACGCCGAGCGGCTTCGCCATTTTCTCGATCGGGCGATTGTCGAGCGTCTTGTTCAGGTAGTTCTGGAGCGCTACGCCTTGCAGAAGGCCGCGCGTGCGAAACGGCATCGCCCAGTCGCTGATCGACGCTTCGTCCATCGTCAGCGCGAGCTTGTTGAGCGCGAAACCGTTCAGGCCCGAAGCATACAGCGCCCCGACCACCGACCCGGCGCTGGTCCCGCACACCAGATCGATCTGGATGTTGCGCGCCTCCAGTGCCTTGATCACGCCGATATGCGCAAAGCCGCGCGCGGCGCCGCCGCCAAGCGCGAGCCCGATGCGCAGCGGCCGTTCTGGCTTGACGGTTGGCGTCGGCGGGTTGGACGCGGTGTTGGGCGTTGGCGTGACAGTGTCGGGCTTGCTGCCCGTCGACGCGCAGGCGGAGAGAACAGCGGAGGCCGCGGCAATCGAGAACGTGCGGCGGGACAAGCGTGGCGATGACGGTTTCAACGAATTCTCCAGCGACGGCGCCGACGTCCATGCGAAAGTGTCGTGCCGCGTGTCATGCAAAAGCGATCGCTGGCGGCGATCCTCGCGCGCTGCACGGAGCCTGTCGGGAGCCGGACGGCAGCGCGCGCACATCATAATGCAAAGCGGGCGCGCGGCGACAATCGGTTGAGGAAACCGTCTACACGTCTAGTTGTCGGTGTCGGGTACTGACGACGTCCGTTGTCCGATGTTTCGGCCTATGCCTTCCGGCGCGGCTGCCGGACGCGCCTGCAAACCCATGTTGTCAGTATTCGACGGGTATAATTCGTCTCTCTTTTTCAATCGCGTTCGCGCCGTCGGCAGGCGTTGTCAACGTCGCCGGGCGCGATCCGTTTCCGTTGCCGCGCCTGGCTTCGATGTTCGCCGGGCGCAGGCGTCTGCCTCCGAGTTACCGCACATGACCACTCCCGTTCGCACCCGCTTCGCTCCGAGCCCCACCGGCTTCATTCACCTCGGCAACATTCGCTCTGCGCTGTATCCGTGGGCGTTTGCGCGCAAAACGAAGGGCGTGTTCGTGCTGCGTATCGAGGACACCGACGTCGAGCGTTCGACCGAGCAATCCGTCGACGCAATCCTCGAAGGCATGCAATGGCTCGGCCTCGATTACGACGAAGGTCCGTTCTACCAGATGCAGCGCATGGACCGTTATCGCGAAGTGCTGCAGCAGATGCAGGAGCAGGGGCTCGTGTATCCGTGCTACATGTCGACGGAAGAACTCGACGCGTTGCGCGAGCGCCAGCGCGCCGCCGGCGAAAAGCCGCGCTATGACGGCACGTGGCGCCCCGAGCCGGGCAAGGTGCTGCCGACGCCGCCCGCAGGCGTGGAGCCCGTGCTGCGTTTCCGTAATCCGCTGACGGGCGTGGTCGCGTGGGACGATGCCGTGAAGGGTCGCGTCGAAATTTCGAACGAAGAACTCGACGATCTCGTGATTGCGCGCCCGGATGGCACGCCGACCTATAACTTCTGCGTGGTCGTAGACGATCTCGACATGAAGATCACGCACGTGATTCGCGGCGACGACCACGTCAACAACACGCCGCGTCAGATCAATATCCTGCGCGCGCTCGGCGCCGAGCCGCCCGTCTACGCCCACCTGCCGACCGTGCTGAACGAGCAGGGCGAGAAGATGAGCAAGCGGCACGGCGCGATGAGCGTGATGGGCTACCGCGACGCCGGCTATCTGCCAGAAGCCGTGCTGAACTATCTCGCGCGTCTGGGCTGGTCGCATGGCGATGCGGAGATTTTCTCGCGTGAGCAACTGATCGAATGGTTCGATCTCGATCACCTGGGCAAGTCGCCGGCGCAGTACGACCACAACAAGCTCAACTGGCTGAACAACCACTACATCAAGGAAGCCGACAACGCACGTCTCGCCGATCTGAGCAAGCCGTTCTTCGCGGCGCTCGGCATCGACGAAGCGACGCTCGCGAAGGGCGCGGATCTGGAGGCGGTGATCGGGCTGATGAAGGATCGCGCGTCGACGGTGAAGGAGATCGTGGACAACGCCGCAATGTTCTATCGCGAACCGAATCCGGATGCCGACGCGCTCGCGCAGCATGTGACGGATGTCGTGCGTCCGGCTCTCGCCGATCTCGCCGCGGCATTGAAGACCTGTGAGTGGATGAAGGAGGGCATCGCCGCCGCGTTGAAGGCGACGCTCGGCACGCACAAACTGAAGATGCCGCAACTCGCGATGCCCGTGCGTTTGCTGGTGGCGGGCACGACGCATACGCCGTCCATCGATAGCGTGCTGATGCTGTTCGGTCGCGACGTGGCCGTGAGCCGCATCGAAAAGGCGCTTGCCTGAGCAGGCGAAGCGAGGCCTCCCGGCATCGTTGTGCGGCCTCGCAAAAAAATTGTAGAAAGCGACTTAAGAGGTATTTACAAAGCGAAAATTGCTCACTACAATCTCGCTTCTGTTCTGCAAGGGGGTATAGCTCAGCTGGGAGAGCGCTTGCATGGCATGCAAGAGGTCAGCGGTTCGATCCCGCTTACCTCCACCATCAGAGCAGAGTGAAGTCTTCCGGTTAGCTGGAAGTTGTAGAAAAAAGACTTCACAAACGGTAGTAAAGCAGTTAGAATAGCGGTCTTCGCTGCTGATGAATGAAGTTAGCAGCAAGAACGAGACAGATCTGAAAAGATTATGTCCCCTTCGTCTAGAGGCCTAGGACATCACCCTTTCACGGTGAGTACAGGGGTTCGAATCCCCTAGGGGACGCCAAATACTGGCGTTGCTTGAGATTCAAGTAATGCGCTTGCGAGAAATAACCGACGCTCGCAAGTCAGGTAGCAAGACTGGAGTGGTAGTTCAGTCGGTTAGAATACCGGCCTGTCACGCCGGGGGTCGCGGGTTCGAGTCCCGTCCACTCCGCCAGATTAAGCCCGTTCGGTGAGCGGGCTTTTTCATTAAAGGTGTAAGCAGTAGCATGTGAAGTACGTTGTCCCCTTCGTCTAGAGGCCTAGGACATCACCCTTTCACGGTGAGTACAGGGGTTCGAATCCCCTAGGGGACGCCAGAATACTGGCGTTACTTGAAGTTCAGGTAATGCGCTTGCGAGAAATAACTGACGCTCGCAAGTCAGGTAGCAAGATTGGAGCGGTAGTTCAGTTGGTTAGAATACCGGCCTGTCACGCCGGGGGTCGCGGGTTCGAGTCCCGTCCGCTCCGCCAGAAATGAGAAGCCCGCTGAGTTGTCAGCGGGCTTTTTGTTTTTGCGCTTACCATTCGACTCAGTCCGCAACGCATCCAGGGGCCGCTTGCTTCACTGTGGGGCAAACAGCCATTGCCAGCGCGGTCCGCGTGTCTTAACGTTGTGCGGACCGACTCTTTCGTCCTTGCACGATGCTCGACCCGACTGACGATCCATCTCCCTTCCATTTGCGCAAGGCCAGCATGGACGACTTCTCGTTCGCCGAGGCGCTGACGCGCAGCAACATGGGCGGCTACTACCGCCGGCACCATCTCGTGTGGCGCAGCGACCTGTTTCTCGCAAGCTGGCGCGAGTCGGAAAATTTCATTCTCGAAGCGGACGGCGAACGGATCGGCGTGTTGCGCATCACCGAAGAAGGCGACTCGCTGCATATCCGCGACGTGCAGATCGCCGAGGGACATCGGCGGCGCGGGGCGGGCACGTATCTGCTGAATACGTCGCACCGTTGGGCGCGGGCGCGCGGTCTCTCCGAACTGCAGCTGCGCGTATTCGTCGACAATCCTGCGGCACGTCTCTATCAACGGATGGGCTACCGGCTCTCCGGCCCGCGACTCGCACAGCTCGGTTCGATCCGGCATATGGCCCGGCGCGTCTGAGGACGTTGCGGGCGGATCGACTGCGTGTTCACGTTCGTGGCGGCAGCCCGTCTCATCAACTCTGATCGTCCTGATCGTCGTCTTCGTCCCGGTCCCGTTCGTCACGCCTATGCTCCGGGCCCCGCACCATGAATGCCCGCGGACTTTCGCCGAACGCGCGCCGGAACATCGCGGAAAACGCACTCTGACTCTGATAGCCCAGCTCTCGCGCGACGTGCGACAGCGGCCGCCCCTGACTGAGTAATGGAATCGCGCGGGCCAGCACGGCTTGCTGACGCCATTGCGAAAAGCTCACCCCAAGCTCCTGACGAAAAAGCCGCGCGATCGTGCGCGTGCTCGCGCCAACCGTCGACGCCCATCGCTCCAGTGAATCCGTATTCGCGGGATCGGCCAGCACCGCCTCGCACAAGGCACGCAGACGTTTTTCCGTCGGCATCGGCACGGACAGCGGCAAAGGCTGCGACCGGGTGATTTCGTCGAGCGCCAGCGAGCCGAGCAGGCGTTCGCGGTCAGGCGGCAAGCCGGGCGTGTCCAGCGAGGCAATGACCTCGCGCAGCAGCCCCGACACTTCGACGACCCGGCACGCATCCAGTCCCGGCGGCACGACCGTCTCGTTGACGTAGAGCGTTCGCAGAAACGCCTCTTCGACGATGGTCACTTCATGCAGCACATACGGTGGCACCCAGATTGCGCGCGACGGCGGCACCATCCACGTCGTGCCGAACGTGCCCACCCGCAGTACGCCGCGCGACGCATACGCGACTTGCGCCCACGCGTGCGTGTGCCGCGCGATGCGTACACCGGCGGGCATCGGCCGCGAGCGCACGCGGATAGGATGCGTCGGCGTGGGCGCGAACTCCGGCGGAATGTCGGCGAAATCGACGCGCGTCGACATTTCGGCAGACGCTTTCGATGCGGACGGCGTCGAGCGGGTCGTTGAACGGGCAGCTTCAGTCATGGCGTAACGGAGTGGGCGGCAGCGAATCTGCCGCATGACGCTTGTCATTGTAGGGTCGCGCAGGTCATCCGAACATTGGCCGAATGGACGATGCGACATCGAAGAAATGGCGCGGCATAATGCACCGGATTCCTTTCGCCGACGGGAGAAGCTCATGAACTTTGCCACAGCCGACTTGTGCGACGCGCATGAAGATCAGCTCGCCGCCGGTACGTTGCGCGTGCTCGATCCCGTATTCAGCCGTTTCGGCCGCGCATCATGTTTTGGCGGCGAGGCTGTCACGCTCAAAGTGTTCGAAGACAACACGCTGGTGCGCGCGACGCTCGAAGAAAAAGGGGCGGGCCGTGTACTGGTGATCGACGGAGGCGGCAGTCTGCGTTGCGCGCTGGTCGGCGGCAATCTGAGCAAGCTTGGTGAGAAAAATGGCTGGGCGGGCATCGTCGTGTTCGGTTGCGTGCGTGACGTGCTGGAACTGAACGAATGCAACATTGGTATCGTCGCGCTCGCGACCCATCCGCAGCGCAGCGAGAAGCGCGGCGGCGGAGAGCGCGATGTGCCCGTGCGTCTGCCAGGCTCGGCTGTGCGACCGGGCGAATGGGTGTATGCGGATAGCGACGGCGTGCTGGTGGCGAGCGCGCCGCTCTTGTAAAGCCTCAAGTGATGAATGGATGTTGTCTGGACGGAGGGTAGTGAACTGATGCAGAACGTTTTTGTATATGGCACCTTGCGTGCCGGTGAGATCAATGACATCGGCGCCGCGGCGGCGCGCAACGATATCGCTTCGCCGACGCTGGTCGGTGCGGCCACCTTGCGTGGCCGTCTGTTCGATTTCGGCGCCTACCCGGGCCTGGTGCCCGACGCCGCCGGCGTTCACGTGCGCGGCGACGTCTACGCGATCGACGACGAGCTCGTCGCCGTGCTCGATGAGATCGAGCAGGTGTATCCGGGCATCGAGGGTCTGTTCATGCCGCGTGAAGTGACCGTCGATGTCGAAGGCACGCCCGTCACGTGCCGTTACTATCCCGTGCAGCGGGACGCTGTCAAAGGGCTGCCTGAGATACGCAGCGGCGATTGGGTCGAGCACCGGCGTTCGAACGGGCGCTGAGGGCAGCGCCGCAATCGGCAAAACGCAGTCGATAAAAGAATGGCCCAGCAGGCATGACGCCCGCCAGGCCATCCCGGTCGGTCAACCATCGAGCAATTGCGTTGCTCAGAGTTCTTCGTAAAGCGGCAGCGTCAGGAACTCGGTGAAATTCTCCGACGTCGACATGTCGCTAAAGATCTGTGCGGCGCGATCGTACGGCTGCGTATCGCCGGTAATCGCGGCCTTCACCTTGTCGCGTTCTTGCGCCGTCAGATTGCGCACGAGCTCGGCCGTCACCTTGCGGCCGTCGTCGAGTTTGCCCTTCGGCGAGCGGATCCACTGCCACACCTGCGAGCGCGAGATTTCTGCAGTCGCCGCGTCTTCCATCAAGTTATGAATCGGGACGCAGCCGTTGCCCGCGAGCCACGAGCCGAGGTAGTGAATGCCGACGTTGATGTTGTTGCGCAATCCTGCCTCAGTGATGGGCGCTTCCGGACGGAAATCGAGCAGATCCTTGCCTGTCACCTGCACGTCGACGCGTTGCTTGCCGATCTGGTTTGGCCTGTCGCCAAGCACTTTCACGAACTCTTCCATCGCGATGGGCACGAGTCCCGGGTGTGCAACCCAGCCGCCGTCGTAGCCGTCCGTCGCATCGCGCGCCTTGTCCGAGCGCACGCCTGCCATCGCCTTGTCGTTCGCGGCCGCATCGCTTTTGATCGGAATCAGCGCGCTCATGCCGCCGATGGCGGGCGCATTGCGGCGGTGGCACGTCTTCAGCAGTTGCAGCGCGTACGCGCGCATGAACGGCACGGTCATCGTGATCTGCGAACGGTCGGCCAGGCAGAAGTCCTTGTCGTTCTTGAACTTCTTGATCGCCGAGAAGATGTAGTCCCAACGTCCGGCGTTCAGCCCTGAGCTGTGTTCGCGCAGTTCGTACAGGATCTCATCCATTTCGAACGCAGCCAGGATCGTTTCGATCAGCACGGTCGCGCGAATCGTGCCGCGCGGCACACCCACGGCTTCCTGCGCGGCGACGAAGATGTCGTTCCACAGACGCGCTTCGAGATGACTCTCCAGCTTCGGCAGATAGAAGTAAGGCGCCGTGCCGCGCGACAGTTGCTCCTTCGCGTTGTGATGCAGGAACAGCGCGAAGTCGAAGATACCGCCCGACACGCGCTGGCCGTCGACGCTCACATGCTTCTCGTCGAGATGCCAGCCGCGTGGACGCACGATCAGCGTCGCGATTTTGTCGTTCAGCGTGTACGACTTGCCGTTCTGCGCCAGAGAGATCGTGCGCCGCACCGCTTCCTTCAGGTTGATATGCCCGGTGATCTGGTTGTCCCAGCTCGGCGCATTCGAATCCTCGAAGTCGGTCATGTACGAGTCCGCGCCCGAGTTCAGCGCGTTGATGATCATCTTGCGATCGACGGGACCCGTGATCTCGACGCGGCGGCGTTGCAGATCCTGCGGCAGCGGGGCGATTGTCCAGTCGCCTTCGCGGATGCTCTTCGTCTCGGCGAGGAAGTCAGGGCGCTCGCCCGCGTCGAGGCGCTGCGCACGCTCGACGCGCGCTTTCAGCAGTTGCTGGCGACGCGGCTCGAACGTCCGGTGCAGGCTGGCGACGAGTTCGAGCGCTTGCGGCGTCAGAATCGCTTCGAAGCCGGGCTTGATGTCGCCGGTGATGGTCATGCCCTGCGGGAGCGACAACGTGTTCGCCATGATTTCTCCTTGGTCGGTCAGTTTCAAAAATGCGTGGTGATGCCACTGCGTTGCTTCACGGGGTTCGCTGCCGTCATGCTCCAGGGCTGTGGCGCGTGCGGCTGCCTGTTTCCCGTTTCGCTGGTTTTCCGGACGACGTCTGGTGTTCGATAAACGTCATCAAATCGCTCATGCTCCTGCCTGTGCCGTGCGGCGTGACGCCGAGTTCTTCGGCGGGCGCGCCCAGGCGGTTGAGCCAGAACACGGTGTAGCCGAACCAGTTCGCGCCGCTCGCGTCCCAGCCGTTCGACGACACGAACACGATCTCGCGCGCAGTCGCGCCGAATGCCTGCGTGCCGAGCGCATAGGTCGCGGGTGCCGGTTTGAACGCGCGCACGGCGTCCACCGACAGCACGTGATCGAACAGTCCGGACATGCCCGCGCTCTTCACCGCGATGTCGAGCATCTGCGGATTGCCGTTCGACAGGATCGCGAGACCAATCGGCTCGTGGCGTCCCGCTGTACGCACGTCGCGCAATTGGCGCAACGCGGGTAGCACGTCGGGAAACGCGGACAGGCATGCGTATTCGTCCATCAGGCGTTTTTCGCCGGCCGCGTTCAACGCGAGGCCGAGCTTGCGCGCGGAGAACCGCAGCGCGTCGAGCGTGATGTTCCAGAACGGCTCGTAGCGCGCACCGGCGGGATCGGAGGCCGTGCGCAGCTGCGTGTATTCGATCTGTTTTTGCCGCCACAACTGCGAAAGCGCATCGCCGTGGCCTGGAAACATCTGCTCCGCGGCAGCGACGACGGAATGCACGTCGAACAGCGTGCCGTATGCGTCGAAAATCACTGCCTTGGGGAAGAGTGTCGTTGTGGCCGACATTGCCGTGCGCTCCATCAGAGGTCAGGATCGATTCTATTCGTGACGGCTTGTACTAAAAAAGACTCTAAAGATCACTTGATCTTTTACTTTCATCAACCTAATCTGACGCGACCTCTTATTCGTGCGCGATCGACGCGCCACTATCCGCCGTGGACCGCTTCAAACAGATCGAGACTTTCGTGACCGTCGCGGCGCGCGGCAGCCTGTCGGCGGCGGCGCAGTCCGAAGGCGTTGCGCCCGCGATCATCGGACGCCGTATCGACGCGCTCGAGGAGCGGCTCGGCGTCAAGCTGCTCGTGCGCACCACGCGCCGCATCACGCTGACCTACGAGGGCTCGGCGTTTCTGGAAGACTGTCAGCGCATCATTCACGACATGCAGAATGCCGAGGCGAGTGTGTCAGCGGGCGGCGTGAAGGCGAGCGGCCATCTGCGCCTGTCGGCGCCCGCAGGATTTGGGCGGCGGCACGTCGCGCCGCTGGTGCCCGCGTTCACCGTCGCGCATCCCGACGTATCGATCTCTCTCGATCTGTCCGATCGCATGGTCGATCTCGTCAACGAAGGGTTCGACTGCGCGATACGGCTTGGTGAATTGCCTGATTCGTCGCTTGTCTCGTTGAGACTCGGTGAGAACAAGCGCGTATGCGTCGCATCTCCGACTTACCTTGCGCACCGCCCGGCACCGCAGACGCTCGCCGATCTCGCGCATCACAACTGTCTCGCGCTCGGCGCAAGCGCGAACCAGCAGCGCGGCTGGGTGTTCCAGCAGGGCGACAAGGTCGTCACGATCAAGGTGTCGGGCACGATGGAATGCTCGGACGGCGCGGTGCTTCACGAATGGTGTCTGGAAGGCTATGGGCTCGCGTGGCGCTCGTGGTGGGAAGTCGGCATGGATATCGCGGCGGGGCGCCTCGTCAGCGTGCTCGACGATTTCGCCGCGCCGCCCATCGGCATTCACGCGGTGTTTCCGCAGCGGCGGCATCTGCCGTTGCGCGTGCGTCTTTTTCTCGATTTCCTCAAGCACACGTACGGCAATCCCGCGTATTGGGGCTGAGCGCGGCGCGCGCCGTGCTGCGAAGCCCGGATCGCGCGCGGGTTTCCGATATGCGGACATGCCCGCACGCGCCGCTTGCGCGACTTTTCGGCGCACTACAATCGTTCTGACAGCCCGCCGCGCGGCATCGCAACCGCTGCGGCGCAGGCGGTTGCACGCGCATGCCGGCATTCGCGTTCCTGCTCGCCAGGTTGCGAGGCCGCGAATGGCATGAGCGCGCATTCCACACCTGCAGTCGACGACGGAGGGCACCATGTTCAAGCACATCCTCGTTCCGACGGATGGTTCGGACCTGTCGAAGAAGGCGATCGACGGCGCGATCGATCTCGCCCAGGCCGTCGGCGCGCGCGTGACTGCGTACGCGTGTCTGCCGCAATATCCGTACTCGCCGTTTTCCGAAGTCGTGATCGAGCCGCCCGTGGATTTTCAGGACCGCAGCGAGCGCGAGGCGCGCCAGCATCTGCAGGAAGTTGAGGAGGCCGCGCGCGGCGCGGGTGTCGAATGCACGAGCCAGACGAGCGTGCATCCGTCGCCGTATCTGGGCATCATCGAAGCGGCCGAGTCGGGCGGTTGTGACGTGATCTTCATGGCGTCGCATGGGCGGCGCGGACTTGGCAGTCTGCTGATCGGCAGCGAGACGCAGCGCGTGCTCACACATACGAAAATTCCGGTGATCGTCTATCGGTGATGAGCGTTTTCGGCCGCGTTCTTTGCGGATGCCGGGTCTTCACCCGGTGTGTCTAAAAGAACGCGCGCCAGCGGATAGCCGGCGCGCGATTTGTGAAAGCAGCAGCCCGATGTGGCTTGCCGTCGAGTGTGTCTATTAAGTTCTCTCTCAGGTTCGTCTCATTCATATCGGGCGTCATGGACAGACCGCCTGACCTTCCTCCTTGGAAGTGATGGAAACCGGCCCTCTGCGGGGCCGTTTTTCATGATGCTGCGAGTGAGAGGCGCGTATCTTCCGGCCGCTGAATCCGCCGACGTCGGAGGACGTCAGACGCTTCAGGCGACCTTCTTGTTATCGAAGAACTGTTCGTCTTCCGTCGAGCCGTGCAGGGCCGTCGTCGATGCATCGCGCTCGACCGTCTGCGTGACGGCGTCGAAGTAGCCCGTACCGACTTCGCGCTGGTGCTTCACGGCCGTGAAGCCCTTTTCGGCGGCGGCGAACTCGGCCTGCTGCAGTTCGACGAACGCGCTCATCTGCTGGCGCGCGTAGCCGTGCGCGAGGTTGAACATCGAATAGTTCAGCGCGTGGAAGCCGGCGAGGGTGATGAACTGGAACTTGTAGCCCATCGCGCCGAGTTCCTTCTGGAACTTGGCGATCGTCGCGTCGTCGAGGTTCTTCTTCCAGTTGAACGACGGCGAGCAGTTGTACGACAGCATCTTGCCTGGGAATTCCTTGTGGATCGCCTCGGCGAATTTCTTCGCGTATTCGAGGTCCGGCTTGCCCGTCTCGCACCAGATCAGATCGGCGTACGGCGCATACGCGAGACCGCGCGACACGGCCTGGTCGAGGCCCGGCTTCGTGCGGTAGAAACCTTCCACCGTGCGCTCGCCCGTGAGGAACGGCTTGTCGTTGTCATCGACGTCCGACGTGATCAGATCGGCAGCTTCCGCGTCGGTGCGGGCGATCAGCACGGTCGGCACGCCGCACACGTCGGCGGCCAGACGCGCGGCCGTCAGCTTCGCGACGTTTTCGCGCGTCGGCACGAGCACCTTGCCGCCCATGTGGCCGCACTTCTTGACGGACGCCAGCTGGTCTTCGAAATGCACACCCGCCGCGCCCGCTTCGATCATCGCCTTCATCAGCTCGAACGCGTTCAGCACGCCGCCGAAACCGGCTTCCGCGTCCGCAACGATCGGCGCGAAGTAATCGATATAGCCTTCGTCGCCGGGATTCTTGCCTTCCGACCACTGAATCTGATCGGCGCGCGTGAGCGTGTTGTTGATGCGCTTCACGACGAGCGGCACCGAGTTCGCCGGATACAGCGACTGGTCGGGATACATTTCACCTGCCACGTTGGCGTCGCCCGCAACCTGCCAGCCCGACAGATAGATCGCCTTCAGGCCGGCCTTGACCTGCTGCATCGCCTGATTGCCCGTCAGCGCGCCGAGCGCGTTGACGAACGGCTGTTCGTGCATGTCATTCCACAGCTTCTCGGCACCGTGGCGGGCGATCGTATGCTCGGCTTGCAGCGAGCCACGCAGGCGCACGACGTCTTCCGCGGTAAAGCTGCGCTTGATGCCCTTCCAGCGGCTGTCCGTTTCCCATTGTTGCTGAAGCTGCTTTGCCTGGTCGTTGCGCGTCATGGTGTGCTCCTTTTGCCTTGTAAGTGGGTTCGGTGGACTCGTGACCTCCGCGAAGCGAGACCGCCGAAGGCGTTTCGTTTCGTGAAGTCTTATATAAGAGTCTAGGCGTAAGGCGCTAGGTGGGACAGACACCATCAAGGCTTTTTCGGCGATTTTTATTTTATGATTTTCAATGGGTTACGTAACACGTTTCGCAATGAGAAATGGAATTTTCCATGTTGCAATAGCGCCGGTTGTGCCGTGCAACACGATTTTTTACGACGCAGAAAATTTTTTCGTATCGTGAAATCATGGCTGGGGCGAAAAAAACCGACGCCGGGGCGTCGGTTTTTCGGGATGCGGCAGATTTGCCCGCATGAGTCAGGCGCCGTGTGAGGCGCCTGCGCGACATTTAGTCGCCGCGGCGCGTGTTGCGCGGGCCGTCGTTGCGGCGAGCACCGAAACCACCGTCACGCGAGAAACCGCCTTCGCGATTGCCGCCACGATAGCCGCCTTCGCGGTTGCCACCGCCGAAGCCGCCTTCACGCGAACCGCCTGCCGGCTTGTTGTTGCCCCAGCTGCGACCACCGCCGCTGCCGGCTTCGCGCGGCGCGCCGTAGCCGCCGCCATTGCCGCCGCCATTGCCGCCGCTGTTGCCGTCACGCGAACCACCGTAGCCCGGCTTGCCGCCGCCGCTGCCGAAGCGTCGGCCACCATTGCCGCCGCCCGGACGGCCACGGCCGCCGCCGAAACCACCGCGGCCGTTAGCCGGCGGGGACTTGCGCGGCTCGAAGCCTTCCACGACGTTGACAGGCAGCGGCGAACGCACGAAACGCTCGATGCGCTTCAGCGCGCCCTGTTCGGCGTGATGCACGAGGCTCACTGCGATGCCCGAGCGGCCCGCGCGGCCCGTACGGCCGATACGGTGTACGTAGTCTTCAGCGAACTTCGGCAGGTCGTAGTTGAACACGTGCGTGATGCCGGGAATGTCGATACCACGCGCAGCAACGTCGGTCGCCACCAGCACGCGCACACGGCGCTCGCGCAGTGCGCGGATCGTGCGGTTACGCGCGCCTTGCGGCAGGTCGCCGTGCAGCGCAGCCGATTCGAAACCGGCGTCGGCCAGACGGCCAGCCAGCGAGTCGGCGTCGCTCTTCGTCGCCGTGAAGACGATGGCCTGGTCGAGGCCGTCGGCGCGCAGCAGATGGTCGAGCAGGCGGTCCTTATGATCGCGGTCGTCGACGTAATGCACCGTTTGCGCGATGTTGGTGCGCTGTTCCATGCGCTGGACGATCTCAATACGCTCCGGATCCTTCAGCAGGCGGCCCGTCAGCGAACCGATCTTGCCGTCGAGCGTGGCCGAGAACAGCATCGTTTGACGCGTGGCGGGCGTCGCGGCAACGATCGTCTCGATGTCGTCGATGAAGCCCATGTCGAGCATGCGGTCGGCTTCGTCGAGCACGAGCATCTGCAGTTGCGACAGGTCGATACGGCCGCGCTCCAGATGGTCGAGCAGACGGCCCGGCGTGGCGACCAGGATTTCGGGGTTCTTCGCCAGCAGCATCAGCTGCTGGCCGTAGGCGACGCCGCCCAGAATGCTGACGGTGCGCAGACGCTTGAGGTGCTTGCCGTACGTGGATGCTGCCGTCGTCACCTGCATCGCGAGTTCGCGAGTCGGCGTGAGGACGAGCAGGCCCGGACGCGCGACGGGCATCGGACGGCGGCCACGGCCACCGGCGTTGCTGTCGCTGCGCGGCTCGCGCGGTTGACTGGCCAGCGTTTTTTGCAGCTGCGCGAAGCGCTCGATGGCGGGCAGCATGAACGCGGCCGTCTTGCCCGAACCCGTCGGGCTCGACACCAGCAGATCGCGGCCCGCAATGCCGGCGGGGATGGCGCGCTGCTGGACGGGCGTCGGCGTCTTGTAGCCGGCTGCCGTCAGCGCAGAGACGATATCCGCCGACAGACCCAGCTCAGCGAACGTCGGGCCTTCAGCTTCAACGGCTTGCACGGCCGTTTCCGGCGTGTCGAGACCGAGGGCTTGTTCGGCGATGGCGTTCAGCGGGCTGGTGGTATTGCTCGAAGTCATGAGAATCCTTGAAACATGGGAAGTAACACGTCGGCGCCAATCGGCATACCCAAGTCGTCGGATTCAGCGAGCAAAAAATCAGCGAGCAAATCGAAAAACGGGGGCAACTCGCAACAATGAAGGCGAGTTTCTCGTTAGAAGCTGTATCGAATGCGACATGCCGGAATTGGCGTGCCGCCAGCCTGGACTTGACGGCCCGTAGGGCCATGCAGGAGGGGACAGGTTCTAAACTGGATTGGAGCAAAACGCTACGAGACGCTTTTCCGCAGCGTCTCCGGAACAGACCGGACATAAGCGGTGAAGCGCAGCCAGCATTATACCGATTTTTGCTGCACCGCGCCACCGTTAAGAACTTTCCGAATTAAGGGGGCTAATTCGTGAGAAGAATGGATGCTTAGCCGCGCCTTCAATGCGTTCCGTATCAGGCCGCCGTACCGTTTTTCAGCGATTCGACCAGCTCGACATATTGCTGTTTGGCCGTTTCCTGCGCGGTGCCTTGCAGCGCGGCCCACGCATCGTACTTGTACTTGCCGACGATATCCGTGAAGCCGGGCTTGTCGCCATGCACGTCGCCGTCGGTGCCCTGCTTGAAGAGCGCGTACAGGCGCAGCAGCGTGAGATTGCCCGGACGCTCCGGCAGTTGCTTCACATCTTCCAGTGCCTTGGCGAAGAGACCGTCCACGTCGCTCATCAGATTCTCCATGCTTTATTCGAGATAGGGCGTCGATCATAACAAGCGATGCGCGGCGCGCGGCCCCGGGAGGCTGGAGCGATTCTTCCAAACGCCGGGCGCGGCTGTCGGGCACGCGTCGGGTTTTGTTCGCATCCGGCGATGCAGGGTGCCGCATTACAATAGCGGTCATGACGAAAATCGTGCTGCTTGCCCTCGATACTTCGACCGAATTCTGCTCGGTCGCACTCCTGTCCGCCGAATCCGCCGACGCTGCGTCATCGGCCGATGCGGACGCGCCTGCGCCCGAACCGCGCGTGTGGACGCGTCACGAAGCGACGGGCGCCGTCTCCAGCACGCGGCTTCTGCCTGCCATTCGCGAACTGTTCGACGAAGCGGGTCTCGCACTCGCCGACTGCGACGCGATTGCGTTCGGCTCGGGTCCCGGCTCGTTCACGGGTTTGCGCACCGCGACGGGCGTCGCGCAGGGTCTCGCGTTTGGGTTGAATTGCCCGGTGGTGCCGATCGGTACGCTGCTCGCGTGCGCCGAAAGCGTACGGCTGCGCGATCCGTCGGTAACACGCGTGCTCGCCGCGCTCGACGCCCGCATGGACGAGGTCTATTGGGCCGACTACGCGTGGGACGACGGCGCGGGCGAATGGCGTACGGTTCATTCCGCGTCGCTTGGCGCGCCGGATGCGCTCGCGTTGCCGGATCAGCCGTTCGCGCTCGCGGGCAATGCTGCTGCCGCTTTTGGCGAGCGGCTCACGGCGGTATCGGCGGCGCGTAGCGTCGATCGGGAAGCCGTGCCGCACGCATTGCCGGTTGCGTTCGCCGCGCTGCGGGCGTTCCGCGCGGGGCGTACGCTGCCCGCCGACCAGGCCGCGCCGGAGTACATCCGCGACAAGGTTGCGCAGACCACGGAAGAGCGCATGGCCGCGAAAGCGGCGCAAGTGCAGGCAGCGGCAGCGCTGAAGGGGCAGCCGGGCAACGAGTCCGAAGCTGGTAAATCGGGTAAAACGGGCCAGGCGGCCCAAACCGCGCACGACGAGGGCACGCGATGAGCGGTGTGTTGCTGGCGGACCGTTACATGTCGCCGATGACCGAAGGTGATCTCGACGAGGTCGCCGCTGTCGAAAAGCTCGCTTACGAGTTTCCATGGAGCCGGGGCAACTTCGAAGACTCGCTGCGCAACGGCTACTTCGGCATGTGCCTGCGGCACGTGACGGGCACGCTGATCGGCTATTGCGTGCTGATGCCCGTCGTCGATGAAATGCATCTGCTGAATCTGTGTGTCGCGCCCGTGGCGCAGCATGCGGGCGCGGGACTCGCGCTGCTGCGCGAAGCCGTGCGCGTCACGCACGGCGAAAAGCTCGCGGGCATGCTGCTCGAAGTGCGGCCGTCGAACCATCGCGCGATCAAGCTGTACGAGCGCTTTGGCTTTACGTCGATTGGCCGTCGTAAGAACTATTATCCGGCGCGGCATCGCAGCCGGGAGGACGCCATCGTCATGCGTTTCAGTTTCGCGAAGGAGGGCGCAGATGGCGCTGCATGAATCTGCATTGGAAGAACTCGGCCTGGCGGCGAGGTGGGTGCGTCGCGGGATCACGCAGGACGCGGCAGTCGAGCCTGCACCCGAAAGCGCCGCCGATACTGCGGTGAGCGAAGCGCCGCTTGCACGCGCCGATAGGGCCGCGGCCGGAAGCAATGAAACGGTGCGCGCGCAAGCAACCGGTTCGATCGAAGCGCAGTCGGGCGCTGCAATGTCGGGCGACATCGTTGAGCCCGCAATCAAACCCGTCGCGCGAGCCGAAGCGCAAGCGGCGCATGCGCCCGAATCCCGCCGCGCGCCACCTCCCGCATCGGACGCGCCGCCGCCGTCATCCGATGACGACTTTGCCTGGTTCGACGACCTTCCCGCCGAACCGCCTTCGCATACGTCGGAGATAGAAGCCAAAGCGGACAGCCCCGGACAGCCGTCCATAGATACGCTCGACTGGCCCGCGCTCGAAGCCCGCGTATCGGCATGCGAACGCTGTCGTCTGTGCGAGCGGCGCACCAACACGGTGTTCGGCGTCGGCAATCGCGAAGCCGACTGGATGCTGATCGGCGAAGCGCCCGGCGAGAACGAGGACAAGCAGGGCGAACCGTTCGTCGGCCAGGCGGGCAAGCTGCTCGACAACATGCTGCAATCGCTCGATCTCGCGCGCGGCACGAACGTCTACATCGCGAACGTGATCAAGTGCCGGCCGCCCGGCAACCGCAATCCGGAACCGGACGAAGTCGCGCGCTGCGAGCCGTATCTGCAACGCCAGGTCGCGCTCGTGAAGCCGAAGCTGATCGTGGCGCTCGGGCGCTTCGCCGCGCAGAGCCTGCTGAAGACGGAGGCGAGCATTTCGTCGCTGCGCGGACGCGTTCACGAATATGAAGGCGTGCCCGTCGTCGTCACCTACCATCCCGCGTATCTGCTGCGCAGCCTCGGCGACAAGTCGAAGTCCTGGCAGGACCTGTGCCTTGCCCGCGACACGTGGCGCAACGCAGCCGCGCAAGGAGAAGGGCCGAAATGAGCGAAGACGCCGGGCCGACCGCTTCGTTCGAGGCGCCGTCAGCGGCCCGGCTCGATGCGCTCGCCGATGCCGCCGTGCGCGACATCGCGTGGCTGCTGTTCAGTCCCGACCTGTTGCGCGCGCAACGGCCACCCGGTGTGCTCGCGACACCCTTCGAATCGCCCGATGAAGTCGCTGCATCGCTGGACTGGCTAGAAGCGCAGGACGCCGACCCCGCCGCGTTGCATCGGCATATTGCGGCGGCACGCGTGACGCGCCTCGGGCGCTACGCCGAGTGCCTGCTCGGATGGTTTCTGCAGCAGGGTCCGGCGGCGCGCCTGATCGCGGCGAACGTCGCGTTGCGCCGCGCCGGCGTCACGCTCGGCGAATGCGATTTTCTCGTCGAGACGCAGGCGGGCAGGCGGCTGCACTGGGAACTGGCCGTCAAATGCTATCTGCACGCAGGCGATGGCCGCGGCGAACTGGCCGACTACGTGGGCCCGAATCTGCAGGACCGCTTCGATCTGAAGCTCGCGCATCTGCTCGATCATCAACTGCCGCTCAGCGCGCGCGAAGAGTTTGCGTCGCTCGGACATCGCGGTCCGTGGGACCCGCAGATGTTCGTCAAGGGGTGGCTGTTCTATCGGAATGGCCTTGCGGAGCGCGACCCCATCGAAATCGATCCTACGCACGCGCGCGGATGGTGGACGACGCGCGCCGAGTGGCCGTCGTTTTCCGGCACGCAGGCCGATGCGTGGATGCTGCTGCCAAGGCTCGAATGGCTCGCGCCGCGCGTGCGCGATGGGCGTCACGCGCCGGGCTTCGTATCAGCGGATGCGCTCGCGCAGCAACTCGCGCAACAGACCGGCCCGACGATGGTCGCAGCGTTCGTCGAGCGTGCTGATGGACTGTGGACCGAGCGCTCGCGCGGCTTCATCGTGCCCGACGACTGGCCCGAGCGGGCGCAGGCATTTGCACGCGAGCAGACGGCCCGCTGACAAAGCGCTCAGCGGCTGCGTTCTACCACCAGCGATAGAAGTGATGCACCGGCCCGACGCCATGACCGACGTCGAGTCGGCCGCTCTGTTCTAGCGCGCCCGTCAACCAGACTTTCGCATCGGCGACGGCGCTCGCGAGGTCGTCGCGCTGCGGAATCAGCGCCGCGATCGCCGACGACAACGAGCAACCCGTGCCGTGCGTATTCTTGACGGGCACGCGCGGACCGGCGAGACGCATCGTGCCGCTGTCCTGAATCAGCCAGTCGGGGCTGTCGGCGGCGGCGAGGTGGCCGCCTTTCATCAGCACCGCGCGCGCGCCCAGCTTGCGCAGCGCTTCGCCCTGATCGACCATCGCGGCTTCATCGGTCGCGCTCGATGTGCCCAGCAGCGCGGCCGCTTCCGGCAGGTTCGGCGTCAGCAGATCGGCGAGCGGCAGCAGTTCGCTGCGCACGGCGTCGACGGCTTCGGGCGCGAGCAGCGCGTGATTGCTCTTCGAAATCATCACGGTATCGAGCACCACATGCTTCGGCTGGTGACGGCGCAGCGCGTCGGCGACGGCGCGCACGATCGATGCGTTCGCAAGCATGCCGATCTTCACGGCGTCGATGCGGATGTCGTCGAACACGGCATCCAGTTGCGCGGTGACGAAGCCGGGGTCGGGCGTGTGGATGGCCGTCACGCCGCGCGTGTTCTGCGCCGTCAATGCCGTGATCACGCTCGCGCCGTACGCGCCGAGCGCCGAGAAAGCCTTGATATCGGCCTGAATGCCGGCGCCGCCGCCGGAGTCGGAGCCGGCGATCGTCAGGACGTTGGGAATCGGTCGGGTCATGGAAGAACCTGAAAAGCGGAGCGCGCGTGGCGCGCTGGGACAGGACGGATACGCGGCGGCAGCGAAGATGCGGCAGCGGCGGGTGTCAGTGCCGCGTCAGTGCCGGGCTTCGCCGATCAGCGACACGGAATCGAACGCACGCTGGTTCGCCTGATGGCGGCGCATCACGAGCCACATCATCACGCACACGAAGGTGCCGAACAGCACGATCACGATCGCGACGGGCACGTCGAGCCACACGAGCACGGCGTACAGGCACAGCATGATGAGCACGGAGAGATTTTCGTTGAAGTTCTGCACGGCGATCGAGTGACCCGCCGACAGCAGGACGTGCCCGCGATGCTGGAGCAGCGCATTCATCGGTACGACGAAGAACCCCGACAGCGCACCGACGATCATCAGGAAGATATAGGCAAAGATCAGATAACCGGGGACGTGCATCTTGCCGAAGTAAAAGCCCCAGTGCGACGGGAACATATGCTTCGTATAGAAAGCCATCAGCATCACCGCGATGCCCATGATGATGCCGACGGGCAGCACCGACAGCGACTTCTTCAACGGCACGCGCGCGGCCGCGATCATCGCGCCCGCCGCGACGCCCACGGCGACCACGGCCTGCAGGATCGCGCCTTCCGACAGCGACATGCCGAGCGACACTTCCGCCCACTTCAGCACGATGAATTGCAGCGTCGCGCCCGCGCCCCAGAACAGCGTCGTGACGGCGAGCGAAATCTGGCCGAGCTTGTCGTGCCACAGCACGACAAAGCAGTCGGCGAAATCAGTGATGAGCTTGATCGGTCCGTGCGCCTGACGCGGATAGCGGGCGCCCGTGTCGGGAATGCGCAGATTGAAGAGCGCGGCAATGATGTAGATCAGGATGATGATGAGCATCGCAGCTTCCGCCGGCGTATGGATCGCGGACGGCGTGTGTTTGATGACGTGCGATGCAATATGTGGGCTGATCAGTGCGCCGCCGAGCACGGTGCCGAGAATGATCGAGCCGACGGTCGTGCCTTCAATCCAGCCGTTCGCGGCGACGAGGCGGTCAGGCGGCAGCAGCTCGGTGAGAATGCCGTATTTGGCGGGCGAGTAGGCGGCGGCGCCAAAGCCCACGATGCCGTATGCCAGCAGCGGATGCGCGCCAATCAGCATCGTGAGGCAACCGACCACCTTGATCGTATTGGTCACGAACATCACACGGCCCTTCGGACGGGAGTCCGCGAAGGCGCCGACAAAAGCCGCGAGCACGACGTACGACAGCACAAAAAACAGCTTGAGCAGCGGCGTCATCCAGTTCGGGGCGTGAAGATCTTTCAGCAGTGCAATAGCAGCGATCAGAAGCGCATTGTCGGCCAGCGACGAAAAAAACTGCGCGGCCATAATGGTGTAAAAACCTTTTTTCATCTGATGCGATGCTTTCCTCGCTGCGGTCTGTCCGCCCCGGCCGTGAGGTGTGCGTCCGGGCTTATTCCGTTCGAAATGGGTTGTGCGCACGGCTTTATATCACGAAAATAGCCGAATCCCGACTAGCAGAATCCTTGATCGCATTGTCGCGGTTGCCTCGGGGGCGTTGCAAACGCCCTGTAAGCTGCTGATTCGACAATGTCTTTACGAAAATATCCCATGCCGCGCCCAGTCTCAGCCACGATTCATACCGCCGCTCTCGCCAATAACCTCGCAGTTGCCCGCCGTTATGCGCCGAAGTCCAAAATCTGGGCCGTCGTCAAGGCCAACGCCTACGGTCACGGACTCGCGCGAGCGTTCCCGGGCTTGCGCGCAACCGACGGCTTTGGTTTGCTCGACCTCGAAGAAGCCGTGAAGTTGCGTGAATTGGGCTGGGCCGGGCCAATTTTGTTGCTCGAGGGCTTTTTCCGGCCGACGGATATCGACGTCATCGACCGCTACAGCCTGACCACGGCGCTGCATTCGGACGAGCAATTGCGCATGCTGGAAATGGCGCGTCTGTCCAAGCCCGTCAATATCCAGCTAAAAATGAACAGCGGCATGAACCGGCTCGGCTACACGCCCGAGAAGTTCCGCGCCGCGTGGGAGCGCGCGCGGGCCTGCCAGGGCGTGGGCCAGATCACGTTGATGACCCATTTCTCGGACGCTGACAGCGAGCGCGGCATCACCCATCAGATGGAAGCGTTCGAGCGCGGCGCGCAGGGCATCGCGGGCGCGCGCAGCCTGTCCAATTCGGCCGCTACGCTCTGGTATCCGGAGGCGCATTTCGACTGGGTGCGCCCGGGCGTGATGTTGTACGGCGCGTCGCCCTCGGGCTTGAGCGCGGAGATCAAGGACACGGGCCTGCAACCGGCAATGACGCTGAGCTCGGAACTGATCGCGGTGCAGACGCTCAAGGAAGGCAGCACGATTGGCTACGGCTCGATTTTCACCGCGCGCGCAGGCATGCGCGTCGGCGTCGTTGCGTGCGGTTACGCCGACGGCTATCCGCGTGTCGCGCCGGAAGGCACGCCCGTGATCGTCGACGGTATTCGTACGCGGATCGTCGGGCGCGTGTCGATGGACATGATCACCGTCGATCTCACGCCGTGTCCGCAGGCGAATGTCGGCTCGCGCGTCGAGCTGTGGGGCGCGCAGTTGCCCATCGACGACGTTGCGCAGTCAGCCGGCACAATCGGCTACGAGCTGATGTGCGCCGTCGCACCGCGCGTGCCTGTGCGTGCCGAATAATCCACATCAAGAACCACGACGCGTGACAAAACAAGTTGGCTAAACAAAAAACGTTGTACATCTGCACGGAATGCGGCGGGCAGTCGCCGAAGTGGCAGGGCCAGTGCCCTGCGTGTCATGCGTGGAATACACTCGTCGAGTCGGTTGCGGAGTCGCCTTCCGCGCACCGCTTCCAGGCGCTCGCCAAGAGCCAGCCGGTGCAGCGGCTCGCCGAGATTCATGCTTCGGACGTGCCGCGCTTTTCGACGGGCGTCGGCGAGTTCGATCGCGTGCTCGGCGGCGGGCTGGTGGCGGGCGGCGTCGTGCTGATCGGCGGCGATCCGGGGATCGGCAAATCGACGCTGCTGTTGCAGTCGCTTGCGGAAATCGCCAGCGAACGGCGGGCGCTCTATGTGAGCGGCGAGGAGTCGGCGGCGCAGATTGCGTTGCGCGCGCAACGGTTGTCGCTGCTCGAACCGGGCTCGCACGCCAGCGAGCTGAAGCTGCTCGCCGAAATCCAGCTGGAGAAAATCCAGGCGACCATCGCCGACGAAAGGCCGGACGTCGCCGTGATCGACTCGATCCAGACCATCTATTCGGAAGCGCTGACGTCCGCGCCAGGATCGGTGGCGCAGGTGCGCGAATGCGCGGCGCAACTGACGCGCGTCGCCAAGCAGTCGGGCACGGCCATCATCATGGTCGGCCACGTGACGAAAGAGGGCAGCCTCGCGGGCCCGCGCGTGCTCGAGCATATCGTCGATACCGTGCTGTATTTCGAAGGCGACACGCATTCGTCGTTCCGGCTCGTGCGCGCGTTCAAGAACCGCTTCGGTGCCGTCAACGAGCTGGGCGTGTTCGCGATGACGGAACGCGGCTTGCGCGGCGTCGCGAATCCGTCGGCACTGTTCCTGTCGCAGCACGAGCAGATCGTGCCCGGCTCGTGCGTGCTGGTCACGCAAGAGGGCACGCGGCCGCTGCTGGTCGAAGTGCAGGCGCTCGTCGATGCGGCGAACGTGCCGAATCCGCGCCGGCTGGCCGTCGGCCTCGAACAGAACCGCCTTGCGATGCTGCTCGCCGTGCTGCATAAGCACGCAGGCATCGCCTGTTTCGATCAGGACGTGTTCCTGAACGCAGTGGGCGGCGTGAAGATCACTGAACCCGCCGCCGACCTCGCCGTGCTGCTCGCGATTCATTCGTCGATGCGCAACAAGCCGCTGCCGAAGGGGCTGATCGTATTCGGCGAAGTGGGATTGGCGGGTGAAATCCGGCCGTCGCCGCGCGGTCAGGAACGTCTGAAGGAAGCCGCGAAACTCGGCTTTTCGATTGCGCTGATTCCGAAGGCGAACGCGCCGAAGCAACCCATCGACGGATTGCAGGTGATCGCCGTCGAGCGCATCGAGCAGGCCATCGACCGTATCCGAACGCTCGAATAAGCCGGACTCAGACGTCTGCGGATCGCGTCGGCTTTCTGGCGTAATCCGCTGTAAATTTCTCAACCGCGGCTGTAACCCAAGCGACTTTCGTTTTCCCTATCCTCGTGAAATGGAATGTCACGAGCGGAAAAAGGAAGCGTCTTGAAACAGTCCCATGAATCCTCAGCCGAGTTTCTCTCGAACCTGCGCGGCTGCCGCGTATCCGCGCCCATCCAAGGGCTTTGGGGCGGCGGCTGCCGGATCGTCGAATGGATCGACACGACGGGGCAGATTTCGCGGCGTGTGGTCGCGGAAGATGTGACGGCCGATGAAGTGCGGGCGACCATCCGGCATCATGTGGAAGGCCGCAAGCACCGGTTGATCGACGACGAGCGGGAGCCACGGCAGACCTTGCCGCGGCGTTAAAGCGGCCTCACGGCGCTCACCGCGCCCGCCAGGCGCCTTAGTCCGATTCCCCGTCGCTTGCCTGCTGCTCCATCAGCGCCTCGCGCGCGGCCGCATTGAAGAGCGGATGCTGGGCGGCTTCCGCCGGCGTCAGCACGGGCGACACGCAACAATCCAGCGGCACCAGCAGCGCGGCCCATTCGTCGAGCGCCCGCGTGGCGATTACGTCGGCCACGTCCTTGATCAGCTGCACCGCGTCCGGTCCGGCGATCGCCTGGCCGAGGCTCCAGTGGCGCGTCGCCCAGTCGGGGCGGTCGAGCGCCATGCACAGCGTTTCCCAGAATTTGAGTTCGAGCGCGCCGACGGCGAGCCAGCGCCCGTCGAGCGTGCGATACAGGTTGTAGCAGGGCACGCCGCCATTGAGCAGGCTGCTGCCCGCGACGGGCGCCGTGCCGTCGTTGGCGAGCGCGACTTGCGCGACGACGTTGTTCGCGTACGTGCAATGCGCCATCGACACATCGACGAACCGCCCATCGCCGCCGCGCGCAACGGCCCACAGCGCGGCGAGAATCTGATTGACCGCCGACAGCGCGCCGCCGAGCAGATCCGCAATCTGGAAGTTAGGCACGATCGGCGCGCCGTCGCGCGACGCCAGTTGGTCGAGCACGCCCGCATAGCCGATGTAATTCAGATCGTGCCCGGCCAGCTGCGCGAACGGCCCATCCGCGCCGTACCCCGAAATCGCGCAGTAGACGAGCTTCGGGTTGATCACGCGCAACACGTCATAGCCGAGGCCGAGCCGCTCCATCACGCCGGGCCGGAAGCTTTCGATCAGCACGTCCGCTTCGCGCGCGAGCGCCATCAGCACGGTGCGTCCGCCTTCGGACTTCAAGTCGAGCCGCGTTTCGCGCTTGCCGCGATTCACCAGCCGGTAGAACGCGCCGGGTCGTCCCGCCACGCGGTCGGTGCTGCTTTGCATCATCGTGCGCGTTGCGTCGCCGGCGCCGGGCGCTTCGATCTTCAAAACGTCGGCGCCCATTTCCGCGAGCCGGAGCGTCGCGACGGGACCAGGCAACAGGCGTGTCAGATCGAGCACGCGCAAGCCCTTCAGTGCGGCAGTAGACGACAATGCCCAGCCCTCCCATCGATTGCTGGCGCGGCCTCGATTCCCTGTCTGTTCCTTCGCGGCGGCGAAGGGGCCGTTAGCCGATTTGTTCGAGTTCCTCGTGCGCTTCGAGCCAGTCGGCTTCGAGCGTTTCGAGTCGTGCAGTGACATCTGCCTGACGGCGTATCGCTTCCGTCAGCTTTGTTTTTTGCTCGGCGGCGTAGCTGGCGGGATCGGCGACGAACGTATCGAGCGTCGCTTTTTCCGCGTTCAGCGCATCCATTTCCTTTTCGATCTTCGCGATGCGAGTCTGCAACGGCTTCTTCAGATGCGCGAGCTTCTGGCGCGTTTCCGCTTCGAGACGGCGCTGCTCCTTGCGATTCACCGAGGCATCCGCGCCGTTCACGTCGCCGTTCGAAGCATCTGCCTTGAGCGCCGCGCGCTGTTCGGCGGCATGTTGCAGCAGCCAGTCGCGATAGTCGTCGAGATCGCCGTCGAATGGCTGCAGTTTGTGCTTCGCGACGAGCATAAACTGGTCCGTGGTGGCGCGCAGCAAATGCCGGTCGTGCGACACGAGAATCAGTGTGCCTTCGAACTGCGCGAGCGCCATAGTCAAAGCGTGGCGCGTTTCGAGGTCGAGGTGATTGGTCGGTTCGTCGAGCAGCAACAGGTTCGGCTTCTGCCAGATGATCAGCGCCAGCGCGAGACGTGCCTTTTCGCCGCCGGAGAAGGGCGCGATGGCGGCCGTCGCCATGTCGCCGGAGAAGTTGAAGCTACCGAGGAAGTCGCGCAATTCCTGCTCGCGCGTGTCCGGCGCGAGCCGCGCCAGATGCTGCAATGGGGAATCGTCGGGCCGCAGCGTTTCCAGCTGATGCTGCGCGAAGTAGCCGATCTGCAGACCCTTGCCTTCGCGCACATGGCCGCCGAGCGGCGCCAGCGTACCCGCGAGCGTCTTGATCAGCGTCGACTTGCCCTGGCCGTTCGCGCCGAGCAGGCCGATGCGCTGCCCGTTCTGGATGGACAGCGCGACACGATCGACAATGGGAATCTCGCCGCCGTCCACCGCGTGATAACCGCAGCGCACGTCTTCCATCACCATCATCGGATTGGGCGCGGAATTGGGCGCGCGGAACTCGAACGTGAACGGCGACGCGATATGCGCGGGCGCGATCAGCTCCATCTTTTCGAGCGCTTTCATCCGGCTTTGCGCCTGGCGCGCCTTGGTCGCCTGCGCCTTGAAGCGGTCGACATAGCTCTGCAGATGCTCGATGGTCTTGCGCTGCTTTTCGTAAGCGCTCTGTTGCAGCGCCAGTTGTTGGGCGCGCAGCACTTCGAACTGCGAGTAGTTGCCGCCGTACCGCTTGATCTGCTGGTTCTCCAGATGCAGCGTAACATTGCAGATCGAGTCGAGAAATTCGCGGTCGTGCGAGATCACGATCAGCGTGCCCGGATAACGGTGCAGCCAGTCTTCGAGCCAGACGATTGCATCGAGGTCCAGGTGGTTGGTCGGCTCGTCGAGCAGCAGCAGGTCCGATCGGCACATCAGCGCTTGCGCGAGGTTCAGGCGCATGCGCCAGCCGCCTGAGAAACTGCCGACGCTCGCGCGCGTCTGTTCGAGCGTGAAGCCGAGGCCGAGCAGCAATGCCTCGGCGCGCGCGGGCGCCGTGTAGCCGTCGGCGTCGGCGAACGCGGCGTGCGCTTCGGCCTCTGCCGCGCCGTCGTGCGCGGCGGACGCCACCGCAATGCGCGCTTCGATCGCGCGCAGGGCGGCGTCGCCATCGAGCGTGTAGTCGAGCGCGGTCTTGTCGGCGGCAGGCGTCTCTTGCGCGACGTGCGCGATCTGCCACGACGGCGGGATCGAAACATCGCCGCCGTCCGCGTGCAGTTCGCCGAGCAGCACGGAGAACAAAGTGGATTTGCCCGCGCCGTTAGCGCCCACGAGACCGGCCTTCTCGCCGGGATTGAGCGTGAAGGTGGTTTGTTCGAAGAGCGGCTTCGTGCCGCGCGCGAGACTGAACTGGTTAAAACGGATCACAGCAGGGCCGGCTCGAAGAAAAACGCTATTTTAGACTGCGCGGCGCGCGCTCAGGCATTGGCCGATCGGCCAGGTGGCGCGCGGCATCGAAACACCTACACTAACGACATTCCTGGAGGGCGGCACATGGCAGCGGACAACACTTCTATTTATTCCTTTTCGGCGAGCACACTGGGCGGCGAGCCGGTCAGTCTCGACCGCTACGACGGCAAGGTGATGCTGATCGTCAACACGGCGAGCGAATGCGGTTTCACGCCGCAGTACGCGGGCTTGCAGAAGCTTCACGAGCAGTACGCGGCGCGCGGGCTGCAGGTGCTGGGCTTTCCGTGCAACCAGTTCGGCAAGCAGGAACCCGGCGACGCCGCGCAGATCGGCGCATTCTGCGAAAAGAACTACGGCGTCACGTTCCAGATGTTCGACAAGATCGACGTCAACGGTTCGGACGCGCACCCGCTGTTCAAATTTCTGAAAGACGAGGCGCCCGGCGTGCTCGGCATCGAAGCGATCAAATGGAACTTCACGAAGTTCCTCGTCGACCGCAGCGGCAAGGTCGTCAAGCGCTACGCGCCGACCACGAAGCCCGAAACGATCACAGACGACATCGAAGCGCTGCTGTAAGCACGCGTCACAGGATCGGCGCGAAGAGCCGCGCGACATGCATCAACACGCGCCGCAGTGCCGGCGCGTTGCGATACTCGCTGCGGTCGATCTCGAACGATTCGGCGAAGTCGCGCAGCAGCATCTCTTCGACTTCGTGCGCAAAGCCGTGGTCCACGGTCAGCACCATGATCTCGAAGTTCAGGCGAAACGACCGGTTGTCGAGATTCGCGCTGCCCACGGCCGCCGCGACGTCGTCGATCAGCACCACCTTTTGATGCAGAAAGCCCGGCCGGTAACGGAACACGCGTACGCCCGCGCGTATCGAGTCGTACGCGTAGAGCTTGGACGCCTCGAACACGACGCGGTGATCGCGCCGGCTCGGAATCAGGATGCGCACGTCGACGCCGCGCAGTGCCGCGAGCCGTAAGGCGGCGAACACGGCTTCGTCGGGCACGAGGTAGGGCGTGGTGATCCAGACACGCTCGCGCGCCGCATTGATTGCTTCGACGAAGAACAGCGAGCAGGTTTCTTGTTTGTCCGCCGGGCCTGTCGGCACGACGAGGCAGTGCATGCCATCGCCGGGTCTCGCGGGCGGCGGTGAGTCGAAGACCGGCAGATCCTGCGTGGCCCAGTACCAGTCTTCCGTGAACACGAACTGGATGCTGGCGACGGCGGGGCCGCGCACTTCGATATGCGTGTCGCGCCACGGCGACAGGGGCGGCTTGCCGCCCAGATACTCGACGCCGACGTTATGTCCGCCGACGAACGCGCGCTCGCCGTCCACCACGACGATCTTGCGGTGATTGCGGAAGTTGAGCTGGAAACGGTTGACGAACTGCCGGTTCGTCGCGAACGGATGCATCTGCACGCCGCCCGCGAGCAGCGACGCGACATAGCGATGCGGCAGGTCGAAGCTGCCGATGCTGTCGTACAGCACATACACGCGCAGGCCTTGCGCGGCCTTCGCGAGCAGCGCGTCCTTGAGCATTTCGCCGAGCGCGTCGGCACGCACGATGAAGAACTGCACGACGATGTAGTGCTGCGCGGTTTCGATCGCATCAAGAATCGCGGCGAACGTTGCTTCGCCGTTCACGAGCGTGCGCACATGGTTACCCGGCAGAAACGGCATGCCGGACAGGCGCGTGAGCGAGCGCACGAATTGATGGCCGAGCACTTCCGTCGGACGGCCGTGCGACGAGGCTTCCGTGTCCCACTCAGGCGGATGCGCGCGCGTGCGCAGCGTTTCGTTCTCGAGGCGGCGCGCGTCCGCGTAACCGGCGAACTTGCTGCGCCCGAGGAACAGATACGGAACCAGCGTCAGATACGGCATCGCGACGAGCGACACCGCCCACGCGATCGCGCCTTGCGATGTGCGGGTGTGCAGGATGGCGTGGCAAGCCGCGATCACGCCCAGCGCATGGGCGAGAAACACGAGCGTGCCGATGTGAAGCAGATCGAATTGCATAAGCGTGCGAGCGTCGGCCTTCCGCTGCGCGTAGTTGACTTCGTGGCGGCACTTGTCGAGGCCGGGCTCGTTTACTTGGCTACATTGCCGGGCTACAGCAGCGCGGTCGCGCTCATATTACCGAAAGCGCTGGCGTCGCGGTCAGCCCGTCGTCAAAGCGTGACGGCCTTTTACGCAAATCGATGCTTATGCACATCGAATGCACGGGCCCAAAAGCATTCGACGCACGGCACCCAGGCGGGTGGCGTGCGTCGTGGTGTGCGACGATCAGGCGCTTGCGAGCACCTGACGGCCTCAATTGCCGGGCAGATCGCTGGCCTGGATCAGGAACACGTTGTCGTCGCCGGCGCTGGTCGACATCCACACGAGGTCGAGGCCGCCGAACGCCGCTTCGACATGCGCGCGCTCGTTGCCGATCTCGATCACCAGCACGCCTTCGTCGGTCAGCCAGTTGCGTGCATCGGCGATGATGCGACGCACGATATCCATGCCGTCCGCGCCGCCCGCGAGCGCCATTTCCGGCTCGTGTTTGTATTCAGCGGGCAGCGCCTTCATCGATTCCGCGTTCACGTACGGCGGATTCGTGATGATCACGTCGTAGCGGCGCTCGGGCAGCGGCGCATACAGATCGCCTTCGAAGAGCGCCACGCGCTCGTCGAGCTGGTAGTCGTGGACATTGCGCGCCGCGACTTCGAGCGCGGCGGGCGACAGGTCAACGGCATCGATGTCGGCATTCGGGAAGGCGTGCGCCGCGAGAATCGCGAGACAGCCGGAGCCCGTACACAGTTCGAGCACCGCGCCAACCTGTTCGGGGTCCTCGACATACGGCTGCAAGCCATCCTGCAGCAGCTCGCCAATGAACGAACGCGGCACGATCACGCGCTCGTCGACATGGAAGCGATAGCCGTGCATCCACGCTTCCTGCGTGATGTAGGCGGCGGGCACGCGATCCTTCGCGCGCCGCTCGACCACTTTCAGCACCGCGTCGATTTCTTCGGACGTGAGGCGTGCATCGAGAAACGGCTCGAGCAGGTCGATGGGCAGATGCAGCGTGTGCAGCACGAGATACGCGGCTTCGTCATAAGCGTTCGACGAGCCGTGGCCGAACGCCAGGTCGGCCTGGTTGAACTGCGACACCGCATGGCGCAGCACATCGCGAACCGTGGAAAACGGATGAGTCATGGTCTGGGCCCTCCGTCAGGCGATCAGTTGTTCGAGCACGCGTCGATAGACGTTCTTGAGCGGCTCGATATGTGCAACTTCGACATGTTCGTCGATCTTGTGGATGCTCGCATTCAACGGGCCGAATTCGATCACCTGCTTGCAGATGCGCGCGATGAACCGGCCATCGGACGTGCCGCCCGTGGTGGACAGTTCCGTCGTGAGGCCCGTTTCGGCGTGGATCGCGCTTTCCAGCGCATTCGACAACTCGCCGCGCGGCGTCAGAAAGGGCTGGCCGCTCACGGTCCACTTCAGGTCGTACTCGAGGCCGTGCTTGTCCAGAATCTGGTGTACGCGGCTTTGCAGTTCTTCCACCGTGCTCGCCGTCGAAAAGCGGAAGTTGAACATCACTTCCGCGTGACCCGGAATGATGTTGGTCGCGCCCGTGCCGCTATGGATGTTCGAAACCTGCCAGGTGGTAGGCGGGAAATATTCGTTGCCTGCGTCCCAGTGCTCGGCGACCAGTTCGGCGAGCGCGGGCGCGAGCAGATGCACCGGGTTCTTCGCGAGATGCGGATAGGCAATGTGCCCTTGCACGCCCTTGACGGTCAGCTTGCCCGACATCGAGCCGCGGCGGCCGTTCTTCACCATGTCGCCGAACTGCACGCTCGACGTCGGCTCGCCCACCACGCAATAGTCGAGACGCTCGCCGCGCGCTTGCAGCGCTTCAACGACCTTCACGGTGCCGTCCGTCGCCGGGCCTTCTTCGTCGCTCGTGATGAGCAACGCGAGCGAGCCGCGATGCTGCGGATGCGCGGCGACGAACTCTTCGCTCGCCACCACGAAGCCGGCAATCGACGCCTTCATGTCGGCGGCGCCGCGTCCGTACAACTTGCCGTCGCGGTGAGTCGGCTCGAACGGCGCGGAGGTCCATTGATCGAGCGGGCCCGTCGGCACGACGTCGGTGTGACCCGCGAACGCGAGCAGCTTGCCGTCCTGGCCCGCGGTGCCGCGCTTGACGGCCCACAGGTTCGTCACGCCGTTCGATTCGATCGTTTCGCATTCGAAGCCGATTGCGGACAGGCGCTCGATCAGCAGGCGCTGGCAGTTCTGGTCGTCGGGCGTGACGGACGCGCGGCCGATCAGGGCTTCGGTAAGGGCAAGTGTGCCGGACATCGATTCAGTTCCTTCCAACCAGCAGATGAGACGCGTGGCCAACGGTCACGCTTGAATCCAGGGTGAAAAAATGCCGGCCCGAAGGGGCCGGCAACAGCTTTTACCTGCGTGCGTTGAAGCGCAGAAAGCTCAGGCGAACAGCGACGCGTAGTTTTCCGCCGAAAAGCCCAGCGTCTTCACGCGGCCGTTCACGACGATGACGGGCCGCTTGATGATCGACGGTTTGTGGATCATCAGCGCGATCGCACCGGCCGTCGTGTCGGCCTCGGCCTTATGCACGTCCGACAGGCCGCGCCAGGTCGTGCCGCGCTTGTTGATGAGCTGATCGAGCGGCACATCCTCGAGCCAGTCCTCGATCAGCTTGTCATTCACGCCGGCCTTCTTGAAGTCGTGAAACTCGAACTCGACGCCGTGTTCCTCGAGCCACACGCGCGCTTTCTTCACGCTGTCGCAATTCGGAATGCCGTAGACGGTCGTCTTCGCGCCGCGCGCCATCAGTCGCCTCGCAGCAGTTCGTTCAGGCCGACCTTCGCGCGCGTCTTGGCGTCGACCTTCTTGACGATCACGGCGCAGTACAGGCTGTGCGACCCGTCCTTCGACGGCAGGTTGCCCGCGACCACCACCGAGCCAGCCGGAATGCGGCCATACGTGACTTCGCCCGTTTCGCGGTCGTAGATCTTCGTGCTCTGGCCGAGGTACACGCCCATCGAAATAACCGAGTTCTCTTCGACGATCACGCCTTCGACGACTTCCGAGCGCGCGCCGACGAAACAGTTGTCTTCGATGATGACGGGGTTGGCCTGCAGCGGCTCCAGCACGCCGCCGATGCCCACGCCGCCCGACAGGTGTACGTTCTTGCCGATCTGCGCGCACGAGCCGACGGTGGCCCACGTATCGACCATCGTGCCTTCGTCGACGTAGGCGCCGATGTTCGTGTACGACGGCATCAGCACGACGTTCTTCGCGATGAACGAGCCGCGGCGCGCGATGGCGGGCGGCACGACGCGGAAGCCGCCTGCGGCGAAGTCTTCAGCCGTGTAGTTGGCGAACTTCGACGGCACCTTGTCGTAGAACTGCGAGTAACCGCCGGCCGGCATCGGCGCGTTGTCTTCGAGGCGGAACGACAGCAGCACGGCCTTCTTCAGCCACTGGTTGACGACCCAGTCGCCATCCTTCTTTTCGGCGACGCGCAGCGCGCCCTTGTCGAGTTGCTCGATGGCATGCGCGACGGCTTCGCGCACGTCGGCGGGCGCGGCCTTCGGCGACAGCTCGGCGCGGTTGTCCCAGGCGGTATCGATGATCTGCTGAAGTTGTTGCGACATGTTCGTGGTGCTCTTTCGAGAAGGTTGAAATCGGAAAGCGGGTGAGGGTGGAGCGCAGCGGCGGCGCTCCCTGCGACGTGTGAGAAATGCCGGATCTAGCTTTTCAGCGAGCGGCAGAACTCGACGATGCGCCGCGCGCCCTCCGTGCATTCGTCGACGCCCGCGACCAGCGCGAGGCGGACGAAGTCGCGGCCAGGGTTCGTGTCGTGCGCGGTGCGCGCGAGATACGAGCCGGGCAGAACCGTCACATTATAGTCGGCGTACAGGCGGCGGGCGAACTCGTCGTCCGTCAGGCCCGTGCGCGCGACGTTCGCCCACAGGTAGAACGCGGCGTCGGGCAGCTTGACGTCGAGCACGTCGGCGAGCATCGGCGTGACGGTCGAGAACTTCTGCACGTACATCGCGCGGTTTTCGCGCACGTGCGCCTCGTCGCTCCACGCAGCAATGCTCGCAGTTTGAAAGACGGTCGACAAGGCGGCGCCGTGATAAGTCCGGTATAGCAGGAACTGCTTGAGAATGGCCGCGTCGCCCGCGACGAAACCCGAGCGCATGCCCGGCACGTTCGAGCGCTTTGACAGGCTCGACAGCATCACGAGCCGCTCGAAACCCCGGCCGAGCTTGTGCGCCGCTTCCAGACCGCCGAGCGGCGGACGCGCCTCGTCGAAATAGATCTCCGAGTAGCATTCGTCCGACGCGATCACGAAGCCGTGACGGTCCGACAGCTCGAACAGTTCGCGCCAGTCGTCGAGCGTCAGCACGGCGCCCGTCGGGTTGCCCGGCGAGCAGACGTAGAGCAGCTGCGTGCGCGCCCAGACGTCATCGGGAATGGCGGAATAGTCGCACGCGAAGTTGCGCTTCGGGTCGCTGTTGGCGAAGTATGGCTGCGCGCCCGCCAGCAGCGCCGCGCCTTCGTAGATTTGATAGAACGGGTTCGGACAGAGTACGATCGCAGGTTCGCCCCTGGCGTTTTTCTTCGGGTCGATCACCGTCTGCGCCAGTGCGAACAGCGCCTCGCGCGAGCCGGACACGGGCAGCACCTGGGTGGCGGGGTCGACGGGCGGCAGGTTGTAGCGCCGCGTGACCCATTTCGCGATGGCTTCGCGCAGCGCCGGCGTGCCGAGCGTGAGCGGATAGGCCGCGAGACCGCCGAGCGAATCGATCACGGCTTTCTTGATCAGCTCGGGCGTCGGATGTTTCGGCTCGCCGATCCCGAAGCTGATGTGCGCAAGGCTGGCGGGCGGTGTGACGTCCTTGAAGAGCAGGCGCAGCTTTTCGAAGGGATAAGACTGAAGGGAGTCGAGTAGCGGATTCACTTGGCGGTTCGGCGTAGGTTCGGCGTGTTGCAGGACGGATTGTCGGACTGACACAGGCTGACACAGCGAAAGCGGCGCGCGGCGGACACGATGCGCAGGCCCTTGGATGCGGTGGCATCGAAGCGGCTGCGCGGCACCGGCGACGAGCGATCGATTATAGCGTGTCGGCGGGCCGCGGCACGGCGCATCGGCCATCTGGACAAGGCTTTGCGGCGCCGGGAACGAGATGGGCGCGCCAAACGCGATGCGCCCGGCACAAAGAAGAAAGTGGAGACACAATGCGGGCAGTCACCGGATGCAACGGTAAAGAATTCAGCGGCAAAGGCTGGCAGCGATCACGCGCCGCCGTCGCCGGGAATACACAGGGCAACAAGGGCAACACGCAACGCAAGGCAGTCATGCAATACACGCTGGACATCGGCGGGAGCATCGCGCGATGAATCTCCCGCTTCGCAACACCTTGGGCCACGCATGGCCGACGCTCGCGATCATGCTGGGCGCGTCGGTATGGGGCATGGTCTGGTATCCGCTGCGCATGCTCCACGCGCTTGGCGTGACGGGCACGGCCGCGAGCGCGCTGACGAGCGGCGCGGGGTGCCTGTTCGTGCTGCTCGTGCGGCGCAGCGCGATCAGGACGGTCCGCTGGCATTGGCTGCTGCCCGCGCTCGCGCTGTTCGCGGGCATCACCAATCTTGGCTTCGTGTGGGGCGCGATCCACGGCCAGGTGATGCGCGTGCTGCTGCTGTTCTATCTGACGCCCGCATGGACCGCGCTTTTCGCGCATTTCATCCTGCACGAGCGGCTGACGTGGGCGGGCGCGGGGCTCGCTGCGCTGTCGCTGGCGGGCGCAATGATGATGCTGTGGTCGCCGCAGCTCGGCATTCCCGTGCCCGGCAGTCTCGCTGAATGGGCGGGGCTCGCGGCGGGCATGTCCTTCGCGATGAGCAACGTGCTGACCCTCAAGACGAGCCGCGTGCTGCCCGGCATGAAGGCGGAGATGCGTACGGCGGTGATCTTCGGTGGCGCGGCGATTTTTGGCGGTTGCGCATCTTTCTTCGAATCGATGCCCGCGCCGCCGACGGGCGAGCACATCGGCATGGCCGTGTTCCTCGTGCTCGCGATCGGCTTCGTGCTGGCCACCAACAACATGCTCGTGCAATACGGACTCGCGCGCGTGCCGGCCAACCGGGCGTCGATCATCATGCTGTTCGAGATCGTCATCACAGCGCTCACGGCGTGGCTGTTCGCGGGCGAAGTGCCCGGTCCGCGCGAATGGGCGGGCGGCGCGTGCATCGTGCTGGCGTCGGCGCTGTCGAGCTGGGTGCATCGGGCGAAGCCTGCGGAGAAGACGGACGCCGGCAAGGATGGAAACGCCGATGGCAACGGTAAGAATCGCCCACGCGCGATGGTATGATTGCCCCTCATTGGCCGGCGGTGCAGCGTAGGGCGCACCGCGGCGCCGGAATCGCAGCGGGCTCGCGCTCCATCGTGCCGTCAGTCGGGGTGTGAACCCGATGGCGGTTCGCAGATGAACCCGCGCGTTCCGTTTCCATAAATTATTTCTCAAACAGCGAAATCGCCGTGCGTCTGACCTCGATCAAACTCGCTGGCTTCAAGTCATTCGTCGATCCCACGCATTTCCAGGTTCCGGGCCAGCTCGTCGGCGTGGTCGGTCCCAACGGTTGCGGCAAGTCCAACATCATCGATGCCGTGCGCTGGGTGCTCGGCGAATCGCGCGCCTCGGAGCTGCGCGGCGAGTCGATGCAGGACGTGATCTTCAACGGCTCGACGGCGCGCAAGCCGGGTAGCCGCGCCAGCGTCGAACTCGTGTTCGACAACGCCGACGGCCGTGCCGCCGGCCAGTGGGGCCAGTATGCCGAAATCGCCGTCAAGCGCGTGCTGACGCGCGACGGCACGTCGAGCTACTACATCAATAATCTCCCGGCGCGCCGCCGCGACATTCAGGACATCTTCCTCGGCACGGGTCTCGGCCCGCGCGCGTACGCGATCATCGGGCAGGGCATGATTGCGCGGATCATCGAGGCGAAGCCCGAAGAACTGCGCGTGTTTCTCGAAGAAGCCGCGGGCGTGTCGAAGTACAAGGAACGCCGCCGCGAAACCGAGAACCGTCTGCACGACACGCGCGAGAATCTGACGCGCGTCGAGGATATCGTCCGCGAACTGACGGCGAATCTGGAAAAGCTCGAAGCGCAGGCCGTCGTTGCGACGAAGTACAAGGATCTGCAGGCCGAAGGCGAAGAAAAGCAGCGCCTGTTGTGGCTGTTGCGCAAGAACGAAGCGGGCACCGAGCAGGACAAGCAGAAGCGCGCCATCGAACAGGCGCAGATCGACCTCGAAGCGCATACGGCGAAGCTGCGCGAAGTCGAAGCGCAACTCGAAACGCTGCGCGTCGCGCACTATTCGGCCAGCGACGCGATGCAGGGCGCACAAGGCGCGCTGTACGAAGCGAACGCCGAGGTGAGCCGCCTCGAAGCCGAGATCAAGTTCATCGTCGAATCGCGCAACCGCGTGCAGGCGCAGATCGCCGCGCTGACGGCGCAGCGCGAGCAGTGGCTCGCGCAGGCGCAAAAGGCTCAGGACGATCTCGAAGACGCCGAAATCCAGCTTGGGGAAGGCGAAGAAAAGGCTGTGATCGCCGAAGAGACGGCGGCCGCGAAGCACGACGCGATGCCCGCGCTCGAAGCGCGCTGGCGTGATGCGCAATCGCAACTGAACGAGGAACGCGCCGGTATCGCGCAGACCGAGCAGGCGCTCAAGCTCGAAGCCGCGCACCAGCGCAACGCCGACCAGCAGTTGCAGCAGTTGCAGCAGCGTCAGGAACGTCTGAAGACGGAAGCGGGCGGATTGGACGCGCCCGACGAGGCGCAGCTTGAAGAGTTGCGCATGCAGCTTGCCGAGCACGAAGAGATTCTGAGCGAAGCGCAAGCGCGTCTCGCCGATGCACAGGACACGCTGCCGCGTCTGGACGGCGAGCGCCGCGCCGCGCAAGATCGCGTGCAGGCGGAAAGCGCGCAGATCCATCAGCTCGAAGCACGTCTGGCCGCACTGCGCCAGTTGCAGGAAAACGTGCAGACGGAAGGCAAGGTCCAGCCGTGGCTCGACAAGCACGAGCTTGGCGCGCTGCCGCGTCTGTGGAAGAAGCTGCATGTCGAAGCCGGTTGGGAAACCGCGCTCGAATCTGTGCTGCGCGAGCGTCTTGCCGCGGTCGAAGTGTCGAATCTCGACTGGGTGAAGCACTTCGTCAGCGACGCGCCGCCCGCCAAGCTCGCCTTCTACGCGCCGCCCGCGGCCGGTCAGCCGGTCGCTGCGCCACCGTCGCTGCGACCGTTGGTGTCGCTGGTGCGCATCGACGACGCCGGTATCCGCGCGGTGCTCAACGATTGGCTCGGCAACGCGTTCATCGCCGACGATCTGCCCCAGGCGCTGTCGATGCGCGCGCAACTGCCGGAAGGCGGCGCGTTTGTCGTGAAGGCCGGGCACGTCGTGACGCGCGTCGGCGTGCAACTGTACGCGGCCGATTCCGAGCAGGCGGGCATGCTCGCGCGTCAGCAGGAAATCGAAAACCTGACGCGCCAGGTGCGCGCGCAGGCGCTGCTCGCCGAAGAGGCGAAGGCAGCCGCGATTCGCGCGGAAGCCGCGCATACGCAGGCATCGAATGCGTTGACGGAAGTGCGCCAGCAAGCCGAGCGCGCGACCCAGCGCGTACACGCGCTGCAGATGGACGTGCTCAAGCTCACGCAGGCGCACGAACGCTACACGCAGCGCAGCACGCAGATCAGCGAGGAACTCGAAGAGATCACCGCGCAGATCGACGAACAACGCGCGTTGCGTGCCGAATCGGAAGCGAACTTCGAGCGCCACGACGGCGAACTCGCCGAGTTGCAGGCGCGTTTCGAAGACAACCAGCTTGCGTTCGAATCGCTCGATGAAGAACTTGGCAACGCGCGCAACGAAGCGCGAGAGCTCGACCGCGCCGCCACCGATGCACGCTTTGCCGCGCGCAACTCGGCGAACCGTATCGACGAGCTGAAGCGCAGTATTCAGGTCGCGCATGAGCAGAGCGAGCGCGTCGCCGGTTCGCTCGAAGACGCGCGCGCCGAACTCGAAACGATCAACGAGCAGACAGCGCACACGGGTTTGCACGACGCGCTCGAAATCCGCCGCGCGAAAGAAGAGTCGCTGCACGCGGCGCGTCTCGAACTCGACGATCTGACCGCGAAGCTGCGCGCTTTGGACGAACTGCGGCTGACCACTGAACGCTCGTTGCAACCGCTGCGCGACCGCATCACCGAATTGCAGTTGAAGGAACAGGCCGCGCGCCTGAACGCCGAGCAGTTCATCGAGCAGCTGACGGCGGCGGGTGTCGACGAAGCCGACCTGCAGGCAAAGCTCACGTCGGACATGAAACCGTCGTATCTGCAGGGCGAAGTGACGCGCATCAACAACGCGATCACCGCGCTCGGCCCCGTCAACATGGCCGCGCTCGACGAGCTGAAGGCGGCGTCGGAACGCAAGACTTTCCTCGACGCGCAATCGGCCGACCTGAACAACGCAATCGAAACGCTCGAAGACGCGATCCGCAAGATCGACCAGGAAACGCGCACGCTGCTGCAAGGCACGTTCGACCAGGTGAACCATCATTTCGGCGAGCTGTTCCCGCGTCTCTTTGGCGGTGGCCAGGCGAAACTCATCATGACGGGCGACGAGATTCTCGACGCCGGCGTGCAGGTGATGGCGCAGCCGCCGGGCAAGAAGAACTCGACGATTCACCTGCTGTCGGGCGGTGAAAAGGCGCTGACGGCGACGGCCCTCGTGTTCGCGATGTTCCAGTTGAATCCGGCGCCGTTCTGTCTGCTCGACGAAGTGGACGCGCCGCTCGACGACGCGAACACCGAACGTTTCGCGAACCTCGTGCGCGCGATGTCGGAGAAGACGCAGTTCCTGTTCATTTCCCACAACAAGATCGCGATGGAAATGGCGCAGCAACTGATCGGGGTGACGATGCAGGAGCAGGGCGTCTCGCGGATCGTGGCCGTCGACATGGAAACGGCTGCGGGATTTGTCCAGAATATCGTTTAAACGTCCACCCGCGTGCGGCTTTGGTTGTGCGCGGGTGTTGCTGAAACAGAAGAACTCGCTGCGCGTCTGCGCCCGCAGCGGCGGCACGTGCCACCTTCGGTGCCACGTGTCAGCCGCGCGAATCCGGCGTAGCGCGCAACGACGAAAAGAATTGCAGATGGAGCGTGCATGGACGAGTTGACACTCGGATTGATTGGCGCGGGCGCCGTGGTGGTCGGGGGAGTAGTGGTCTACAACGCGTGGCAGGGCGCGAAGGTGCGCCGCAAGATGCCGCGGCCGATGCCCGCCGATGCGGCGGACCCGCTCGTCCGGGACGACCAGATGGAGCAAAGCCCGTTCATCGAGCCGGCGCGCCCGACGACGCGCCGTGAATCCACTGCGGGCGAGCAGGCGGAAGCCGCTCGCGTCGAGCCGACTTTCGGCGGCGTCGCGCCGCTCGATACCCCTGCGGATATCCAGGCTGAGAACACGTCGCCGAACGGCTTCCCCGAAGATGAAGAGGCCGCGCAGCCGGGTGCCGAGGTGCAAGCCGACGACGAGCGCAACGAGCCGATTCTGCCCGCCGCCACGACGATTTCGTCGGCGCCGCCGGCCATTGTCGATCGACGTATCGACTGCATCGTGCCGATCAGGCTTTCGTCGCCCGTGACGGGCGACAAGGTGCTGCCGCTCGCGCAGCGTCTGCGCCGCGCGGGCAGCAAGCCGGTGCATATCGAAGGCAAGCCGGAAGGCGGCGGCGCGTGGGAACTGCTGCAAAACGGCGTGCGCTACGAAGACCTGCGCGCGGCCGCGCAGCTTGCGAACCGCAGCGGCCCGCTCAACGAGCTGGAGTTCTCCGAGTTCGTTACGGGTGTGCAGCAATTCGCCGACGCGCTCGATGCATCGCCCGAGTTTCCGGACATGATGGAAACGGTGTCGATGGCGCGCGAACTCGACGGCTTTGCCGCGCAATGCGACGCGCAACTGTCGATCAACGTGCTGTCCGATGGCGCGCCATGGTCGGCCAACTACGTGCAGGCCGTCGCGTCGCAGGACGGACTGCTGCTGTCGCGCGACGGCACGCGCTTCGTCAAGCTTGACGCCAAGCAAAGTCCGGTGTTCATGCTGCAGTTCGGCGACACCAACTTCCTGCGCGACGATCTCACGTACAAGGGCGGCCAGATGATCACGCTGGTGCTCGACGTGCCCGTCGCGGATGAAGACATCCTGCCGTTCCGCCTGATGTGCGACTACGCGAAGTCGCTGGCCGAGCGTATCGGCGGGCGCGTGGTCGACGATGGCCGCCGGCCGCTGCCCGAAAGCGCGCTGCTCGCGATCGAGCAGCAGTTGATGACGCTTTATGCGAAGCTCGAGCAGGCGGGGATTCCCGCTGGCTCGCCAGCGACGCGGCGACTGTTCAGCCAGTAAGCGCACGACACTTGTTACGCGACGAAGCGTCGTCGCAACTATACAAACCGCCTGACGCGCGCTGCCGCTTCAGGCGGTTTTCATTTTGACTTGCCGATTCGCGTAGTTGCCTTGCGCAGCGCACTCTGCGGACGGCTTCATCCCACGTCGTCCTGCCACGGTTGGCCGCTGATCCACGCCTTGATCGCGGCGACCACCGCCTCGTCCCTTCCATAGAACCCATGATGCGATAGCGCCTCGCAGGGTTTGCCGCGCACGTCGCCGCCATGCACGGTGATCAGCGCGTACTGGCCGCTCTCCGCGATGCGTCTTAGCGCTTCGTACGAGCAGAGGAAGCAGCCGTCATCGGCGTGCTGCACGAATAGCTGGCGCGGACGAATCGCGCCGTAATCGAAGCCGATCAACGGCGTGGCCTGGCCGCGCGCGGGACTGCTGAGCGTGGAGGTATGCACGACGGCGTCCCATACGTCGGGCAACGCGCGGCCTACATAGGCCGTCGAGATCGTGCCGCGGCTGGTGCCGACCAGCACGAGCTTCGCCTGCGGGAAGCGGTTGCGCAGACTGGCTGCGACCTGGGCGAGATCCTGCGCGGAGCGCGGCGACGCGCGGAACGCGTCGGAGTAGCCGCCGGGTTGATCGGACGGGGCATCGACGATTGCCGTTGCGAATTGCGCGTCCACGAAGAGCTGGCGTGCGCGAATCAGGAAGTTGTTCTTCTCGCGCATGCGGATCGCGCCGTCGGGCTGTTGCGACAGTTCGAGATCGCCCGCGCTGCCTGGAAACATCACGAGGACCCAACGCGGCGCGCTGCCGTCTTGCTGCGTGAGTAGATAGGAGATCGACGTGCCCTCCGCGAGCGGCACGCTGACCACCTGCTCGCTTGCCATTGCGCCTCGCGCGCTGAAAAGGGCTAGCGCTCCCAGAAGCACGAGCAGGCAACGGACGAAATGGACAAAGCAGACGACGATAGCGGACATGGCGATAGGTTCTCCCAGTCGATGCGTGCCGCTGTGGACAGAAGCACGCGATGGACGGCAGGCGACAAGGTCGCATTGCGAGCCGCGCGCTGTCAACGGTTTGCGCGCGAACTGGCCGATCGGCCAGGACTTGTAGGAATACGTTCGGCCTGGGTTTGCGCGCGCACGAAACTGGCCATCCGGCCGATGCGACAGGAAGCGCTTCCTGAGATAATCTGACATCCCGTTACCATCCGCGAAACGCCGACAGCATGGCCCGAACCAACGTCCCTGATCCAGCAACCAGCGCACCCGCCGAGCGGGCGTTGTGGCTGCGCGCCGAACTCGAGCGCGCGAACCACGCGTACTATGTGCTCGACCAGCCGGACTTGCCCGACGCGGAATACGACAAGCTGTTCAAGGAACTGCAGCAGGTCGAAAGCGAGCATCCCGATCTGATCACACCGGATTCGCCCACGCAGCGGGTCGGCGGCGAAGTGGCGAACGGCTTTCAGCCCGTCGTACACGACCTGCCGATGCTGTCGCTGAACAACGGCTTTTCGGATGAAGACATCGCGGCTTTCGACAAGCGCGTGTCGGACGCGCTGCATGAGGCGAGTGTCGACTACGCGTGCGAACTGAAGTTCGACGGTCTGGCCATCTCGCTGCGCTACGTGGACGGCCAGTTCACGCAGGCGTCCACGCGCGGCGACGGCGCGACGGGCGAGGACGTGACGGAGAACGTGCGCACCATCCGCTCGATACCTTTGAAGCTCAAGGGCAAGCGTGTGCCGAAGCTGCTCGACGTGCGCGGCGAAGTGCTGATGTTCAAGCGCGATTTCGACAAGCTGAACCAGCGTCAGCGTGACGCGGAACAGCGCGAATTCGCGAACCCGCGCAATGCGGCGGCGGGCAGTTTGCGGCAACTCGATTCGAAGATCACCGCGCAGCGTCCGCTGTCGTTCTTTGCGTATGGGATCGGCGTGCTCGACGGCATTGAGATGCCGGCCACGCACAGCGAACTGCTCGACTGGTATCACGAGATGGGCTTGCCCGTGAACAGCGAGCGCGCGGTCGTACAGGGCGCCGAAGGGTTGCTCGGCTTCTTCCAGAAGGTGGGCGAGAAGCGTGACAAGCTGCCGTACGACATCGACGGCGTCGTCTACAAGGTGAACCGCCGCGACCAGCAGGACACGCTGGGCTTCGTTTCACGCGCACCGCGCTTCGCGCTCGCGCACAAGTTCCCTGCGCAAGAGGCGTTGACGAAGCTCGTCGCCATCGACGTGCAGGTCGGACGCACGGGCGCGATCACGCCCGTCGCGCGGCTGGAGCCGGTGTTCGTCGGCGGCGCGACCGTGACGAACGCGACGCTGCACAACGAGGACGAAGTACGTCGCAAGGACATCCGTATCGGCGACACGGTGATTGTGCGGCGTGCGGGCGACGTGATTCCCGAGGTAGTCGGCGCGCTGCTCGACCGGCGTCCGGCCGACGCGCACGAGTTCGTGATGCCGACGCAATGCCCCGTATGCGGTTCCGCGATCGAACGTCTGCCGGACGAAGCAATCGCGCGCTGCTCGGGCGGCCTGTTCTGTCCGGCGCAGCGCAAGCAGGCGCTGTGGCACTTCGCGCAGCGCCGCGCGCTCGATATCGACGGGCTGGGCGAAAAGATCATCGATCAACTCGTTGAACTGAATCTGGTGCGCACGCCCGCCGATCTCTTCAACCTCGGCTTTACGACTCTCGCCGAACTCGACCGCTTCGCGGAAAAGTCCGCGCAGAACCTCATCGACTCGCTCGAAAAGGCCAAGCACACCACGCTCGCGCGCTTCATCTACGCGCTCGGCATCCGGCATGTTGGCGAATCGACGGCGAAAGATCTGGCGAAGCACTTCGGCTCGCTCACGCCGATCATGGATGCATCGGTCGAAGAACTGCTCGAAGTGAACGATGTCGGCCCCATCGTCGCCGAGGCGATCCACCAGTTCTTTGCCGAGGAGCACAACCGCACGGTCATCGAGCAGTTGCGCGCGCCCGGCAAGGTGACATGGCCGGAAGGACCGCCCGCGCCGAAGGCGCCGCAGGGCGTGCTGGCGGGCAAGACGGTCGTGCTGACGGGCACGCTGCCCACGATGGGCCGCGACGAGGCGAAGGAGTTGCTGGAAGCGGCCGGCGCGAAGGTGGCCGGCTCGGTGTCGAAGAAGACCGATTACGTGGTGGCGGGTGCCGAAGCGGGCAGCAAGCTCGCAAAGGCCGAGGAACTCGGCATCCCCGTGCTCGACGAAGATGGTATGCGTAAGCTCCTGGAGGGGCAGACAACATGATTCACGAGATCCTCAAGATGGGCGATCCGCGCCTGCTGCGCATCGCCAAGCCAGTCGATCATTTCGACACGCCCGAACTGCACGAACTCGTCCGGGACATGTTCGAGACGATGCATGACGCCAATGGCGCCGGGCTCGCCGCGCCGCAGATCGGCGTCGATCTTCAGGTCGTCATCTTCGGTTTCGGCCATAACGAGCGTTATCCCGACGCGCCTTCCGTGCCGGAAACGGTGCTGATCAATCCGACCATCACGCCCGTATCGCTGGATACGGAAGAGGGCTGGGAAGGCTGCCTGTCGGTGCCGGGCTTGCGCGGCGCCGTCAGCCGCCTGTCGATGATTCGCTATCACGGCTTCGATCAGTTCGGCAAACCGATCGATCGCGTCGCCGAGGGCTTCCATGCGCGCGTCGTCCAGCACGAGTGCGATCACCTGATCGGCAAGCTGTATCCGATGCGTATCACAGACTTTTCCAAGTTCGGCTTTACCGAAGTGCTGTTTCCCGACCTCGATCCGAAATCGGACGATTGAGTTTCAGACGCCGAAAAGGAAAAAGCCCGCGTGAGCGGGCTTTTTTCATCTCGAGAGGCGTCAATGGACTGACGCCCGATCTCAGAACGACTCGTCCGGACCGAGATAGCGCCACTGCCCTGGCGGCAATGCGCCGAGCATGACCCGACCCATCCGCACGCGCTTGAGGCCCACGACCTCCAGCCCGACCAGTTCGCACATCCGGCGAATCTGACGCTTCTTGCCTTCGCGCAGCACGAAGCGCAGTTGTTCGCCGTTCTGCCAGTCGACCAGTGCGGGCTTGAGCGGCACGCCGTCGAGTTCGAGGCCGTGGCGCAATTGCTCGAGACTTTCGTGCGGGAAGTGTTGCTCGACGTCCGTTTCGACGTCGCCGTACGCGACGCGCACCAGGTATTCCTTGTCGATTTCCGAATGGCCGCCGATCAACTGCTTCGCGACGCGGCCGTCCTGCGTCAACACCAGCAAGCCCGTCGAGTCGATGTCGAGGCGGCCCGCAGGCGCAAGCTGGCGCAGATGCGCGACCGAGAAGCGCGTGTCCGTCTGGTCGCCGTCCCAGTGGTTCTCGGGTTTGACGAGCGTCACGGCCGGCTCGTAACCGTCTTCCGCCTGACCCGATACCAGGCCAACCGGCTTGTGGATGAGGATCGTGACCAGCTTCATCTGCATGGCTTGCGCGGCGGGATCGATCTGGATATCGGCGTCGGGGCGCACCTTCGTGCCGAGCGTATCGATGACGGTGCCGTCGACGGTTACCCAGCCTTTCTCGATCCATTCGTCCGCTTCGCGGCGCGAGCACAGGCCGAGTTCGGACATCAGCTTCGACAGGCGCAGGTTGCCGGGGGCGTCGTTGAATTCGCCCTCGTCGCGATGGCGCGGGGCGGGCTCCGGGCGAGCCTTGCGCGCCGGTTTCGGGGCCGCGCGGTCGAATTGGGCCGGGCGGTCGAAACTGTCGTCGAGCGAGCGTGGGTCGCGTTTTGTCTTCGGTACGCGCGGTGCTGCGCTGGTTGACGCATCGCCGTCTGCGCGGTTTGCGTACGCGCTCTTCACTGGCTTCGCGTAGGTGCGTTCGCCGCGGGCTTGCGCGTCGTCGCTGCTAGTACGGCGCGGCGCACCTTCGCTGCGCGGGCGTCGTTCGGCGGATGCATCGCGCTCGCCGGAGAGGCGCGGGCGGGGCGATTCGCTGCGGTCGCGCGGTGCGCTACGGCGTGCGTCGCCCTCCCGCGGTGCGCGGGGGGCGCGGCGTGCGTCGTCGTCACGGCCAAAGCGCGGTGCGCTACGGCGTTCGTCGCCTTCGCGCGGGGCGCGGGGAGCCCGGCGCGCATCGTCGTCACGGCCGACACGCGGCGCACTACGGCGTTCGTCGCCGTCACGCGGAGCGCGGGGGGCGCGGCGTGCGTCGTCGTCGCGGGAGAAGCGCGGTGCGCTGCGGCGTTCGTCGCCGTCACGCGGGGCGCGGGGAGCACGGCGTGCATCGTCGTCACGGCCGACACGCGGCGCACTACGGCGTTCGTCGCCCTCACGCGGGGCGCGGGGCGCACGGCGTGCATCGTCGTCACGGGAGAAGCGCGGCGCACTACGGCGTTCGTCGCCGTCACGCGGGGCGCGGGGCCCACGGCGTGCGTCGTCGTCGCGAGAGAGACGCGGTGCGCTGCGGCGTTCGTCACCCTCACGCGGAGCGCGGGGTGGACGGCTTGCGTCGCCGTCACGGGAGAAGCGCGGTGCGCTGCGCCGTTCGTCGCCATCGCGGGAAAAGCGCGGTGCGCGTTCGCCTGCGCCTGCCGAAGCGGCGCCACGCGAAGGACGATCCGACGGCGCGCGTCGTTCGGTCCGGTCGCCCGCGTCACGACGGAAACCACCGCTTCCTGCCGAGCCTTCCTTACGCGCCGGACGGTCACCCGTCGAACGGCGTTCGAACGTGCCGGAATCGCTACGTTCGCGCGAACCCGCGCCCGCTGCGCGCGCGGGCCGGTCGCCGGAGCGCGGCGATGCGCCGTCACGCGCACCCGCCGACGGTCCGCGTCGTTCGCCCGGGCCGCCCGCAGGCTTGCCGGCAGCGCGCCTCGGTGTTTCGCCGCTCGCTGCCGCGCCTCGGCGCGCAGCACCTGCGCCGGCGGAGCCGGCGCCGCCGCGCGGCCCCGTCGAAGCAGCGCCTTTGGCTGGGGCGGCGGGCCGCGTCGTCTTGCGTGCAGTCGTGCTGCCCGGACGCACAGGGGTGCGCTCGGACGAACTCGGCCGCGGATGCTTGGCTGTCAGTTTGACTCGCATGAAATCTCACACTGCGATCGCGCGCAGCAGCTCCGTTTCGACCTGGATTTGTCGACGGTTGTCAGAGAGGCCGTGTCCATCGAGTAGGAACACGTCCTCGACGCGTTCGCCGAGTGTATTGATCCGCGCCGCATGGACGCCGACCCGGTGCTCGGCCAGCACGCGCGCGATCGAATAAAGAAGGCCCGGCCGGTCGTTGGCCGACACGGACAGGATGTAATACTGGCCGCGCTCGTCGGCCCGCAGGTCGACGCGCGGCGTCACGGGGAACGTGCGCGACAGGCGCGACAGCCGGCCCTTCGACGGCTCCGGCAACAACGTGCCTTCCGCCTTCAGGCGCCCTGCCAGTTCCTGTTCGACGAGGTTGGCGATGTCGCGATAGTGGACGTCACGCTCGGTATGCGCAACGAGAAAGTTGTCGAGCGCATAGCCGTGCCGGGTGGTGCTCACGCGCGCATCGAGCACGGACAGCGAATTGCGGTCGAAATACGCGCAGATGCCCGCAAACAGATCGGGGCGGTCCTTCACGTAGACGAGCACCTGCAGCGCCTCGCCGATGGGCGAGGGACGCGCGCGCACGATCGGCGTCTCCGTCTCCACGTGACGGTGCAGCACGCGCGTCTGCCACGCGATGTCGGCGGCGTCGTGGCGCAGGAAGTAGCCGACGTCGAGCTTGTCCCACAGCGCGCGGTGCGCGTTCTCGGGCACCGTTTCGAGGCGCAGCAGCGCGAGCGCTTCTTCCTGGCGCTGCTTGAGTTCCGAATGCGCGTCCGGGCGGGCGCCGCCGAGTACGGCGAGCGTCGCGCGGTACAGGTCTTCGAGCAGCTTGCCTTTCCACGTGTTCCAGACTTTCGGGCTGGTGCCGCGAATGTCGGCCACCGTCAGCAGATACAGCGCCGTCAGGCGCCGCTCGGTGCCGACCAGATCGGCGAACCGCTTGATCACTTCCGGGTCGCTCGTGTCCTGCTTCTGGGCGACCTGGCTCATCGTCAGGTGATGCTGGACGAGCCAGACGATCAGCGCCGTGTCGTCGGTGGAAATGTCGTGCTCGCGGCAGAAGCGGCGCGCGTCGGCCATGCCGAGGGTGGAGTGATCGCCGCCGCGGCCTTTCGCGATGTCGTGGAACAGCGCGGCCACGTACAGCACGTACGGCCGCTCGAAGTTCACGATCAGCTGGCTGCAGAACGGGTATTCGTGTGCGTGCTCGGCGACCGCGAAGCGTCGCATGTTCCGAAGCACCATCAGAATGTGCTGATCGACGGTATAGACGTGATACAGATCATGCTGCATCTGTCCGACGATGCGGCGGAAGTTCAGCAGATAGCGCCCCAGCACGCTGGTCTGGTTCATCAGACGCATCGCATGCGTGATGCCCTGCGGCTGCTTGAGGATTTCCATGAAGAGGCGCCGGTTTTCCGGATCGCGCCGCCAGCGGTGGTCCATCTTGTCGCGCGCGTTGTACAGCGCGCGCAGCGTGCGTGCAGACAGCCCTTTGACGCCGGGCGTCTCTTCATACAGCAGGAAGGCTTCGAGGATCGCGTTCGGCTCGCGCTCGAAAACGTCGTCACTGGCGATTTCCAGCATGCCTTGTTTCTCGACGAAACGATCGGACAGAACGCGAGTGATACCGCTCGTGCTGGGAAAAAGCTGCGCTTCGATGTTCTGGATCAGAATGGTCGACAGCTGCGTGACGGCTTTGGCGGCCCAGTAGTAGCGGCGCATCAGCTGCTCGCTGGCGCGTCGCGTGGACGTGGCCTTGAAGCCGAAGCTCTCGGCGAGCGGATTCTGCAGGTCGAACACCAGAATGTCCTGGCGACGCCCCGCCAGCACGTGCAGACGCGCGCGCAGCGCTTTCAGGAAGCCTTCGTTGCGGCGCAGTTCGCGCGCTTCACGGTCGGTGATCAGGCCGCGCGCATCCAGCTCGCGCCAGCTGCTGCCGAAGCCGGCTGCTTGGGTAATCCACAGAATCAGCTGAAGGTCGCGCAGACCGCCTGGACTTTCTTTGACGTTCGGTTCGAGCGAGTAGGGCGTGTCCTGGAATTTCGCATGACGCTGGCGCATTTCCAGGACTTTTGCCTGGAAGAACGCGCGCGGGTCGAGTGCGTCGCGGTAGCGCAGCGAAAAGCTCTCAAACAGCGCCGTGCTGCCGACGATGCGCCGCGCTTCGAGCAGCGAAGTCTGCACGGTGACGTCGTTCGCCGATTCCTCGATGCATTGCGAGACCGTGCGCACGCTGCTGCCCAGTTCCAGCCCCAGATCCCACGCGAGCCCGATGAAGCGCTCGATGCGCGCTTCGAGATGCGCCACTGGCTCGTCGGGCAGCAGCACCAGAATGTCGATGTCGGAGTGGGGTGCGAGTTCGCCGCGCCCGTACCCGCCGACGGCCAGCAGCGCCAGCGATGCGGGCAGTTCGCACGCGGTCCACGCGCCGCGCAGCGCGTCGTCGGTGATGCGCGCGAGCGCGTGCATCAGCGTGTCGACATTGGTCGCGGTCTTGAAGCGATCGAGCAGCGGGGTCTTGGCCACCTTGTAGTCCGCCTTGAGAGACGTGGCATCGGAAAGGGCGACAGCGTGAACGCTACTCATAGGCGGCGGGTGGCGGGGAAGGTGATCAGGCTGTGGCGGCGGCCGCGATTTGCGGGCGAGCGGGCGTGCCGGCGGAAACGGTCAGCACTTCGTAGCCCGTCGGCGTGACGAGAATGGTGTGCTCCCATTGCGCGGACAGGCTGCGGTCCTTGGTCTTGACGGTCCACTGGTCGGGCATCGTCCGGATGTCACGGCGGCCGGCGTTGATCATCGGCTCGATCGTGAAGATCATGCCCGCCTGCAACTCGATGCCCGTGCCCGGGCGGCCGTAGTGCAGCACCTGCGGCTCGTCGTGGAAAACCTGGCCGATGCCGTGCCCGCAATACTCGCGCACGACGCTGTAGCCGAGGCCTTCCGCGTGCTTCTGGATTGCATAACCGATGTCGCCGAGATGCGCGCCCGGGCGCACCTGCTCGATCCCGAGCCACATGCATTCGTACGTGGTCTGGACGAGGCGCTTCGCCATGATCGAGCCTTCGCCGACGATGAACATGCGGCTCGTGTCGCCGTAATAGCCGTTTTTGATGACCGTGACGTCGATATTGAGCGCGTCGCCGTTCTTCAGCGCCTTGTCGCCGGGAATGCCGTGACAGATCACGTCGTTCACCGACGTGCAGACGGCCTTCGGAAACGGCGGATAGCCCGGCGGCTGATAGTTCAGCGGCGCGGGAATCGTGCCCTGCACGTTCGTCATGTATTCGTGGCACAGGCGGTCGAGTTCGCCCGTCGTGATGCCGGGTTTGACGAACGGCGTGATGTAGTCGAGCACCTCGCTCCCGAGGCGTCCGGCGATGCGCATCTGCGCGATATCGTCTTCGTTTTTGAGCGTAATAGCCATGAGTCGGGCCTGAAATGCGGGTTATCGTGTAATTATCGCACCTTATTCACGTGATCGCTGGAATTTGCGGGGCGCGAGGGTTGGCCGCGGCGCTTGTGGCGGGCGTTCCGCGCGGCCTTGCCGGGCGGCCAGATGGTGCGCGAGCAGGGCAATTGCCGCCGCTGCGGTGCAACCGGTGGTCCACACGGTAGCTACCGCGCAGGTTGAGTCCTGCAATGCTCGCGTGCTATACTCTTTGGCTAAGTCAATCGCCAGTTTGAATATTCCATATTCAACTCGGCGGCAGGCTTCTTCGTGAGCGGCGTCATGCATGTATATGACGCGGTTCGCGGAATTCGCAAGCCGGCGCACCCAGGGTGTTCGCGGCGTCAGGTCTTCCCGAAGCGGCGAAGACGGCGCGGCGGATACGGCAGCCGGCTTAAGACCCAACCCTAGCGGAGATTTTCATGGCAGTTACCATGCGTCAAATGCTGGAAGCCGGTGTCCACTTCGGTCACCAGACGCGCTTCTGGAACCCCAAGATGGCCCCCTTCATCTTCGGCCATCGCAACAAGATTCACATCATCAACCTCGAAAAGACGCTGCCGATGTACAACGACGCGCTGAAGTACGTGCGTCAACTGGCAGCGAACCGCGGCACGATCCTGTTTGTCGGCACGAAGCGTCAATCGCGCGACACGATCGCTGAAGCAGCGCAACGCGCAGGCATGCCGTTCGTCAACGCACGCTGGCTCGGCGGTATGCTGACCAACTTCAAGACGCTGAAGGTTTCGATCAAGCGCCTGAAGGACATGGAGGCAGCAGTCGAGGCAGGCGAGCTCGAGAAGATGAGCAAGAAGGAAGCGCTGCTGTTCGAACGCGAAATCGCCAAGCTGCAAAAGTCGATCGGCGGCGTGAAGGACATGGGCGGCATTCCTGACGCAATTTTCGTCGTCGACGTCGGCTATCACAAGATTGCCGTGACGGAAGCGAACAAGCTGGGCGTGCCCGTCATCGCCGTGGTCGATACGAACCACTCGCCGGAAGGCGTGGATTACGTGATCCCGGGCAACGACGACGCAAGCAAGGCTGTCGCGCTGTACACGCAAGGCGTGGCTGACGCGATCATCGAAGGCCGTGCGAACGCGGTCAATGAAGTCGTGCAGGCTGCCCGCGGTGGCGACGGCGACGAGTTCGTCGAGGTCAACGGGGAAGCGTAAAGCACCCTGTGTCCGGCAAAAAAGGGGGCTCTCTATAGGCCCCCTTTTTTTAAGTCGCGACGATCTGAATGAGCGTGCCGCAACGGGCACGCGGCAGCGCCCGAAAAAAGTGCGCTGCGCAGGAAACGAAATCCTGTCGCCGGCATCGAATGCGGGCGGCGTGTGACAGACAGACTCAAGGAGCGAATGATGGCGGCAATTACCGCAAGCATGGTGGCAGAACTGCGCGCGAAGACCGATGCGCCGATGATGGAATGCAAGAAGGCGCTGACGGAAGCCGACGGCGACATGGCGCGTGCGGAAGAACTGCTGCGCGTGAAGCTCGGCAACAAGGCAAGCAAGGCAGCGTCGCGCGTCACGGCTGAAGGCGTGATCGCTTCGTTCATCGAAGGCGGCGTTGGCGCGATCGTCGAACTGAACTGCGAAACCGACTTCGTTTCGAAGAACGACGACTTCATCGGCTTCACGAAGCAGGTCGCCGAACTCATCGTCAAGCAAAACCCGGCTGACGTCGCTGCACTGTCGGCGCTGCCGCTGGAAGGCTCGACGGTCGACGCAGTGCGCTCGGCGCTGGTCGGCAAGATCGGTGAAAACCTGTCGATCCGCCGTTTCGCACGCTTCGAAACGTCGAACAAGCTGGCCGCGTACCTGCACGGCACGCGTATCGGCGTGCTGGTCGAGTACACGGGCGCGGACGAGCAGGTCGGCAAGGACGTCGCGATGCACATCGCGGCAATGAAGCCGGTCTCGCTGTCGTCGGACGAAGTTCCCGCTGACCTCATCGCCAAGGAACGCAGCATCGCCGAACAGAAGGCTGCTGAATCCGGCAAGCCGGCTGAGATCGTCGCGAAGATGGTCGACGGCTCGGTGCAGAAGTACCTGAAGGAAGTGTCGCTGCTGAACCAGCCGTTCGTGAAGAACGACAAGCAGACGATCGAGCAGATGCTGAAGGCAGCGAACTCGAGCGTGCAGAAGTTCGCGCTGTTCGTGGTCGGCGAGGGCATCGAGAAGCGTCAGGACGACTTCGCGGCCGAAGTCGCTGCGCAAGTCGCTGCTGCAAAGCAGCAATAAGCGTTATTTAAGTTTCACGCAGTACTGTTTCACCCGCGGCGGAGCTGGACTTCGCCGCGGTCGGCAGCGCCACCGGGCTGCGCGCGCGAAAGCCGTGCCGCAGCCACCTGTCGGCAGGCCCCGATCAGTCGTCGAGGCAGGTCAATTTGGCGGCGCTTGCCCGAACCCCTATTTCACCCCTACAGTTAGTTTCTTGTTGTTTGGCGGCTTTTTGCCCTGCTCAGCGCGACCCGGATATCTCTATGCCCACTGCCTATAAACGCGTCCTCCTCAAACTCTCTGGCGAAGCCCTGATGGGCGACGATGCATTCGGCATCAATCGCGCGACGATCGAAAGAATGGTGGCGGACATGGCCGAGGTGGTACGGCTCGGCACGCAACTGGCGGTGGTGATCGGTGGCGGCAATATCTTTCGTGGCGTGGCGGGCGGCGCAGCGGGCATGGACCGTGCAACGGCTGACTACATGGGCATGCTGGCCACGATGATGAACGCGCTGGCGCTGCAGGACGCAATGCGTCACGCCGGCATCGAGGCGCGCGTGCAGTCGGCGTTGCGCATGGACCAGGTGGTCGAGCCTTACATCCGTCCGCGCGCGATCCGTCAGCTGGAAGAGGGCAAGGTCGTGATCTTCGCGGCCGGCACGGGCAACCCGTTCTTCACGACAGATACCGCTGCTGCGCTGCGCGGCTCGGAAGTGGGCGCCGAAGTGGTGCTGAAGGCGACCAAGGTGGACGGCGTCTACTCGGCTGACCCGAAGAAAGACCCGTCGGCCACGCGCTATACGACGATCAGTTTCGACGAGGCGATCGGCCGCAATCTGCAGGTGATGGACGCGACGGCTTTCGCGCTGTGCCGCGACCAGAAGCTGCCGATTCGCGTGTTTTCGATCGTCAAGCCGGGCGCGCTCAAGCGCATCGTGCAGGGCGAAGACGAAGGCACCCTCGTCCACGTGTAAACTCTCTTTCACGTCTGTGGGCTTGAACGCGGGCTCAGGCTGCGCCTCGCGCGCTTATGGGCCCGCATCGTTTTGATGGTTCGGAGGTTTAATCATGTCTTTGGCTGACACCAGGAAAAGCGCTGAGCAAAAGATGCAGCGCTCGATCGACGCGTTCAAGAACGATCTGTCGAAGATCCGCACGGGCCGTGCTCACACGGGCCTGCTCGATCACATTCAGGTTGACTACTACGGCTCGCCCGTGCCGATCTCGCAGGTCGCGAACCTGACGCTGATCGACGCGCGCACGATCGGCGTGCAACCGTGGGAAAAGAAGATGATCACGGTCGTCGAAAAGGCGATCCGCGAATCGGATCTGGGTCTGAACCCGGCGTCGCAAGGCGACGTGATCCGCGTACCGATGCCCGCGCTGACGGAAGAGCGCCGCCGCGAACTGACGAAGGTCGTCAAGAGCGAAGGCGAAACGGCCAAGGTGGCCGTGCGTAATCTCCGCCGCGACGCGAACGAGGCGCTGAAGAAGCTCGTGAAGGACAAGGAAATTTCGGAAGACGACGAGCGTCGCGGTAGCGACGACATCCAGAAGCTGACGGACAAGTTCGTGGCCGAAATCGACAAGCTGGTACAGACCAAGGAAGGCGAGATCATGACGGTTTGACGGTCTGGCGCACACCAGACCTCAAGACTTTCACTGATCACCGTTTCTTTCTTTGCAGCTTTACCCGACGGCCATGACCTATACAAGCTCAACCGTTCGCGTCCCTGACGTCTCAGCCGTACCGCGTCATATCGCGATCATCATGGACGGCAATGGCCGTTGGGCGACGCAACGCCGTCTGCCGCGCGTGGCGGGCCATACGCGCGGCGTCGACGCCGTGCGCGCAGCCGTCGAGGCGTGCGCGCGCCAGGGCGTCGAATATCTGACGCTGTTCGCATTCAGTTCGGAAAACTGGCGCCGTCCGACCGACGAAGTGTCGTTCCTGATGCGCCTGTTCGTGACCGCGCTCGAGCGCGAGATCGGCAAGCTGCACGCGAACGGCATCCGCCTGCGCGTAGTTGGCGATCTGTCGATGTTCGACAAGAAGATCCAGGATCTGATCAACCGCGCCGAAACCAAGACGGCGCGCAACACGCGCCTCACGCTCACCATCGCCGCGAACTATGGCGGCCGCTGGGACATCATGCAGGCCACGCGCAAGCTGGTCGAGCAATCGGTGGCGGCGGGCCGTCCCGTCGAGGTCAACGAAGATGCCTTCGCCGAGCATCTTGCGATGGCCTACGCGCCCGAGCCGGACCTGTTCATCCGCACGGGCGGCGAGCAGCGCATCAGCAACTTCCTGCTGTGGCAGCTCGCGTACACCGAGTTCTATTTCACCGACACCTACTGGCCGGATTTCGACGCCGACGCGCTCGGCCGCGCCATCGGTTCATACACGGGGCGCGAGCGCCGCTTCGGACGCACGAGCGCGCAGCTCGAGCCGCAATCGCAAAACGTCGATTCGCTTCCATGCTAAAAACCCGTGTCATCACGGCGATCGTCCTGCTGGCTATCCTTTTGCCTGTCACGCTTTGGGCGCCGATCGGCGGCTTTGGCGCGCTGATCGCGTTCGTCGTCGTGTTCGCCGCGTGGGAATGGGCGCGGCTTCTGAAGCTGCCGGGCGCCGGTCCCGTGATCTACGCGATCGTCGCCGCGCTGGCGCTGGTCGCCAGCACGAAGCTCGGCACGGGCGTCACGGCGCCGCGCCCGCTCTTCGAGGCGTCGTCAATCTTCTGGATATTCGCCGGCCCGTTCGTGCTGCTGCGCAAGCCGACGCTCGCGCAAGGCGCATGGCGGCCGTTCCTGCTGCTGGCGGGCGTGGTCGTGTTCGCAGCCTGCTGGCATGCGCTCGTCGCGGCGCGGATGGCGGGCGTGCCGTTCGTGCTTTCCCTGCTGCTGGTGGTCTGGTTGGCCGATATCGGCGCATACTTCGCGGGTAAGGCGTTTGGAAAGCACAAACTCGCGCCGTCGATCAGCCCCGGCAAGACCTGGGAAGGCGCGATCGGCGGGTGGTTGGCCGTGATGATCGTCGCGGCGCTGGCTGTCATCACGCATGCCTTCGCGCCGACCCTGTTTTCCGCGCTGCTCGACCATCTGGGCACCGCTCGTGCGTTTGCCACGCTGACCTTGCTGGTCGTGTTCAGCGTGGTGGGCGATCTGTTCGAATCGATGCTCAAGCGCCAGGCTGGCGTGAAGGATTCGAGCAATCTGCTGCCGGGTCACGGCGGCGTGCTCGACCGCATCGATGCTTTGTTGCCGGTGCTGCCGCTTGCGATGCTCGTGTTGTCGTAGCCATCGGCTAGAGAAAGAGATATGCAAAAACGAATTAGTTTGCTCGGTTCTACGGGCTCGATCGGAGACAGCACGCTCGACGTCGTCGGGCGTCATCCTGAGCGCTTCTCGGTGTACGCACTGACGGCACACCGCAACGGTGACAAGCTCGTCGAGCAATGCCTGCGTTTCAAGCCCGAAGTAGCCGTGGTCGGCGATGCCGATACGGCTGCGAGTGTGGCCGCGAAATTGCGCGCAGCGGGTTGCAAGACCGAGGTGACTTACGGTCCGCAGGCATTGGTCGACGTGTCGAAGAGCGACGGCTGCGACACCGTCGTCGCGGCGATCGTCGGCGCGGCGGGCCTCGAGCCGAGCCTCGCGGCGGCGCGCGCGGGCAAACGCATCCTGCTCGCCAACAAGGAAGCGCTCGTAATGTCGGGCGCGATCTTCATGGACGCAGTGCGCGACAACGGCGCGATCCTGTTGCCCGTCGACAGCGAGCACAACGCGATTTTCCAGTGCCTGCCGCGCGAGTCGGCGCTGCATGGCGGCGTGTCGAAGATCATCCTGACGGCGTCGGGCGGCCCGTTCCGCACGCGCGAACCGTCCAGTCTCGTCGACATCACGCCGGAAGAAGCGTGCAAGCATCCGAACTGGGTGATGGGCCGCAAGATTTCCGTCGATTCCGCGACGATGATGAACAAAGGCCTCGAAGTGATCGAGGCACATTGGCTCTTCAATCTGCCCGGCGATCGCATCGACGTGCTGATTCATCCGCAGAGCGTGATCCACTCGCTGGTGTCGTACGTGGATGGTTCGGTGCTCGCGCAACTGGGCAACCCGGACATGCGCACGCCCATCGCGCACGCGCTGGCGTTCCCCGATCGGGTCGATTCCGGCGTCGCGCAACTCGATCTCGCGCAGATCGCGCAGCTGTCGTTCGAGAAGCCTGATTACACGCGCTTCCCGTGCCTCGCGCTGGCGATGAAGGCGCTGGCTGAAGGCGGCGTCGCGAGCGCCGCGCTGAACGCGGCGAACGAGATCGCCGTCGAAGCATTCTTGACGCGCCGCATTGGCTTCATGGCGATCGCCCAGGTCGTCGATGCCGTGCTGAACGCATTGCCCAACCGCGAGGCGTCGAGCCTCGCCGACGTGGTCGACGCCGACGCCGCTGCGCGCCGCGCCGCCCACGCTTTCATCGACGGTCTGCCGGCGGGCGCTCGCCTTACGGAACGCGCCGTCCAGTGAGGCGTTTATGAACCTGCTGATCGAACTGGTCGCCTTCGCAGTCGCGATTGGCGTACTGGTGGTCGTCCATGAGTATGGCCACTACAGCATCGCTCGCCTGTGCGGCGTCAAGGTGTTGCGTTTTTCGATTGGCTTCGGCAAGCCGCTCGCGCGCTGGGTCAGCAAGAAGACGGGAACCGAGTGGACCATCGCGGCGCTGCCGCTCGGCGGCTACGTCAAGATGCTCGACGAGCGCGAAGAGGGCGCGCCCATTGCGCCCGAAGACCTGCCGCGCGCGTTCAACCGTCAATCGGTAGGAAAGCGCATCGCGATCGTGGCGGCGGGCCCGATCGCCAACTTCATTCTTGCCATCGTGCTGTTCGCAGCCGTGTTCGCGACGGGCGTTACCGAGCCCGCGGCGATCGTCGCGGCGCCCGCTGTCGAGACGGCCGCCGCGCGCGCGGGCTTCGACGGCGGCGAGACGGTGGTTGCCGTGCGCGATGCGAATGCGGGCGAATCGGAACCCGTGCGCTCGTGGTCCGATCTGCGCTGGAAGCTGCTTGGCGCCGCGTTCGATCACAAGCGCGTCGTGCTGACCGCGAAGGATACGCACGGCACATTCGACTTCCCGCTCGACTTGCAAAATCTTTCCGACAAGGAAGTCGATGACGACTTCATGTCACGCCTCGGTTTCGAACCGGGTGGCGGGACGCTGTCGGTGGCGGGTGTGCAGCCGGGCAGCGCGGCCTTGCAGGCGGGACTGCTGGCGGGTGACCGGATTCGCGCCGTCGACGGTCATCCCGCTGACAACGCGACCACCTTCATCAACTACATCAAGTCGCACGCGGGCAAGCCGATCGTGCTGCAAATCGAGCGCGGCGCGAAGAATCAGCAAGCGGGTGCATTACAGAATCTAACCATCGTGCCGGGCGCGCAGCGCGACGAAACGACGGGGCAACCCATCGGCCGTATCGGCGCAGAACTCGCAACGCAGGTGCCGTCCATCGACGTCCGCTATGGTCCTGTCGACAGCGTGCGCCTTGGCGCGCATCGCACGTGGGACCTTGCTGTGTACTCGGTTCGGATGTTCGGACGGATGATCGTCGGCGAAGCGTCGTTGAAGAATCTGTCTGGTCCCGTGACCATCGCGGACTATGCAGGCAAGAGCGCGAGACTCGGTCCGTCAGCATTCCTTTCGTTCCTCGCGCTTGTCAGCATAAGCCTCGGCGTGCTCAACCTTTTACCAATACCGGTATTGGACGGGGGGCATCTGTTATATTATCTGGTTGAAGCTGTTACCGGCAAAGCTGTATCCGATCGCTGGCAGCTCGTTCTTCAAAGAGCGGGACTGGCTTGTATCGTCGCCTTGTCGGCGATCGCGCTGTTCAACGATCTTGCTCGTTTAATCCATTTTTAAAGTGTCTGGCGGCGTACGATGGCGCCCGCCTGACCTGATGCAGCTATACACACTGGGGAAGCACGTTGTTTAAACCTCATCGCTTTGTTCCAAAGACGGTTGTAGCCGCGGCAATCGCCGCGCATGGGCTGGTAGCTCACGCGACGACACCTTTTGTGGTGAAAGACATTCGGATCGAAGGGCTGCAACGGGTAGAACCCGGCACGGTGTTCTCCTATCTTCCCATCAAGCAAGGCGATACGTTTACCGACGAAAAGGCTTCCGAAGCCATTCGCGCGCTGTACGCAACGGGTTTCTTCAACGACGTGAAGATCGCCACGGAAGGCGACGTCGTGGTGGTCCAGGTGCTCGAGCGTCCCGCCATCGGCACGATCGACTTCTCCGGCCTGCACGAGTTCGAGAAGGACAACCTGATCAAGGCGCTGCGCGCCGTCGGCCTTTCCCAGGGGCGCTATTACGACAAGGCGCTCGTCGACAAGGCCGAACAGGAATTGAAGCGCCAGTATCTGACGCGCGGTTTCTACGCAGCTGAAGTCACGACTACGATCACGCCGATCGATCGCAACCGTGTTGCGGTCCTGTTCGCCGTGATCGAAGGTCCGAGCGCGAAGATCCGCCAGATCAACTTCATCGGCAACAAGTCGTTCAGCACGGGCACGCTGCGCGACGAAATGCAGCTGTCCACGCCGAACTGGTTCTCGTGGTACACGAAGAACGACCTGTATTCGAAAGAAAAGCTTACGGGCGACCTCGAGAACGTTCGCTCGTACTACCTGAATCGCGGCTATCTCGAGTTCAACATCGAGTCGACCCAGGTGTCGATCACGCCCGACAAGAAGGACATGTATCTGACGGTGACGCTGCACGAAGGCGAGCCGTACACGATCAACAGCATCAAGCTCGCGGGCAATCTGCTCGACCGCGAAGCCGAGCTGAACAAACTGATCAAGATCAAACCGGGCGACAAGTTCTCGGCCGAAAAGCTGCAGGCTACGACGAAGGCCATCGTCGACAAGCTCGGCGAATACGGCTACGCATTCGCGACCGTCAACGCGCTGCCGCAGATCGATCAGGAACATCACAAGGTCGACCTGACGCTGCAGGTCGATCCGAGCCGCCGCGTGTACGTGCGCCGTATCAACGTGGTGGGCAACACGCGTACGCGCGACGAAGTCGTGCGCCGTGAAATGCGCCAGCTCGAAAGCTCGTGGTTCGATTCGAACCGCCTCGCGCTGTCGAAGGATCGTATCAACCGTCTCGGCTACTTCACGGACGTGGACGTCACGACGATTCCCGTCGAAGGCACGCCGGACCAGGTGGACGTCGACGTGAAGGTCGCCGAAAAGCCGACGGGCGCGATCACGCTGGGCGCGGGCTTTTCTTCGACGGACAAGGTGGTGCTGTCGGCGGGCGTGTCGCAGGACAACGTGTTCGGTTCGGGCACGAGCCTTTCGGTGAACGTGAACACCGCGAAGACATACCGTACGTTGACGGTGACGCAGGTCGACCCGTATTTCACGGTCGACGGCATCAAGCGCATCACCGACGTCTACTACCGCACGTACGAGCCGCTGTACTACTCGACGGATTCGAGCTTCCGTATCGTCACGATGGGTGGCGACCTGAAGTTCGGCATTCCGTTCTCGGAAGTGGACACGGTGTACTTCGGCGCGGGCTTCGAGCAAAACACGCTCGACGTCGACGCGAACACGCCGCAGGCCTACAAGAACTATGTGCAGGACTTCGGCCGCGTGTCGAACAACGTGCCGCTGACGGTCGGCTGGTCTCGCGACGCGCGTGACAGCGCGCTGGTGCCGAGCCGCGGCTACTTCACGCAGGCCAACGCCGAATACGGCACGCCGATTGGCGGCACCGAGTACTACAAAGCCGACTTGCAGGCGCAGTACTATTACTCGTTCTCGCGCGGCTTCGTGCTCGGCTTCAACGTGCAGGGCGGTTACGGCAACGGCATCGGCAACGCGTACCCGATCTTCAAGAACTACTACGCGGGCGGTATCGGTTCGGTGCGTGGCTATGAACCGAGCTCGCTGGGTCCGCGCGACAAGGTCACGAACGACCCGATCGGCGGCAACAAGATGTTCGTCACCAACGTCGAACTCACGTTCCCGCTGCCGGGTACGGGCTATGACCGCACGCTGCGTGTGTTCACCTTCCTCGACGCCGGTAACGTCTGGGGCGATTCGCGTCAGGGCGGCGACACGACGGTCGGTTCGAACGGCTTGCGTTACGGTTACGGTGTCGGTCTTGCGTGGATTTCGCCGATCGGGCCGCTCAAGCTGTCGCTGGGCTTCCCGGTCCAGAAACATACGGGCGACCAGTATCAGAAGTTCCAGTTCCAGATCGGTACAGCGTTCTGATCGCGCGCGCCGGAACTGGAACCCCTTACAGCATCGAGAGGATGACTTTGCTAACTGGTATGTTTTCGAAACGTGTGGCGTGTGCAATGGCGCTTGCCATGACGCTCGGCGTGGGCGCGGCGAACGCCGCGCTGGCGCAGGAAGCGCGAATCGCCGCGGTGAATTCGGATCGCATCCTGCGTGAGTCGGCGGCGGCGAAAGCGGCGCAGACCAAGCTCGAAGCGGAGTTCGCGAAGCGCGACAAGGACCTGCAGGACATGGCGCAGCGTCTGAAGTCGCTGTCCGACTCGCTCGACAAGAACGGCGCGTCGCTGGCGCCGGCCGATCGCGCGCAGAAACAGCGCGATCTGTCGCAGCTCGACACGGATTTCCAGCGCAAGCAGCGCGAATTCCGTGAAGACCTGAACCAGCGCCGCAATGAAGAACTGGCGGCTGTGCTCGACCGCGCGAACAAGGTCATCAAGCAGATCGCCGAGCAGCAACACTACGATCTGATCGTGCAGGAAGCGGTCTACGTCAGCCCGCGTATCGACATCACCGACCAGGTGTTGAAAGCGTTGGCCGCATCGGGCAATTGAAATCGGGCAACTGAAGCCGGGCCGGACGGCGCCCACGCCAGCCGTCCGGCGCACACCTTCCGGCGCGCGCGAGATCCGCGAAAAGCGCGCAAGTTAGGCAAATGAACAGCAGGAGCAGTACACGCATGGCATTCACGCTCGAGGAGATCGTCCAGCAATTCGGCGGAGAGATCGTCGGCGATCGCGCGCACCGCGTCGGCAATCTGGCGCCGCTCGATCAGGCTGGCCCCGATCAACTGGCGTTTCTCGCCAACCCGAAGTATCTGGCGCAAGTCGAGACGACGCGCGCGGGCGCGGTGCTGATCAACGCGGCGGATCTGGACAAGGTCACGTCGCGCGACGGTCGTAATTTCATCGTCACGCCGAATCCCTACGCTTACTTCGCGCGCCTCGCGCAGGCCTTCATCGACATGGCCTCGCCGAAGGCGAAGCCCGGCGTGCATCCGTCTGCAATCATCGACCCGTCCGCGCAGATCGCGGCGAGCGCCGTGATCGGCCCGAACGTGACGGTCGAAGCGGGCGTTTCGATCGGCGAAAACGTGCGGCTCGACGCGAACGTGTTCGTCGGGCGCGGCACGCAGATCGCCGCGGGCTCGCATTTGTATCCGAACGTCGCCGTGTATCACGGCTGCAAGATCGGCGAGCGCGCAATCATTCACGCGGGCGCCGTAATCGGCTCGGACGGCTTCGGATTCGCGCCGGACTTCGTCGGTGAAGGCGATGCGCGCACGGGCAGCTGGGTCAAGATTCCGCAGGTTGGCGGCGTGTCGATCGGACCGGACGTCGAAATCGGTGCAAATACCACGATCGATCGCGGCGCGATGGCCGATACTGTCATCGAAGAATGCGTGAAGATCGACAACCTCGTGCAGATCGCCCACAACTGCAAGATCGGCGCCTACACGGTAATCGCCGGCTGTGCGGGCATCGCGGGCAGCACGACGATCGGCCGTCACTGCATGATCGGCGGCGCGGTCGGCATTGCCGGCCACGTCACGCTGGCCGACTACGTGATCGTCACCGCACAGTCGGGTGTATCGAAGTCGCTTCTGAAGCCCGGCATGTACACGAGCGCGTTCCCGGCCGTCGACCATGCCGACTGGAACAAGAGTGCCGCGTTGGTGCGCAACCTCGACAAGTTGCGCGACCGCATCAAGGCGCTCGAAGCCGCAGTCGCCAGCGCCTCCGGAGACAAGGCGTAAGCATCTCGGGCACCATAGGCACGACCGGAAGGAAACGCCGGCGCGCGCGGCCCCCGGATCGCGCGCAGCCGGAACAGGAACGGGCGGCAGGGCGCGTCGTCATCATCCATGCCCTTGCACCCAGCATTCGAAGTCATCGTCGCGCAACCCTTGCGTGAGCAGAAACACCATGAGCACCGAAAAAATCAATCTCGACATTCACAAGATTCTCACGCTGCTGCCGCACCGCTATCCGATCCTGCTGGTCGATCGGGTGCTCGAACTCGAGCCGCACAAGAGCATCAAAGCGCTGAAGAATGTGTCGATCAACGAACCGTACTTCATGGGTCACTTCCCGAAGCGCCCGGTTATGCCTGGCGTGCTGATTCTGGAAGCGCTCGCGCAGACGGCAGCGCTCCTGACCTTCGCGGAAGAGCCGCACGATCCGAACAACACGCTGTACCTGTTCGTCGGCATCGACAATGCGCGCTTCAAGCGGGTCGTGGAGCCGGGCGACCAGTTGATCCTGAACGTCACGTTCGAGCGCCATATGCGCGGCATCTGGAAGTTCAAGGCGCGCGCGGAAGTGGACGGCCAGGTGGCTGCCGAAGCCGACCTGATGTGCGCGGTGCGCCAGACGGACAGCGAGTAATGCCAGCGGCCGGGCAGCCGTGAACGGTGTGTCCGGTAATGCGCGAGGCAGAACCATCGAAACCTTGAGCGGTCACAAAACGGGTTGCATCGTGACCGCTTCAACGCGTCGGATGACGCCGCAGCGTCATCGGCGCCATGTAACTGATACGCGGAAATACTAGCGAGGGCGCATGAGCAGGATTCATCCTACTGCGATCATCGAGTCGGGCGCGCAGCTCGACGAATCGGTCGAAATCGGACCGTACGCCGTTGTCGGCGCGCACGTCACGATCGGCGCACGCACGACCGTCGGTTCGCACAGCGTGATCGAAGGCCACACGACGATCGGCGAAGACAACCGGATCGGTCATTACGCATCGGTCGGCGGGCGTCCGCAGGACATGAAGTACCGGGACGAGCCGACGCAGCTCGTGATCGGCAATCGCAACACGATCCGCGAGTTCACCACGATCCACACGGGCACCGTGCAGGACAAGGGCGTCACGACGCTCGGCGACGACAACTGGATCATGGCCTACGTGCATATCGGCCACGACTGCCAGATCGGCAGCAACGTGATCCTGTCGAGCAACGCACAGATGGCGGGCCACGTGATCATCGGCGATCACGCGATCGTCGGCGGCATGTCGGGCGTACATCAGTTCGTGCGGATCGGCGCACATTCCATGCTCGGTGGCGCCTCGGCGCTCGTGCAGGACATTCCGCCGTTCGTCATCGCGGCGGGCAACAAGGCGGAGCCGCACGGCATCAACGTCGAAGGGCTGCGTCGTCGCGGCTTTTCGCCGGATGCGATCTCGGCGCTGCGCTCGGCCTACCGTCTGCTGTACAAGAACGGCCTGTCGCTCGAAGAGGCGAAAGTGCAGTTGCGCGAGCTCGCAACGGCGGGCGGCGACGGCGACGAGCCGGTGCGCGCGCTCGTCGAGTTCGTCGAGCAGTCGCAGCGCGGCATCATCCGCTAACCGATGCCGTTGCCTACCAGTCCGCTACGGCTCGCAATGGTGGCCGGCGAGCCGTCGGGCGATCTGCTGGCGGCTTCGTTGCTGGACGGGCTCGCTGCCCGTCTGCCTGACAACACGCAGTACTTCGGTATTGGCGGCCCGCGCATGATCGCGAAGGGCTTCGACGCGCATTTTCCGATGGAAAAGCTGTCGGTGCGCGGCTACGTCGAAGCGCTGAAGCACATTCCCGAAATTCTCGGCATTCGCAACGAGCTGAAGCGCCAGTTGCTGGCCGAGCCGCCGTCCGCCTTTATCGGCGTCGATGCGCCCGACTTCAACTTCGGCCTCGAGCATCCGCTGCGCGACGCGGGCATTCCGACCATTCACTTCGTCTGTCCGTCGATCTGGGCGTGGCGTGGCGGCCGCATCAAGAAGATCGTCAAGGCCGTCGATCACATGCTGTGCGTGTTCCCGTTCGAAAAGGCGCTGCTCGAGAAATCGGGCGTGAAGGCGACCTACGTCGGGCACCCGCTCGCTGACGAGATTCCGCTCGAACCGGACACGGCAGGCGCGCGCCGCGTGCTCGGCCTGCCCGAAAGCGGCCCGGTGATCGCGGTGCTGCCGGGCAGCCGGCGTTCGGAAATCTCGCTGATCGGCCCGACGTTCTTCGACGCAATGGAACTGATGTTGCAGCGCGAGCCGGGCGTGCGTTTCGTGATGCCGGCTGCAACGCCGGCGCTGCGCGAACTGCTCAAGCCGCTCGTCGAAGCGCATCCGAAGCTGCCGCTGACGCTGACGGACGGCAACGCGCAAGTCGCGATGACGGCCGCCGACGCGATTCTCGTGAAAAGCGGCACGGTCACGCTGGAAGCGGCGCTGCTGAAAAAGCCGATGGTGATCTCGTACAAGGTGCCTTGGCTGACGGGACAGATCATGCGTCGGCAGGGCTATCTGCCGTACGTCGGCTTGCCGAATATTCTGGCGGGGCGTTTCGTCGTGCCCGAAATCCTCCAGCACTTCGCGACGCCGGAAGCATTGGCGGACGCCACGTTGACCCAGTTGCGCGACGACGCAAACCGGCGCACGCTGACGGAAATCTTCACCGAGATGCATCACGTGCTCAAGCAGAACACCGCGCAGCGGGCTGCGGAAGCGGTCGTCGCCGTCATTGAAGCGCGCCGGGGGCGTCCGTGACCCGCGCGACCGCCGTGGCTGCGTCGCGCCGCAAGGCATCGGCGAAGAAAGCGGACCAGGGCGGCCTCGATTTTTCGTCGCCGGAAGACATCATTTGCGGTGTCGACGAAGCAGGGCGCGGTCCGCTGGCCGGGCCAGTGGTGGCCGCCGCCGTGATTCTCGATCCGTCGAAGCCGCGCATTCGCGGCCTCGACGATTCAAAGGCGCTGACGGCAAAAAAGCGCGACGAACTCTACGAGAAGATCATCGAGCGTTCGCTCGCGTATTGCGTCGCGTCGGCTTCCGTCGAGGAAATCGATGCGCTGAACATTCTGCACGCAACCATGCTCGCGATGAAGCGCGCGGTCGAAGGCCTGAAGGTCACGCCGACGCTGGCGAAGATCGACGGCAATCGTTGTCCGACGCTGAGCATTCGTAGCGAGGCGATCATCAGCGGCGACGCGCTGGTGCCGTGCATTTCGGCCGCGTCGATTCTCGCGAAAGTCACGCGCGACCGGATGCTGCTCGAACTGCATCAGATGTTCCCGGTATATGGCTTCGATGCGCACGCCGGCTACGGCACGCCGCAGCATCTGACGGCGTTGCGCGAGCATGGTCCGTGCGAGCATCATCGACGCTCGTTTGCCCCCGTGCGGGAGGCGCATCTGCGGCTCGGCACAGGCATCGGTTTGCCGAAAGGCGTGATAGTCGTGCCGCCCGCAGCCGCCGACGATGCATTCCTCGCCGACGACAGCGCGCCGTTCTGACGTCACGCAAATCACGATCAAGCGCCCGCGGGCGCTTTTCTTTTCACCGTTATTCTTTTCGTGCTGCCTGTGAAAGCCATCACCTCGCGGGACAATCCGCTCTACAAGCGTCTGAAGGCATTGGCCGGCTCGACGCATCAACAGCGCAAGAGCGGCCATGCGCTGCTCGAAGGGTTTCACCTCGCGAGCGCCTATCTCGACGTCGCGGGTCAGCCGGAAATGTGTGTCGTCACGGAAGGCGCGCTGCGCCACGATGAAGCGCAGGCGATCGTCGCGCGGATCGAGGAACGGCGCATCGTCACGCTGCCCGACGCGCTGTTTGGACAACTGTCGAATGTCGTCAACGGCGTCGGCCTGTTGCTGCTCGTCGAGAAGCTCGATCTGCCGTTGCCTGAGCGCGTGACGCAGGGCTGCGTCGTGCTCGACGGCGTGCAGGATGCGGGCAATGTCGGCTCGATTCTGCGCAGCGCGGCGGCAGCGGGCATCGGTCACGTGTTCTGTGCGCCGGGCACCGCTTACGCGTGGTCGTCGAAGGTGCTGCGCTCAGGGATGGGCGCACATTTTCTGCTGCAGATTCACGAGGATGTCGATCCGCAGACGCTGATCGAAACGCTTGATGTGCCTATCGCGATTACGGACTCTCACGGGGCTGAAGCGATCTACGACACGGATCTCAAGGGGCCTGTCGCCTGGGTGTTCGGCAATGAAGGGGCGGGTGTGTCGCAGGCGTGGCGTGATGCGGTCACGTACCGCGTGACGATTCCGCAGCCGGGCGGGATGGAGTCGCTCAATGTCGCGGCGGCCGCCGCCGTGTGTCTTTTCGAGCAGTGCCGGCAGCAACGCGCTGCCGGCTGAATTCACCGCATCGCCATCAATACGACGACCGGTCCAGCTTGATTTCCTGCAGGATCGTCGTCGCGATTTCCTCGATCGACTTGTGCGTCGACGAGAGCCACTTGACCCCTTCGCGCCGCATCATCGTCTCGGCTTCGTTGATCTCGTAGCGGCAGTTTTCGAGCGCCGCGTACTTGCTGCCGGGACGCCGCTCGTTGCGGATTTCCGAAAGCCGCTGCGGATCGATGGATAAACCGAACATCTTCGTACGATGCGCGAGCAGCGGCGTCGGTAGCTTGCCGCGCTCGAAGTCTTCGGGAATCAGCGGATAGTTTGCCGCTTTCACGCCGTACTGCATCGCCAGATACAGGCTGGTTGGCGTCTTGCCGCTGCGCGACACGCCGACGAGGATCACGTCGGCTTCTTCCAGATTGCGATTGGACTGGCCGTCGTCGTGCGCGAGCGAGAAGTTGATCGCCTCGATCCGGTTCTTGTACTCCTCGGTGTCGGCGTTCTGGTGGCCGCGGCCCATCGCGTGGCTCGACTTCAGCTCCAGTTCCTGTTCGAGCGGCTCGACGAAGGTCTGGAACATGTCCAGCACGAGCGCGTTCGAATCCTTCACGATCTGGTTCGACGCGCTATTGACGAGCGTCGTGAAGACGATCGGGCGGCGGCCTTCGTGCTGAGCGGCTTCGTTGATCTTTTCGAGCGTGGCGTAGGCTTTTTCCGTCGAATCGACGAAGGGCACGCGGACCAGACGGAACTTCTGGTCGAACTGGGAGAGGATCGAATGCGCGAAGGTTTCGGCAGTGATCCCGGTACCGTCGGAGACGATGAATACGGTTGGCGGCATCAGTGGGCAGGGAACATGAGCGTCAAAATCCGCTCGAATCAGACATTGCCGCGTGGCGCGCGCCGCCCGGTGGCTGGCCGGAAAACGGCAGCGGCGCAGCACGATACGACACGCGGCGCAGCGTGCGCCCGAACGGGCAAAAAGGCCCACGCGCGGCCTGGATAAAGCCGCGGGCGGTCACGCAAACCCCGGCGGCAAGCCGCGCGCGCCGTTCGGGGCGCATTTATCGTCCGACTGTCACATTTTGAGAGTCGGCACGGTAGAATAGCGGCAACCTGTTGGATAAGCAATTGCAGCCAAATCGCGTGTAACTATCTGTTATCGCTCTTTGATTGCGTCGTGATTTGTTCGTAAGTTGCACGGCAACGCTGCAAGTTCGTTCAATCCTCCGCTTCGTCGGGCTTCGTGCCGGGCATGAAGCCTTCTGCGATTGTTTCTCCAACAGGTTGCGCAAGGCACGAGTCAACGCTCCCAATGAGCGCCTCGTGTTCGAGCCCACTTGCGCAATCGAGCATTTTTTTCCACTTAGGGGCTTGTATGACTAACGCAGTTAACGTTGCTAAGGATCAGGCGTATGTAGTTCCATTCGAGCAGTTGCGAATGACCGACGTGGAAATCGTCGGCGGCAAGAATGCTTCGCTCGGCGAGATGATCAGTCAGCTCGCCGAAGCTGGCGTGCGCGTGCCGACGGGTTTCGCCACGACGGCGCTCGCATTCCGCGACTTTCTGCATCACAACAACCTGACCGAACGCATCGCCCAACGTCTCGAGACGCTCGACGTCGACGACGTGAAGGCACTCGCCGCTGCGGGCAAGGAGATCCGTCAATGGATCGTCGACGCCCCGCTGCAGGCGCGTCTCGAACAGGAAATCCGCGCAGGCTTCGACACGCTGCAAAAGAGCTCGCCTGAAGAACTGTCGTTCGCGGTCCGCTCGTCGGCCACGGCGGAAGACCTGCCGGACGCATCGTTCGCCGGTCAGCAGGAAAGCTACCTGAACGTGGTCGGCGTCGAAGACGTGCTCGATCGCATGAAGCACGTGTTTGCGTCGCTCTACAACGACCGCGCCATCTCCTATCGCGTCCACAAGGGCTTCACGCATGCTGAAGTCGCGTTGTCGGCGGGTGTGCAGCGCATGGTGCGCTCGGACGTCGGCGCAGCGGGCGTGATGTTCACGCTCGACACGGAATCGGGCTTCAAGGACGCAGTCTTCATCACGTCGAGCTATGGCCTCGGTGAAACCGTCGTGCAAGGCGCGGTGAATCCGGACGAGTTCTACGTCTTCAAGACCACGCTCGCGCAGAACAAATACCCGATCATCCGCCGCTCGATCGGCTCGAAGCTCATCAAGATGGAATTCACGAAGGCGGGTGAAGAAGGCCGCGTGAAGACCGTCGACGTGCCGCACGAGCAGCGCAACCGCTTCTCGATCACCGACGAAGACGTGATCGAGCTGGCGAAGTACGCCGTCATCATCGAAAAGCACTACCAGCGTCCGATGGACATCGAGTGGGGCAAGGACGGCCGCGACGGCAAGATTTTCATCCTGCAGGCGCGCCCGGAAACGGTGAAGAGCCAGGGCGGCAACAAGGCCGAGCAGCGCTTCAAGCTGAAGGGTCAGTCGCAGGTGCTGGCAACGGGCCGCGCGATCGGCCAGAAGATCGGCGCGGGCCCCGTGCGCGTGATTCACGATCCGTCGGAAATGGAGCGCGTGCAGCCGGGCGACGTGCTGGTCGCGGACATGACCGACCCGAACTGGGAACCCGTGATGAAGCGCGCCGCCGCGATCGTCACGAACCGTGGTGGCCGTACCTGCCACGCGGCAATCATCGCGCGTGAACTGGGTGTGCCCGCCGTCGTGGGTTGCGGCGACGCGTCCGACGTGCTGAAGGAAGGCGCGCTCGTGACGGTATCGTGCGCGGAAGGCGATGAAGGCAAGATCTACGACGGTTTGCTCGAAACGGAAGTGACGGAAATCCAGCGCGGCGAACTGCCTGAAATTCCCGTCAAGATCATGATGAACGTCGGCAATCCGCAGCTCGCGTTCGACTTCGCGCAGCTGCCGAACAAGGGCGTCGGTCTCGCGCGCCTCGAGTTCATCATCAACAACAACATCGGCGTTCACCCGAAAGCGATTCTCGAGTACCCGAACATCGATCAGGACCTGAAGAAGGCTGTCGAAAGCGTCGCGCGTGGTCATGCATCGCCGCGTGCGTTCTATGTCGACAAGCTGACGGAAGGCATCGCGACGATCGGTGCTGCGTTTTATCCGAAGCCCGTGATCGTACGTCTGTCGGACTTCAAGTCGAACGAGTACAAGAAGCTGATCGGCGGTTCGCGCTATGAGCCGGACGAGGAAAACCCGATGCTGGGCTTCCGCGGCGCATCGCGTTACATCTCCGAAGACTTCGCGCAGGCGTTCGAAATGGAGTGCATCGCGCTCAAGCGCGTGCGTGAAGAAATGGGCCTCGACAATGTCGAGATCATGGTGCCGTTCGTGCGGACGCTGAAGCAGGCAGAGCGCGTGGTTGGACTGCTCGCGAAGTACGGTCTGAAGCGCGGCGAGAACGGCCTGCGGCTGATCATGATGTGCGAGATTCCGTCGAACGCGATTCTCGCCGAAGAGTTCTTGCAGTACTTCGACGGCTTCTCGATCGGTTCGAACGATCTGACGCAGTTGACGCTCGGCCTCGACCGCGACTCCGGCATGGAGCTGCTGGCAGCGGACTTCGACGAACGCGATCCCGCCATCAAGTTCCTGCTGAAGCGCGCGATCGAAACGTGCCTGCGTCTGGACAAGTACGTCGGTATTTGCGGCCAGGGTCCGTCGGATCACCCGGACTTCGCCGAGTGGCTGACGAAGGAAGGCATCGCGTCGATCTCGCTGAACCCGGACACGATCATCGAAACGTGGCAGGCGCTGGCGAAGGTGACGGCTAAATAAGCATTACGCATCGATTTGTGGCGGTACTTGAAACGTGCTGCTACGAACGATAAAAGCTGGACGCTTCATGCTATAAACACCCCGGTAGATCCGGGGTGTTTTGCTTTGTGGAGGCGCAAGTGTTCCAAAGTGGACTGTTCTGGTGGATCGGCGCAGGCGTGCTGATCGTGCTCGAACTGATGCACGGCACGTTCTATCTGCTGATGGTGGCGCTCGGCTTTATTGCAGCGGCGTTGGCGCGTCTCGCAGGGGCTGATCTGCCGCTGCAGCTCGGCATCGCGGCTGTCGTCGCGCTTGCCGCGGTGCTCTTGCTGCGCAAGTCGCGCTTCGGACGTAAAACGAAAACGCGCGCCGAAGCCGCGCGCAATCCCGACGTGAACCTCGATATCGGCTCGACGCTGACCGTGCCCGCGTGGCACGACGGACACGCGCGGACCAGTTATCGCGGTGCGTCATGGGAAGTCGAACTCGCGCCCGGCGAGCCGGAAGACGCCAATCTCTATGAAATCACCGCGCTGCGGGGCAGCTGTCTTGTCGTTGTCGCGAGCAGGCGTGCGGCGGCGAAGGCTTGAGCCGTCAGATACAGCGTAGGTGCATTCGAACGCGGACAACAACTCAAAAATAGATGGGGGTGCAGGAATGGAATCATCGAGCATCGTTGGGCTGGTGTTGTTGATTGTCGTGATCGTGGTCGCTGGGCAGACGATCAAGATCGTGCCGCAACAGCACGCATGGGTGATGGAGCGCCTCGGGCGCTATCACGCGACGCTGACGCCGGGTCTGAACTTCGTGCTGCCGTTCATCGACCGGATTGCTTACAAGCACATGCTCAAGGAAATTCCGCTCGATGTGCCGAGTCAGGTCTGCATCACGCGCGACAACACGCAGTTACAGGTGGACGGGGTGCTGTACTTTCAGGTGACCGATCCGATGAAGGCGTCGTATGGTTCGAGCAACTTCGTGTTTGCTATTACGCAGTTGTCGCAGACGACCTTGCGTTCGGTGATCGGCAAGCTCGAGCTCGATAAAACGTTCGAGGAGCGCGACTTCATCAATCATTCGATCGTGTCGGCGCTCGACGAAGCTGCGTCGAACTGGGGCGTCAAGGTGCTGCGCTATGAGATCAAGGATTTGACGCCGCCTAAGGAGATTCTCCACGCGATGCAGGCGCAGATTACCGCGGAGCGTGAGAAGCGCGCGCTGATCGCGGCATCGGAAGGGCGCAAGCAGGAGCAGATCAATATCGCGTCTGGGGGCCGCGAGGCGGCGATTCAGAAGTCCGAAGGCGAGCGGCAGGCGGCGATTAACCAGGCGCAAGGCCAGGCGGCGGCGATTCTGGCTGTTGCTGAGGCTAATTCTCAGGCAATCCAAAAGATCGCGGCGGCGATTCAGTCTACGGGTGGGATGGAGGCTGTGAATCTTAAAGTTGCTGAGCAGTATGTGGGTGCGTTTGCGAATCTCGCGAAGGCGGGGAATACGTTGATCGTGCCAGGGAATATGGCGGATATGGGGTCGATGATCGCCGCGGCGTTGACGATTGTGAAGCAGTCTAAGAGTGTTGTGTGATAGGTTTTCTGTCTGCGACGCTGGGTGGTCCGCTTTGCTTTGCGCTGGCATCCGCGCTTTGTTAGCGTGCTTCACGCGTTGCCCCTGTGCGGGGCGGCACCTACTTTTCTTTGCCGCCGCAAAGAAAAGTAGGCAAAAGAAAGCGGCTAACCCCGCCAATTCTAGTTCTTGCCTGAGGGCCCCCAACGGGTCTTGCGCTTCACACGACGGCGTTTCTGTTCGCGTTCGTTGCCAACGCTCTGAATGAGCGCCTCACCCACTTCAAACACCCGTACTAGTGCTCACGGCAGCGAACGGTATGTGCCGCCAAGGTGGCAAACTGTGTGTAGGTTGTCGCGACTTATAGGGTTGCGCTCTTACAGGGTGGGGCGCCTGCGCTATCGGTCCGAAGTGATGCGTGTGGAGCACAAGGGGCCTACACACAGTTTGCCACCTGGGCGGCGGTGGACTACCTGGCAAGGCGTGTTGTAATGCGGACATATGAAGCGGGTGAGGCGCCGCGCAAGAGCGCTGGCAACGAACATGGGTCACGTGATTGCCGCGTGAAGCGTAAGAACCTTCGGGGGCCCTCAGGCAAGAAGAAATGTTGGCGGTGTTAGCCGCTTTCTTTTGCCTACTTTTCTTTGCGGCGGCAAAGAAAAGTAGGTGCCGCCCCGCACAGGGGCGACGCGTGAAGCACGAAGGCAA
>NZ_FNDI01000001.1:0-146661 GCF_900100565.1 Paraburkholderia steynii | reverse complement strand
CGCGGATGCCAGCGAAAACGCAAGCAAATCAAACGGCGACGCGTGAAGCACGAAGGCAAAGCGCGGATGCCAGGGAAAACGCAAGCAAATCAAACGGCGGCGCATGAAGCCCAAAAGCAAAGCGCGGACGCCAGCGAAAACGCAAGCAAACCAAACCGCGGCGCATGAAGCCCAAACGCAAAGCCCGTATGCCAGCGAAAAGGCAAACACACCGCGCCGAAGCCCGCGCAGCAAATACAGCGGATGCCAACGCAAAGACCAAAACCCCAAAAAACCGACCGTCACCGCCGCGGCAAAAACCTCAAACCTCACCGCGCCGCACAGGCCGCAAAAACCTCAAACCGGCGTCCGCATCAACCTCGCTTTCTCCCGCTCCCAATCCCGCTTCTTCTCAGTCTCACGCTTATCGTGCTGCTTCTTGCCCTTGGCAAGCCCGATCTCACACTTAACCCGCCCGTTCTTGTAATGAAAATTCAACGGCACAAGCGTATACCCGCGCTGCTCGACCTTGCCAATCAGCTTGCTGATTTCCTCAGCATGCAGCAGCAGCTTGCGCGTACGGACCGGGTCCGGGTTGATATGCGTCGACGCTTCGGGCAGCGGACTGATGTGCGTGCCGATCAAAAACAGCTCCGCGTTCCTGATCACGACGTAGCCTTCCTTGATCTGGCCACGCCCGGCGCGCAGCGCCTTGACTTCCCAGCCCTCCAGCACGAGCCCCGCCTCGTAACGCTCTTCGACCGAGTAGTCGTAGAACGCTTTTCTGTTGTCGATGATGCTCATGAATGGAAAGTGGCCAACTCGTTTAAAATCACGATTTTAGCAAAGCGGGACGCCGAAAACCCGCCGCGGTGTCATTCCGTTGTCACGCGCTCGCTATTTATCAATCCCTGTTGCCACGCGCTGTTCAATTTATGGCAGATGTCCAGAAAACCGTGTTGATACGCCACTCGGCGGAACAGATGTTCGACCTCGTCACCGATGTCGCCGACTACCCCAATTTCCTTCCGTGGTGCGGCGGCGTCGAAATCCGCCGCCAGGAGGAAAACCTGATGGAGGCGAAGATCGACATCAACTTCAAGGGCATCAAGCAACACTTCGCGACGCACAACACGCAGGAGCGGCCGACGCGCATCGACATGAACTTCGCCGACGGCCCGTTCAAGAAGTTCACCGGCTACTGGCGCTTCACGCCGCTGCGCGCCGATGCATGCAAGATCGAGTTCGCGCTCCACTACGAGTTCGCGAACATTCTGCTGGAGAAAATCATCGGACCGGTGTTCAGCCATATCGCGAACACGTTTGTCGAATCGTTCGTGAAACGCGCCGACCAGCGCTACGGCAAGGCATGAGCAGGACGCTGACCATCGAGGTCTGCTACGCGCTGCCGGGCGAGCAGACGCTGATCGAGCTGCAGTTGCCGCAAGGCGCGACGCTCGGGCAGGCCATCGACGCGAGCGGTATCCTCGAGCGGCATCCCGGAATCGATCTGACGAAACAGAAGACAGGCGTGTTCGGCAAGCTCAAGCCGCTGGACACCGTGCTGGCCGACCACGATCGTGTCGAGATCTACCGGCCGCTGATCGTCGATCCGAAGCTCGCGCGGCAGCGGCGCGTCGAGAAATCGCGTCAGGAAGGGTCCGTGGAAGGGCGTAAGTGGCTGCACAAGGATTCGCGCTGACGTCCCGCAGACGTGCAGCGCACAAATGGCGAACGGCGCACCGTGTCACGCGGTGCGCCGTTTTTGCTTTGTGGTCAGAGGTTTTGGCTGCAGACAAAAGGGCGCAGCCTAATGCACAGCCGCCTGAGCCTTTTCTTCGAGCGTCGAGCGGTCGGAATCGTCGTCAGCATGCTGGCGTACCGACCAGCTGACGCCCGCGACCAGCAGCAGGATGGCGGCCATTTCGAGCGGACGGGGCATCCGGTGATCGTAGATGAAGGCGTAGAGCAGCGCGAACAGCGTCTCGAACACGATCAGCTGGCCCGACAGCGTTAGCGGCAAACGCTTGGACGCCGCGTTCCACAAGCCGTTGCCGAGCCACGACGCGCCGATCGCGAGCCCTAGGTTCAGCAGCCAGAACAGATGCCAGCGGGTGTCGACATGCGACGTATCGACGGCCGACGAAGGCAGCACGGCCACGACGACCCACAGCAGCGCGCCGAGCAGGCCCGTCACGACGCCCCACAGCACCGACCACTCGTTGCCGCTGAAATGCGTATGACGCTGCAGATACCGCGCGTTTTCGACGGCGAACCACGTCCAGCACGCCAGCGCGCCGACCGCGCAGGCGATGCCGATCAGTTTGTTCGCGATCGTTCCCGGCGTTTCCCCCGCCGTGCCGAACACATCGACATTGATGCACACGATGCCCGCGACGACGAGCGCGAGCGGCCAAGCGAGCCGCGCAAGCGGCACGGCGCCATGATCGCGCCGTCCGAGCAGCGTCACGGTAACGGGCAGCACACCGACGATCAGCGACGACGGCGCAATGCCAACGAGATGCACAGCGCCCGTCAGCAGCAGGTAATAGAGCAGGTTGCCCGCGAGCGCGAGCTTGACGAGGGCGTTCAGATCTTCACGCGTAAGCCGGCGCATCAGGGAGCGCACAGAAGGCAGGGCGGCCAGCAGCGACACGACGCCGTACATCGCGTAGCGGCCGGCGCTCAGCAGCACGGGCGAAAAATCGGGCAACAGCCGCGGCACCAGAAACACCATGCCCCATAACGCTCCCGCCAACATCCCATACACCACGCCGCGCTGCATTGCCTTGCCCCGATCGAAAAACTGAAAGTGCGCGAAGCATAGCCGCACGGGCGGGTTCGCGTCTTGTTCGATTCTGCACTTTGCAGCACTTCGCCTATGCTGGAAAAACGCGGCTGGAAGGATGAATGACAGCGTCTGCGTTCGAACGAGCATACGAAACCGGTTCGAACGCGAGCCGAACGCAGAAGCGAAATCAGACGGTCGTTCGATGCGAAAAAACATTGAAGAATTTCGCTAACTGACTGTTCGTGCAGCGAAAACCGGAAGGTTTCGCGTATAATTCGCTTTTGCGCCTATAGGATTTGCCATGCGTCTGATCCAAAAAGCACTCACGTTCGATGACGTGCTCCTCGTCCCGGCTTTCTCCGACGTTCTGCCGCGCGACACCAGCCTGAAAACCCGGCTGACCCGCAACATCTCCCTCAATATGCCGCTCGTGTCCGCCGCGATGGACACCGTTACCGAAGCTCGCCTCGCCATTGCGATGGCGCAGATGGGCGGCGTCGGCATCATCCACAAGAATCTCACGCCGGCCGAACAGGCTCGCGAAGTCGCGAAGGTCAAGCGCTTTGAATCAGGCGTCGTGCGCGATCCGATCACGGTTCCGCCGCAGATGAAGGTGAGCGACGTGATCGCGCTGTCGCGCCAGCATGGCATTTCGGGTTTCCCGGTCGTCGAAGGCGCGCAACTGATCGGCATCGTGACGAACCGCGACCTGCGCTTCGAAACGCGTCTGGACGAGCCCGTGCGCACGATCATGACGCCGCGCGAGCGTCTCGTTACGGTCAAGGAAGGCACGCCGCTCGCCGAAGCGAAAGCGCTGATGCACGGCCACCGCCTCGAGCGCGTGCTGGTCGTCAACGACGCGTTCGAACTGCGCGGCCTGATGACGGTGAAGGACATCACGAAGCAGACAGAGCACCCGGACGCCTGTAAGGACGAGCATGGCAAGCTGCGCGCGGGCGCCGCGGTCGGCGTCGGCGAGGACAACGAAGAGCGCGTGTCGCTGCTGGTGCAGGCGGGCGTCGACGTGATCGTCGTCGATACGGCGCATGGTCATAGCCGGGGCGTGCTGGAGCGTGTCCAGTGGGTCAAGAAGAACTTCCCGCACGTCGAGGTGATCGGCGGCAACATCGCGACGGCCGACGCAGCGAAGGCGCTCGTCGAGTACGGCGCGGACGGCGTGAAGGTCGGCATCGGCCCGGGCTCGATCTGCACGACGCGTATCGTCGCAGGCGTGGGCGTGCCGCAGATCAGTGCGATCGCCAACGTGTCGGCGGCACTCAAGGGCACAGGCGTACCAGTGATCGCTGACGGTGGCGTGCGCTTCTCGGGCGACGTCAGCAAGGCGCTGGCAGCAGGCGCGAACGCCGTGATGATGGGCAGCATGTTTGCCGGCACGGAAGAATCGCCTGGCGACGTGTTCCTGTATCAGGGCCGCCAGTACAAGTCGTACCGCGGCATGGGTTCCGTCGGCGCGATGAAGGACGGCGCGGCTGACCGCTACTTCCAGGACAACTCCGCGAACATCGACAAGCTGGTGCCGGAAGGCATCGAAGGCCGGGTCGCGTACAAGGGCTCGGTTGGCGCGATCCTGTTCCAGCTGATCGGCGGCGTGCGTGCATCGATGGGTTACTGCGGCTGCCGTACGATCGACGAACTGCACGATAAAGCTTCGTTCGTCGAAATTACGTCGGCGGGCATGCGCGAATCGCACGTACACGATGTCCAGATCACGAAGGAAGCGCCCAACTATCACGTGGACTAATTGCCGATGAAGCCGCTGCTGCGTGCCGTACTGATCATCGATGCCTTGTTGCTGCTGGCGTTCGGGCTGCTGTTTTTGCTCACGCCATGGAAATCGTTGTACGACGCGCTGCAGCTGGTGCAGACGGACCCTGCGCTGGTTGGGCAGGGGGCGGGCATCGCGCTGATCGGCCTGGCGTGGCTTGCGCTGCATGCGTCGATCGACGGCGCGATGACGGTGACGACGGCCAAGGTCGTCGGCCATGTGAACTGGCTGACGGGCGTGCTGATGCTGGTCTGGCTGGTGGGGCTGCATACGCCGCAGTTGACCGGGTTCGGTCAGCTGGTGGCGGTGCTGACGGGCGTAGTCCTGCTCGTTATCGGCCTGGGTGGCGTGAAGCTATCGAGCGCGGTGAAGCGGCGCGAACGGCTGGCCGGCACGGCCGCCGCCGAACGCACGGACCGCGTGGCGGCGCGCGACGCCGAGAACGAGGCGCGCAAGGCCGAGCGCGAGCGTAACGCGGCTCGCCCGGGTGTGGTTTATCCGGCCACCACGGGGCCGCATGTCGAGCCGACGCTTGCCGCAACGCCTGCCGTGAGCACGGTAACGCCTGTGAGTCCCGCGACGGGGCATCCCGTCGAGCCTGGCCTGACGGCGCAGCCGCCGCGCGCGACGATGCCCGAAGCGGCCGCCGCCGCGCGTGAAGACGCGCTGGCGCACGAACGCCGGGCGGAAGCCCACGAGGACGCCGCTGCGCGTGAACGCGCCGCAGCCCAGCGCAACGAAGCCGACGCACGCGCTGCCGAAGCGAAATCGGGCACACCCCGGCCGCCGTTTCATGGCTGACCCGCACAAGCTCACGCCCACTGCCGAAACAACTGGAATCCGTCTGCGCGCAGGTCTTTTATCGCGCTTTATATCGATCACGGCACGCAGCGATGCGGCGCTCACGCCGCCGTTGCCGCGCAAGCCAATCCGTTTCGAATACAACGCCGTTCTGTCGCGATGCGACACGCGCGGCTTTCCCTATCCGTTCTTTTTAGATTCCGTCCGCTGCCATGCATGACAAGATCCTGATCCTCGACTTCGGTTCGCAAGTCACCCAATTGATCGCACGCCGCATCCGCGAGGCGCACGTGCTGTCGGAAATCCATCCGCACGACGTCAGCGACGAGTTCATCCGCGAATTCAAGCCGACGGGCATCATCCTGTCGGGCGGCCCGAACTCGGTGACCGAGAGCGACACGCCGCGCGCGCCCCAAGCGGTGTTCGAAGCGGGCGTGCCCGTGCTCGGCATCTGCTACGGCATGCAGACGATGGCCGAGCAGCTCGGCGGCAAGGTCGAAACCGGCCATCTGCGCGAATTCGGTTACGCGGAAGTGCGCGCGCGCAACCACACGAGCTTCCTCGACGGCATTCAGGACTTCGCAACGTCCGAAGGCCACGGCATGCTGAAGGTGTGGATGAGCCACGGCGACAAGGTGCTGGAAATGCCGCAAGGCTTCCAGTTGATGGCATCGACCGACTCGTGCCCGATCGCGGCGATGGCCGACGAGGCGCGCCACTTCTACGGCCTGCAATGGCACCCGGAAGTCACGCACACGGTGCAGGGCCGCGCGATGCTCGAGCGCTTCGTGCTGAAGATCTGCGGCGCGAAGCCCGATTGGGAAATGGGCAATTACATCGACGAAGCCGTCGAGAACATCCGCAAGCAGGTCGGCGACGAGCATGTGATTCTCGGTCTGTCGGGTGGCGTGGATTCGTCGGTGGCGGCGGCGCTGCTGCATCGCGCGATTGGCGATCAGCTGACCTGCGTGTTCGTCGATCACGGCCTGTTGCGCCTGAACGAAGCCGAGCAGGTGATGGCGATGTTCGCCGACAACCTCGGCGTGAAGGTGATCCACGTCGATGCGAGCGAGGCGTTTATGTCGAAGCTCAAAGGCGTGACGGATCCCGAAGCCAAGCGCAAGATCATCGGCGCCGAGTTCGTCGAGGTGTTCCAGACGGAAGCCGGCAAGCTGACGGATGCGAAGTGGCTCGCGCAAGGCACGATCTATCCGGACGTGATCGAATCGGCGGGCAAGGGCAAGAAGGCCGCGCATACGATCAAGAGCCATCACAACGTCGGTGGTCTGCCGGAGACGCTCAATCTCAAGCTGCTCGAGCCGCTGCGCGAACTGTTCAAGGACGAAGTGCGCGAGTTGGGCGTGAAGCTGGGCCTGCCGCCTTCGATGGTGTATCGCCATCCGTTCCCGGGACCGGGCCTCGGCGTGCGGATTCTCGGCGAAGTGAAGCGCGATTACGCGGACCTGCTGCGTCGCGCGGACGCGATTTTCATCGAAACGCTGCGCACCTTCATCGACAAGGAAACGGGCAAGTCGTGGTACGACCTGACGAGCCAGGCGTTTGCCGTGTTCCTGCCTGTGAAGAGCGTGGGCGTGATGGGCGATGGGCGCACGTATGAGTATGTCGTCGCGCTGCGCGCAGTGCAGACGCTCGACTTCATGACGGCGCATTGGGCGCATCTGCCGCATGATTTGCTCGGTCATGTGTCGAACCGGATCATCAACGAAGTGCGTGGTATCAATCGCGTCGTGTACGACATCTCGGGCAAGCCGCCTGCGACGATTGAGTGGGAGTGATCGGACGTCTGCACGTGCCGAAACCACAAGCATCAGAATGTTCAAAAGCCCGCGTCAGCGGGCTTTTTTTTCGCCACGATGCTTCGCGGCGGCAAATCGCGGAGATTCGAGTTACCGATCGTATCGTTGTGCGTTCTTGCCCAGTTCTTCGATATCAACGGATGCTGCGAGAAATGCGCCGCAACGCGGCTTGTCCACGAAACGAAGCCATTGGCTGAACTGGCTGAGAAGGAAGTAGACGAACATGATGCGCTCCTGTCGATGAAGGTGGTAACAGGCGCAGTCCATATCGTGTTGAGTGGCGCCCTGTTGATGTTTCAAGAATAGGGGCGCCTAAAAGTGACGGACATAGGACAAGGACGAATTTTGAGATAACAGCTGCGGCTATACCTTCTCCAGCACATACGTCGCCGCCAGCGTCCCGTAGCACGGCTGCAAACCGACACTCCGCATCCCAAGCCGCTTCATCACCTTGATCGATCTTTCATTCGACGGATGTGTCGTCGCATAAACAGCAGCGAGGCCAAGCTCGTCAAACGCGAATCCGATCATCGCGCGCGCCGCTTCCGTCGCGTAGCCTTGTCCCCAGTGATCGCGCTTCAAACGCCAGCCGACTTCCACAGGATTGCCCGGTTCATTTTCGATGTGCTGCAAGCACCCCGCGCCGATGATCTCGCCGCTGTCGTGCCTGATGAACGACCACCACGAAAAGCCGAACCGCTCCCAGCGCGCCTTCGCCGAATCGATGCTCTGATGCACTTCCGTCGGCGTCGCGGGCGAACCGTCGCCGAGAAATTTCATCACGACAGGATCGGAGTTGAGCGCGAGAAGCCCCGCGAAATGGGCTTCGTCGAACGGTTCGAGGCGCAGCCGCGAGGTATGGAGAAGGGTTCGCATGTCATCCGTCCATTGGATGGATGAATGCTCGCGCATTCCTGGACGAAACACTAGCGCGATGCTTGCCGCCGTTCCTGCTCCGTGTCGGCCAGATCGCGCGCCCGCGCCAATGCAGAAGCGATTGCGTCCAGCACGCGCTCGCGCGCCTCGTCGTTCTCCTGCCGCAACGCGAAAGACGGGTGATACGTGGCGATCACCTGCATCCCGTCAACATCGATCGGCCGGTCGATCCAATCGCGCAAACTGACTTTCTCGTGCAGCAGCGCGGTCAACGCAGACGCGCCCAACGTGACGACGACGGCAGGCTTCACACGTTCCAGTTCGCGTTCGAGCCAGTAACCGCACGCATCGATTTCCTGCTGCGCCGCTGTCTTGTGCAGGCGCCGTTTGCCGCGCAGCATCCACTTGAAGTGTTTGACGGCGTTGGTCAGATAGAGATGCTCGCGCCGCAACCCCGCGCGCTCGATCGCGACATCGAGCAATTGGCCCGCTGGCCCGACGAACGGCTTGCCAGCGAGATCTTCCTGATCGCCGGGCTGTTCGCCGATCAGCATGATGCGCGCATCGTCTGGACCGATGCCATCGACGGCCTGCGTCGCGTGCCGCCATAGCTCGCAGCGCCGGCATGCGTCGAGCGTCGATGGCGGCTGACGCGCCGGCTGTGCGCTGTGCGCATCGACAGGCACGCTCTTGCCGCCCAGCACGCCGACGCCGCGCGCCTGCGCGACCCGTTGCGCGCCGCTCTTCGCTTCGCTGATCATCGACGGAATCAGGTGCGCTTCGGGCAAGCCTTTCCAGAAGCGCACGGGCATGTGCTGTTCGAGCGCCGTCTCGTTCAGGCGCGCGGGATTGAACGTGCTGCGGTAGTAGGCGAGCCAGAGCGCTTCGGATTCGTCGGCGGTGTGCTTGCAGCGGTCGCTGGATAACGCCGGGCGGCGTTCGAGCCGCAACGCGCTGCCGTTCGACCATGCTGCGCTATCGGGCGTCGAGATGAGCCACGTCGAGCGGCCCATGCGGCGTGCGAAATGCTCGGCCGACCAAGCGAGCACATCGTGCTCCGGCTCGTACCACGCGACGTACTCGGGCAGATCGGCCGCTGGCGCATCGTTGCCGGGCTCGCGCAACCGGAAGCGCACATACGCGATCATGTCGTGCTTCGCGCGCCGTACGGCCTTGGCCATCTTGTACAGGCGCGCGCCGTCGCAATCGGCGGCGGACGCGACCGAGCGGTCGCCGTCATGCCATCGCCAGAGCACGCGGTAGAGGAACGCCCAACGTGCCGTGTCGCGATAGAGCCCTGCGTCCTTCAGCAGTTCGCCGAGCTCGCGGGAAATGCGGACATTGGCCGGAGCGGTCGTTGCCTTCGACACAGGCGCGTGATCGTCGAACAACGCGGGCGTGGTTGCGCGATCGTCATCGCCAACTACACGCCAGTCGATATCCTCAGGCGCAATGCGGCTCGCTAGCGCCTGCAGCGCGGCTTCGCGCCACGCCGTATAGCTGTCGTCGATCGAGATGACTTGCATGCGCTCGTGTCCGCGTCAAAGCAGCGACAACTGCGTCGGCGGCGGCGTCAGTGCGTGACGTAACCGCTGCGTCGACGCGTCGGCGTGCGCAGGGCGATAGTCCGCTGTCACGACGAACGGCCGTGTCTTGTCCATCGAACAGCGCAACTGCACGAGATCCTGATAGCGGATGCGCCGCGAGCGCCGCAGTTCCACCAGACGCTTGGCGTTGCGCATGCCGATGCCCGGCACGCGCGCGATCATGCGTGCGTTCGCGCGATTCAGATCGACGGGAAAGCTCTCCCGATGACTCAGCGCCCACGCGAGCTTCGGATCGATATCGAGCGCGAGATTGCCGGGTGTGTCGAACAGTTCGTCGACGCGAAACCCGTAGCCGCGCAGCAGAAAATCGGCCTGATACAAACGATGCTCGCGCAACAGCGGCGGCGCCTTGGCCGGCAGCGCCGTCGGACTGTCGGGAATCGGGCTGAACGCGGAATAGTAGACGCGCTTGAGCCGGTACGAGCCGTACAGCGTTTCGGCTGTTTGCAGGATCGTGCTGTCGCTGGTGTCGTCCGCGCCGACGATCATCTGCGTGCTTTGCCCAGCGGGCGAGAAGCGCGGCGCCTTCGCGTCGCTCTCGGCTTCGTCGCTGGCGAGGCGAATCGAGCCCATCGCGAGGCGGATCGTGCGGGCGCTTTTCTCGGGCGCGAGCCGTTCCAGACTGATGTCGGTCGGCAGTTCGATATTGACGCTCAGGCGATCCGCGTAACGGCCCGCTAGCGCGATGAGTTGCGGATCGGCATCGGGAATGGTCTTCAGATGGATATAGCCGCGAAACAGGTGCTCCTCGCGCAACGACTGCGCGACGCGCACCAGTTGCTCCATCGTGTAGTTCGATGAGCGGATCACGCCGGAACTGAGAAACAGCCCGTCGATGTAATTGCGCCGGTAAAAGTCGAGTGTGAGGCTCACGACTTCCTCGGGCGTGAAACGCGCGCGCGGCACGTTGCTCGTGCGCCGGTTCACGCAATACTGACAGTCGTACAGACAGAAGTTGGTCAGCAGGATTTTCAGCAGCGACACGCAGCGGCCGTCAGGCGTGAAGCTGTGGCAGATACCCGCGCCCGTGCTCGCGCCGAGCCCGTCCGCGCCGCGCGAACTGCGCTGTGGCGCACCGCTGCTCGCACACGACGCGTCGTACTTGGCGGCGTCGGCGAGTATTTCGAGCTTTTTGAGCAGTTCCATGGCAGACGGAGATACTGTATATGCGTACAGTATTCTACGCCGTCGCGTGTCGTCCACAAGGCACGTATCGTGGCAAACGCGGCGGCTGTCCCCGATTTGTCCTATTTTTCAGTGGATAAGCGGAACCACGGCGGCGGCTTCTGCCTTCACACAACTTCACAGCTCGCCGGCGGCGCAGTGCCATCATTGCTGCCCCCGAGCCAAATCGACGTATCGACGGTTCGAAGCCTCAGTTTTGTCGCGGTGAAGGACATGATCGAATGACATCCCAGCCAGATATCGACCAGCGCTACGCGGCAGCCGAGCAAGCCTTTTTCGCGGGCGACCACGGTACGGCGCGCGCGCATCTGGACGCCGTCCTGCAAGCGCAGCCAGAACACGCCGCCGCGCTACATCTGCGCGGCCTCGTTGCGTTCGAAGCGAAAGAGCCGGGCGGCGCGGCGCACTGGATCGAGCACGCGCTGCGCGTGCGGCCCGATCCCATTTTCTACAACAGCCTGAGCGTCGTTCAGATTCGCTCGGGCGCGCTCGCCGAGGGTGCGGCGAGCGCGCAACGCGGCCTCGATCTCGCGCGCAGCGAGCCGTCCGTGTCGATCGAAACATCGATTCTCGCCTTCAATCTCGGCGTCGCGCTGCAACTGAACGATGACATGGAAGCGGCAGAGCACGCGTATCGCAGCGTGATCGAAACGAACCCGGCGCACTCCGGCGCGCACAACAACCTCGGGCTCGTGCTGAACGCGCTCGGCGATGTCGAAGCGGCCATCGTGCATCACCGGCGCGCGTATGAGCTCGATCCGTCGAATCTCGAAGCGCGCAGCAATATCGGCCATATGATGCTCGCGGCCGGGCGATACGAAGAAGCGTGGCCGCATTTCGAATACCGCTGGGCCGCGCTCGGCAACAATCGCGGCGAGCGTGGTGCGCGGCCGGCTGAATGGCCCGTGCCGCAGTGGCTGGGTGAAGCTTCGTCGAAACGGGACGCACGGCTGTTCATCGTGTACGAGCAGGGGCTCGGCGATGCGTTGCAGTTCAGCCGCTTTTTCCCACTCGCGCTGGACCGTTTCGCTACGGTTGGCTTCAACTGCCCGAAGCCGCTGCGGCGGCTTTTCGAGGATTCGTTTGGCGAGCGTTATCCGCAGTTGCGACTGCTGGACGATGTGCCCTCCGACTGGAGCGAATGGGACTGCTATTCGCCGATGCTCTCTCTGCCGATGGCGCTCGAAATCGGCTTGCAGAACCTCGGCTCGGCGCCGTCGCGTTATCTGCGCGCCGATGCGCAGCGCGCCGCATACTGGCGCGCGCGTCTCGCGGCTATCGCGCCGCAACGCGTGCCACGCATCGGCATCGTGTGGGCGGGCGGCAAAATCAACGCGCATATGGACAGGATGCGCAGCATCGCGCCTGCGCAGGTCGAGCGGCTTCTCGCATGGCCGCGCGCGCAGTGGATCAGCTTGCAGAAAGCGGACGATGCTTCGAAGGAACTCACTGCGGCGCCGCGTCCGAACGTGACCGACTGGATGAACGAGATCGCGGATTTCGCCGACACGGCGGCGCTCGTCGAACCACTCGATCTGGTGATCGCCGTCGATACATCGGTTGCGCATCTCGCCGCGGCGATGGGCAAGCGCGTGTGGCTGCTCAATCGCTACGCGGGATGCTGGCGGTGGCTGCGTGAGCGCACTGATAGCCCGTGGTATCCGGGCATGCGGATCTTCAACCAGTCGGAGCGCGGCAACTGGGTCGACGTGCTATCGAATTTGATCGACGCGCTGGAAGCCGAATTTCCAACACACGCATAAAAGCAAAACGCGGCGCATACAATGCACCGCGTTTTCTCGAACACGATCCGCCACGGCGAATCGCGTATTCCGCTATCCGCTCAGATCGCCACTTCAGGCGGTGCCTGGCGGAACAGACGCGTGATCCAGCACAGATACGCGATACCCAGTACGAACCACACCGCGCCGAGCATGAGCGCCGTCTTTTCGAGGCTCGCGAGCAGCCAGATATCGGCCACTGCGCCGATCAGCGGAAACACCAGCCCGCCGAACACGCCGATCTTGCGCTCGCCATGATTGCCCGACAGATACAGACGGATCACGCACAGGTTGACGGCCGTGAATGCGAGGAACGCGCCGAAATTAATGAACGACGTCGACGTCGCCACATCGAGCTTCAGCGCAATCAGCCCGACGATGCCCGCGATCGCGATATTGATCGCCGGCGTCTTGAAGCGCGGATGGATATAGCCGAAGAAGCGTTTCGGCAGGATTTCATCGCGGCCCATCGCGTACAGCAAGCGGCCGACGCTCGCCTGTGCCGAAATACCCGACGCGAACTGCGCGAGAATCAGACCCGCGAGAAACACGGTCACGAAGATATCGCCGCCGATCATCTTCGCGACTTCGAACGCGGCCGAATCCGTGTCCTTGAACTCGACGCCGGGGTGCGCCAGCTGCATCGTGTACGCAGCGATCACGAAGATCGCGCCGCCGATCAGCGCGATCAGCAGGATTGCGCGCGGCATGTTCTTCTTCGGATCGATGGTTTCTTCCGTCAGTGTCGACACGGCATCGAAGCCGAGATACGAATACGCGGCGATCGCGGCGCCCGCCATCGTTGCGCCGAGCGGCACATGCGGCTTGAAGAACGGTTCGGCCATCGCGATTCCACCCGGGCCAGCCGCCGCCGACGCATAGTGCCAGCACAGCGCGACGAACATCGCGACGATCGCCAGTTGCACGACCATCAGCACGATGTTGAAGCGCGCGGCCAGTTCGATCCCGACGATGTTCAGGCCGCTCGTCAGCACGATGAATGCGACGATCCAGATCCACGACGGCACATGCGGAAACGCCGCGTTCAGATACGCGGCGCCGATCAGCCAGATCACCATCGGCAGGAAGAAATAGTCGAGCAGCGTCGCCCAGCCGATCAGGAAGCCCAGGTGCGCGTTGAAGGTCTTGCGCGTGTACGTGTACGCCGAGCCGGCGACGGGGAAGAGCCGCGCGAGCTTGCCATAGCTGAGCGCGGTGAACGCGATCGCGATCAGCGCGAGCAGATAGGCGAGGGCGGCCGTGTCGTCGCTGGCTTTGGCGAGCACGCCGTAGGTGCCGTAGACGATCAGCGGCGCCATGTAGGCGAGACCGAACAGCAGCACGGACGGCAAGCCGAGCGTGCGCTTCAGATGCGACGGTTCATGGGATGACGACGCTTGCATGATTTCTCCTAAAGCCAGGCCGAGAGCGATGGCCGATATGGATGTCTTCTGGATGCCTTATGGTGCCTATGGCTGGCATTTCGACGGGCGTGGGCGCACCCGCGCAGGGCGCGCTCGGCCCCGTGCGGTGCATCCCGGACAGACTGCTGAAAAGCGTTCAGTCGCTGCGGCGGCGGCGCGCTTCGACCATCAGCGCGCGATGGCCATTCGACTGTTCGACAGGCACGAGGCCGAGCGGCACGCGTGCATCGTGCAGATAGTTGTAGTGCTCTCGGCTCGCTTCGAGCCGTTTGAAATCGACGGTCGCCTTCGTCACCGTTTCTTCGCCGCCCAGTTCGAGTACCGTTTCTCCGAACGGATCGATCAGCGCGGAGAGGCCGGGGAAGGTCAGGTTGTCGTCGCCGGAACCGCAGCGGTTCACCATCAGCGCGAACATCTGGTTTTCCATTGCGCGTGCCTGGATCGCGCGGCGATGCACGGGGCCGAACGGGTCCATGTTGCCGTTGGTGACGATCAGCAGATCGGCGTCGAGCGCCGCGACGGCACGCGCCGATTCGGGAAATTCGATGTCGTAGCAGATCAGCAGGCCCACGGTGAGGCCATTCCACATGCAGGTTTCGAAGCGGTCGCCGGGCGTGAACACGCCTACATCCGATGCCCACAGATGCGTCTTGCGATAGCGCAGCGCGATGTCGCCGCGTTCGTCGACGAGCACCGTCGTGTTGTAGAACTGGTTGCCGTCGCGTTCGGCGAGGCCCACTGCGACGGCGACACCCTTTTGCCGGGCGGCGTCGCGAACCGCGGTCAGCGCGGGGCCATCGAGCGTCTGCGCGACGTCGGCGATGTTCTCGCGCGTCGGAAAACCCGACAGCGTGGTTTCGGGGAACACGATCAGCTTCGTGCCGCCCGCTGTGTCGGCGCGTCCGATTGTCTCGACGACCTTGCGCGTGTTGTGCGCGACGTCGCTGTCGATCAGCGCGAGTTGCGCCAGTTCTACCTGCATGGTGTTGCCTCCTTCCAGATGCCTTTCAGCGGTGCGCAATGTGCGTTGCGCATCCGTGTTTCCTGCGATTTTTGTGCCGCGCGGAACAGTGCGTACGTCGCCCGCTTCTCGTATTGAGGCGGATTATCAGGGTATTATTTTTGTCCTGAAATTACCCACGAGGGTTACCCTCACCGGAGGACACGATGGACTTCGAATGGCGAGATCTCGCTTTTCATCGGGAGATCGGCTCGGCCATCGACGCCCTCGATGGTCCGCATTTCTGGGCGCGCCTGACGCGTGTGCTTGAAAGGCATGTCGGTTTCGACAGCTGGGTCGCGTTGCGCTTCAAGCGCGATGCCGCGCCGCTCGTGCTCGCCGAGCAGGCCATGCCCGACGGCAAGATCGACCTGATGTTCCAGGACTATCTGGCCGCGCTCTATCAGCTCGATCCGTTTTATCTCGCCACGTTCGAAACGCAGGCGTCGGGCTTCTACACACTCGCCGACGTCGCGCCCGACAACTTCCGGATGACCGAGTACTACCAGCGTTACTTCAAGAAGAACATCGTCGGCGACGAGGTGCATTTCAATGTCGTGATCGATCGCGATCACACGATGGGCTTTTCACTCGGCAAGACGAGCCGCTACGACGAGCGCGAGATCGCGTTGCTCACGCTGTATTCGCCGTGGGTGCTCGCGTTGATGCAGCAGCGCTTGCGTTTCGAGAAGTTCGTTGGGGAAGAAGAGCCGCGCGCGACCGGAAACGAAGAGGCGGATCTGCATGCGCGCTTCGGGATGCTGACTGGCAAGAACGGGCGCGGCGCGTTGACTGCGCGCGAGATCGAAGTGGCGATGTTGTCGTTGAGTGGATTCTCGTCGCGCGCGATCGCGGAGAAACTGTCGATCTCGTTCGAAACGGTGCGCGCACACAAGAAGCATATCTACGCGAAGCTCGGCGTCGGATCGCAGTCCGAACTGTTCGCGATGTTTTATGAACCGGGGAGAACGGTCGAGCCGGAGTGAATGTTGTCGCGCTGCTTCGATTGCTTGTGATCGAAGCAGCGCTCGGTGCTACCAATGCGTGAGCGCGTCGAGTTCGTGGCCTGGTGATGGCTTGAACGGCTTAATAGCGGTCGAGCCGGTTGCCCGCAACACGCACGCGATCGCCAGGATGCAGGTCGCCGGGCGAGCCGACATCGAATGCGCGTACGGAGCCGTCGTTCAGTTGCACCGAAACCCGGTAGCCGCCCGGCGACGACGCGCCCGCCTGCTGACCCAGCTGGTTGCCCGCGACGGCGCCGCCCAGCACGCCGATCGCAGTCGCCGCATCGCGTCCATGGCCGCGCCCGAACTGGTTGCCGATCACCCCGCCGACAACCGCACCGATCACGGTGCCTGCGACGCCACCCGCCGTCACGGCGCCTGGATTCGCAAGCGGCTGGATCGACGCAACTACGCCGTATTGCTCGCCGTATCCGTAGCTCTGTTGCGGCTGCTGGTAAGCCTGATTGTCTTGCTCATCGGGCTGATCGTAGCCGGGTTGTTGATACTGCGGCTGTTGCGCATACGGCTGCTGATAGGGCTGTTGATAAGGCTGCTGATACTGAGGCTGCTGCGCATAGCCAGGCTGCGCATAGACCGGTTGCGCCGGTTGTGCGTAGGCCGGTTGCGTGGCGTAGGTCGAGCCATAGCTCGCGCCGTACGGCGAATTGCCAGGGACAACGCAGCCTGCGAGCGGCAGCGTGACGCAGAGCGCGATCAACGTAGTTCGAACGAGAGGGCGAGCAAAACGGGTGTGGGTCATGTTACGTGATTGTCGAGATGCCACCAGGTGTGGACCGCGACGAGTATAGGGAAACGCGCATCGCTAGTGATGCGCGGCCCGCGTAACAGTGTGTAAATTGCGCGTCCGATAAAAGCGCCTGGTGAAACAGTGGTGCGCGGGTGGGAAAAGCGGCTGAAAAAAGCGAGGAAGTCAGAAGCGAAAGCCGGTGCCGACGCCGCAGCTACCGCCAACTCCGCCGCTGCCGCCGCCGATGTTGCAAAACACGCCGCAGCCGGACAACGCGAGCGACAGTGCGACGCCCGTTACAAACACCCTCGCGAACGAGACGACGCGGCGGCGATTTGCGCCTGGCATCCGCGAGCCGCGTGTGGTGGCGAGCTTTGGGTGAATTGAGACGATGGCGGGAGTGAAATTTCGATGGGACATGACGGAGCCGGAAGCGCTGAAAAACCGACAACCATATCTCGGCCTGGAATGCCAGCCCATACGACTAATCCTAATCCTGGGTGTGTCCTCTAGGCGTCTGACAAATCCATTTCTCAGCGTCCTGATAAAATGCCAGAGCCGCAACGTAGTGGACTGCAAATGAAATTGCTTGATGCACTTGTCGAACAACGGATTGCCGCCGCGGCTGCGCGGGGCGAGTTCGATTATTTGCCGGGAACCGGCGCGCCGCAGGTTCTCGATGACGACGCCCTGGTGCCCGAGGAAGTTCGAGTAGCGAACCGCATTCTGAAGAATGCGGGCTTCGTGCCGCCCGCCGTCGAACAACTGCGGGCGCTGCGCGACCTGCAGAACGAGCTGGATGCCGTCAGCGACCGCAGCAGCCGCTGCAGGCTGCAAGCGAAGATGCTGGCCCTCGATATGGCACTGGAATCGCTGCGCGGCGGGCCGCTCGTCATGCCGCGCGAGTACTGTCGCCGGATCGCGGAGCGCCTGTACGAGCGCGTCGCGGAAGAGCCGACCGCCGACGCGGGGCCGGCGTGAACCCCGGCGTCGATCCGGCTGTTTTGCCGTCTGCCGTTTCCATTTCGTCTGAAGATTTGATCATCCCGTCCTGCTCGGACGTCAGCGTCGCGAACGAAACGAACGCTGCTACCGACACTCCCGCGCCCGAACCCGCCCCCATTACCGAACGCGATCGCCGCTTCATGGCGCTCGCGCAGGCTGCCGCCGAAGAGGCGCGTGCCGTCGGCGAGGTGCCTGTCGGCGCGGTGCTGGTCCGTGGCGACGAAGTGATCGCGAAGGGCTTCAATCATCCGATCGGCGGTCACGATCCTTCCGCGCACGCCGAAATGGCCGCGCTGCGCGCCGCCGCGCAAAAGCTCGAAAATTACCGGCTGCCGGGCTGCGAACTCTATGTCACGCTGGAGCCTTGCCTGATGTGCGCGGGCGCGATCATGCACGCGCGCATCGCACGCGTCGTGTTCGGCGCGCGCGATCCGAAGACGGGCGCCTGCGGCAGCGTCGTCGATGCATTCGCGAATCCGCAACTGAACCATCACACGACAGTGACGGGCGGCGTGCTCGAAGAGGCGTGCGGCGCTGCGTTGCGCTCGTTTTTCGCCGACCGCCGGCGCGCTGCGCGGGAAGCGCGGGCGGCGGCCGCATTGAACAACGCATCGGATGCGGCCGATCCGCGTCCGGATACCAATCAGACCCTCTGACTTGCCACTTCATATGGCCAAGCACCGCACCATCGAACTGATCGCGCCTTCCGGCTATCCGCACGATCCGAACGCGGTTCATCTCGCGTTGAAGCGCTTGCGTGCGCAAGGGCATCACGTGGAGAACGTCAACGCGACACAGCGGCGCTATCAGCGGTTCGCCGGCACGGATGGCGAGCGCGCGGCGGAACTCAATCGCCTCGCGGATCCATCGCGCGAACTGCCGGATATCGTGCTCGCCGTGCGCGGCGGCTACGGCGCAGTGCGTATCCTGCATGGGCTCGACTATCGCGGCCTGCAGCGCCGCCTAGGCGACCAGCCGATCGCCTTCTGTGGACACAGCGATTTCACGGCACTGCAGCTTGCGCTGCTGTCGCAGGCGAACGTGAAGACGTTTGGCGGCCCGATGCTCGCCGTCGACTTCGGCGCCGAAAGCGTCAGCGATTTCACGATGAAGCATTTCTGGAACGCGCTGACTTCGGAGACGTTCACGGTTTCCAGCACGGCTCCCCAACCGCAAACCATCGACGTGACGGGCACGCTGTGGGGCGGCAATCTGGCTGTGATCGCATCGCTGGTCGGCTCGCCGTACATGCCGCCTGTGGAAGGCGGCATCCTGTTCGTCGAGGACGTGAACGAGCAACCATTCCGGATCGAGCGGCTGATCTATCAGTTGCATCTGGCGGGCATTCTCGAGCGTCAACAGGCGCTCGTGCTCGGCGATTTCTCGGGCGGCAAGGCATTCGACTACGACAACGGCTACGATCTGCGCGCGATGGTCGAGCAGGTGAGGTCGGTAGTCGGCATTCCGATCGTGACGGGCCTGCAGTTCGGCCATATTCCCGATATGGTGACGCTGCCCGTCGGCGCCGAAGCGCGTCTCGTCGCGGGCGCTCGCGGGTTCAAGCTGACCGTTTCAGGGCATCCCGTGCTCGAATGACGGTTGGGTCCCTGGTTCATATCCGGCGAAGGCGAGGCAACTCGCCTTTGTTTTTGATCGTCTAATGCAACTAACTGTCTGGTTCGTTTGATGCCTCCAAGTACAAGTGCGACCACGCGTAGCCGGATTTTGTTGACAAAATAGTCTGCAAGGAAGGTGGCGATCGGACCGCGCGTATGGTCTGAAATCAAGCGCTGATAAGGCTTTCGTAGCGTTTGGGTTAGTTTTGAGCACGTCAGTCCAAACCAGAATTGTCGTAAATTCGCTCTCAAAATTGTTGACAATATTTATGTCCGTCCTAAGATGGACCACATAACAGCACGCCCATCATGTCCGACACACACAACGTCACCGCGAGCAGCACGAAACCCGAAGCGATCGCCGAGCGTATTCGCGCCGCGATCCTCGAGCATCGGCTCGCGCCTGGCGCGAAATTGACGGAAGCCCAGTTGTGCGAAGTATTCGGCGTCAAGCGCGGACCGATCCGTCAGGCACTGGCTCTGCTGTCCACCGACCACCTCGTCGATCTGGAGCCGAACCGCGGTGCGTTTGTCGCAAGTCCGTCGCTGCAGGAAGTGCATGAAGTGTTCGAGATGCGCCGGATCATCGAACTGGCCGTCGTCGACAAGATTTGCGCGAGCCAGGGCTCGCGGCGGTTGAAGAGCATCGGCGGGATGATCGCGCGGGAGCGCAAGGCGTTCGAATCGCGCGACTTTCCGGCGTGGATCAGGCTGTCGGGCGAGTTCCATACGGAGCTCGCGTCGCTGACGGGCAATACGGTGCTGTGCAATTGCCTGAACGGACTGGTCGCGCGCTCGACGCTGATCTCGGCACTGTACGAATCGCTGGGCCGCAGCCCGTGTTCGTTCGAAGACCACGAAGCGATTCTCGCCGCGCTCGACGCCGGCGATGCAAAGACAGCAGGCGCGCTGATGTCGCGTCACTTGCAGAGCGTCGAGTTGAAGATGCTGGATCGGCCGGCTAGCGGTGGGACCGATCTGCACGAAGTGTTCGGCATGCGCGCGCCCAGGGCCGCAGCCGGCTGACTGGCGGTTGTCGATTGCCGATTGTCGAAGTGCAAGCCTGACGCACGCCCGCGCTCGCTGGCGGTGCGCGCTGCACTGAAGTGAACGGAGCTTGACCAGAAAGTCGACCCAAAGGTCGATCGCTATCACATCCGATACACGCCGCACCCGGCGTGTACCGAGACCGAAAGACCGTACAGCGAGGGACGCCCATCAGGCGGGCCACGCTCACACGGCGAAGCCTTGCAGGCGTTCGCGGAAAGCCTGCAGGGTCATCAAAACAAGTACGTAAGTACGGAGACATCCGCGGCAACCTGTAAGCGATGCGCATACGCGCCAGCCACATAGTGAGCCGGTCGTGCGCCTGGCATACACGATGCAATGCTCGTCGATTCCCGTCGGCGTTCCCATCTTAGGAGGAATCCATGGCTCAGTTCAGTGCAGCACCGGATAGTTCGGCAATCCCCGATTACGAAAGCAGCGGACAAGGCGCTCACGCGGTGCCCGCAGGCTACAGCGAACGCCTGTACAACGAAGACCTCGCGCCGTTGAAGCATCAGACGTGGGGCGCGTATAACATCTTCGCGTTCTGGATGTCGGACGTACACAGCGTCGGCGGTTACGTGTTCGCGGGGAGTCTCTTCGCGCTCGGGCTGACGAGCTGGCAGGTGCTGATCGCGCTGCTCGTCGGCATTACATTCGTCAACGTGCTGTGCAACATGATCGCCAAGCCGAGCCAGCAGAACGGCGTGCCGTATCCCGTCGCGTGCCGCGCGACCTTCGGCGTGCTGGGCGCCAACGTTCCCGCCGTGATCCGCGGCCTGATTGCGGTTGCATGGTATGGCATTCAGACGTACCTTGCGTCGAGCGCGCTGGTGATCGTCGTGCTCAAGTTCTTCCCACAACTGCTGCCCTACGCGGATGTGCATCATCACGGCTTCATGGGCCTGTCGACGATCGGCTGGGCTGGCTTCATGTTGCTGTGGGTGCTGCAGGCACTCGTGTTCTGGAACGGCATGGAGACGATCAAGAAGTTCATCGACTTCGCCGGTCCTGCCGTGTACGTGGTGATGTTCATTCTTGCCGGCTACATGATCTGGCGTGCGGGCTGGAAGAACATCGGCATCAACCTGGGCGGCGTGAAGTATCACGGCATGGAAGTGATCCCGGTGATGATCACGGCGATCTCGCTGGTGGTGTCGTACTTCTCCGGCCCGATGCTGAACTTCGGTGACTTCTCGCGCTACGGCAAGAGCTTTCGCAGCGTCAAGCGCGGCAACTTCTGGGGCCTGCCCGTCAACTTCCTCGCGTTCTCGCTGGTGACGGTCGTCACGACGGCTGCGACGCTGCCCGTGTTCGGCGAACTCATTACCGATCCCGTCGAAACAGTGGGCCGTATCGATTACCCGACGGCCGTGATCCTCGGTGCTCTGACGTTCACGATTGCGACCATCGGCATCAACATCGTCGCGAACTTTGTGTCGCCTGCATTCGACTTCTCGAACGTGGCGCCGAAGCTCATCAGCTGGCGTGCAGGCGGCATGTTGGCTGCAGTGGCATCGATTTTCATCACGCCGTGGAACCTGTTCAACAACCCGGCTGTCATCCACTACACGCTCGACGTGCTCGGCAGCTTCATCGGACCTTTGTACGGCATCCTGATCATCGACTTCTTCCTCGTGAAGCGTCAGAAAATCGTGCTCGACGATCTGTACACGGTGTCGGAAAAGGGTTCGTACTGGTATCGCAATGGCGTGAACTATCGTGCAGTCGGCGCCTTGCTGCCGGCTGCAGTGATCGCGGTGATCTGCGTGATGGTGCCGTCGCTGAACGGTCTCGCGAACTTCTCGTGGTTCATCGGTGCCGGCCTCGGTGCAGTGTTCTACAGTGTATTGGCTCGCGATCTGCTGCGCGGTGCATGAAAGTTCATCAAAGGATGCAAGCAATATCTTGCATGGGACCGGAGTAAGCGCTAAAGCGCCAACTCCGGTCGACAAAGGAGTCGACATGCGTATCAAACTGATCAACCCGAACACGACGCAACGGATGACGGAAGCCATGGGCCGTTGTGCGCGCGACGTCGTGGCGCCGGGAACGGAGCTGGTGGCAGTGAGCCCGACGATGGGCCCGCCGTCGATCGAAGGCTATTACGACGAGGCGCTCGCCACGCCGGGGCTGCTCGCGGAAATCGAAGCGGGCGAGCGAGACGGCTTCGATGGTTATGTGATTGCGTGTTTCGGCGATCCTGGTCTCTATGCGGCGCGCGAACTGGCGCGCGGCCCGGTGATCGGCATCGCGGAAGCGGCGATGCATGCGGCGAGCGTGCTGGCGCCGGGTTTCTCGGTGGTGACGACGCTCTCGCGGACCTGCGGTATGGCCTGGCATCTGGCCGAGCGCTACGGCGTGAAGCGGTTCTGCCGCAACGTGCGTGCAACCGACGTCGCCGTGCTCGAACTCGATCAGCCGGGCTCGTCCGCGCGGCGCATCATTCTCGACGAATGCCGCCGCGCGCTCGACGAGGACGGATCGGACGCGATCGTGCTCGGCTGCGCAGGAATGGCCGAGCTGTGCCGGGAGATCGAGGATGCGCTGGGCGCGCCCGTCGTCGAAGGCGTGACGGCGGCTGTGAAGTGGGTCGAAGCGCTGGTTTCGCTGCGGCTGGCCACGGCCAAGCGGGGCGACTACGCGCGTCCGCTTGCCAAGCGCTATGACGGCGATTTTGCGCGCTTCAGCCCGACGGGCGAGCAGCCAGCGGCGGCGCCCGCCGCCCAGCAAGCCGCCGGGGAAGCGCTGCTGCGGGTGAACTCGAGTGCATTGCGCGCCGACCCCGCCGCCGATATTGCACCGCACATACACTCAGTCTGACATGCACTATCTGCCCGGGTGTATGGGCGCACCCGGGTGTTTTCGCTACACTGGTTCAACCCTGCCGGCCTTGCCGTAGCGTGTGTTTCCGCTTTTACGACGTCCGCCGGCGCGTACCTGTCAACGCTCACGTCAACCGCTGCGCCATTCACATCATGTCATTCGACCCGAACTATCCGCGCGACCTGATCGGCTACGGCCGCCACCCCGTGCAGGCAAACTGGCCAGGACGCGCGCGCGTCGCGGTCCAGTTCGTTCTCAACTACGAAGAGGGCGGCGAGAACTGCGTGCTGCACGGCGATCCCGGCTCGGAACAGTTCCTGTCGGAGATCGTCGGCGCGGCGTCGTATCCGGCGCGGCACATGAGCATGGAGTCGATCTACGAATACGGCTCGCGCGCGGGCGTGTGGCGCATCCTGCGCGAGTTCGAGAAGCGCGGCCTGCCGCTGACGGTGTTCGGCGTCGGCATGGCGATCGAGCGGCATCCGGAGCTCGCGCGCGCTTTCGTCGAGCTGGGCCATGAGATCGCCTGTCATGGCTATCGCTGGATTCACTATCAGGACATGTCGCCCGAGCGTGAAGCCGAGCATATGCGCCTCGGCATGGAAGCGATCGAACGCGTGACGGGCCAGCGGCCGCTCGGCTGGTACACGGGCCGCGACAGTCCCAATACGCATCGGCTGGTCGCCGAATACGGCGGCTTTCTGTACGACTCCGATAACTATGGCGACGATCTGCCGTTCTGGATGGACGTTGAAACGACGGGCGGCACAAAAGTGCCGCAACTGATCGTGCCGTACACGCTAGACACCAACGACATGCGCTTCGCCACGCCGCAAGGTTTCAACACGGCGGACCATTTCTTCACGTATCTGCGCGACGCATTCGACGTGCTGTACGAAGAGGGCGACGAAGCGCCGAAGATGCTGTCGATCGGCATGCACTGCCGCCTGCTCGGCCGCCCTGGGCGGATGCGCGCGCTGCAGCGTTTTCTCGACCACATCGAAAAGCACGAGCGCGTCTGGGTGACACGGCGTGTCGATATCGCGCGTCACTGGCGCGAGCATCATCCTTATCAACAACAGGACAACCGCGGGGCTGCGGCATGAAGGCGATGCAATACACACTGGACCAACTCAACAGCATCTCGACCGACGCGTTCGTCGCGGCGCTATCGGGCATCTTCGAGCATTCGCCGTGGGTCGCCGAAGTGGCCGCCGCGCAGCGACCGTACGCGAGCATCGACGCGTTGCACAAGACGATGTCGAACGCCGTGGAAACCGCCGGCGAAGCGAAGCAGCTTGCGCTGATCAACGCTCACCCGGAGCTTGCGGGCAAGGCGGCCGTGCGCGGCGAACTGACGGCCGAATCGACGCGCGAGCAAAGCGGCGCCGGTCTCGGTCAATGCACGCAGGAAGAGTTCGACAGGTTGCTGAGCCTGAACGCGGCGTATCGAGAGAAGTTCGGCTTTCCGTTCATTCTCGCCGTGCGCGGCTATGACCGGCACGGCATCATCGCGAACTTCGAAGCGCGCGTACACAACAGCCGCGCCGACGAACTGCGTGCGAGCCTCGACCAGATCTATCGCATTGCGCGTTTTCGTCTCGACGATCTGATCAGCGCGTAATCGTCGCTGATCGTCGTTACACAGACACGCACTCACAAAGCAACAACCCGACAGCAAGGAAGACAACGATGGCACTCCCGATTCTCGATCCCAACGCACCCGACTTCACGCGCCGTTTCGTGAACCTCGCGGACCCGCGTCTTGGCGCACAGGCGCTCGAAGCCAGCGACGATTTCTTCGCGCCGAAAGACCGCATGCTGAATCCGGAGCCGGCCGTCTTCATTCCGGGCAAGTACGACGAGCACGGCAAGTGGATGGACGGCTGGGAAACGCGCCGCAAGCGCACCACAGGCTACGACTGGTGCGTCGTGAAGCTCGCGCGTCCGGGCGTCATCAAGGGCCTCGATCTCGATACCAGCCACTTCACGGGCAACTTCCCGCCGGCGGCATCGGTGGAAGCGGCGCGTGTGGTGGACGGCGCGCCGAACCAGTCGACGCAATGGACCGAGATTGTGCCGTCGACCACATTGCAAGGCAACAGCCACCACTATCTCGAAGTGGGCGACACGAACGCGTACACGCACCTGCGCGTGAACATCTATCCGGACGGCGGCATCGCGCGTCTGCGCGTGTACGGCCAGCCGCAGGTCGATTGGGCGGGCGCGAGCCGCACCGATCTGTTCGACCTCGCCGCGATGGAAAACGGCGCGTATCTGGTCGGCGCGAACAACCAGCACTTCGGCGCCGCGTCGACGCTGCTGATGCCGGGCCGCGGCGTCAACATGGGCGACGGCTGGGAAACGCGCCGCCGCCGCGAGCCGGGCAACGACTGGGCGATCGTCGCGCTCGCGCAACCGGGCGTCATCAAGAAGATCGAAGTCGATACGGCACACTTCAAGGGCAACTATCCCGACCGCTGCTCGATTCAGGCCGCGTACGTGACGGGCGGCACCGACAGCTCGCTGATCACGCAGGCGATGTTCTGGCCCGTGCTGCTCGGCGAGCAGAAGCTGCAGATGGACAAGCAGCACTTCTTCGAAAGCGAGATCGCGGCGCTCGGGCCCGTCACGCATATCCGTTTCAACATCATTCCGGATGGTGGCGTGTCGCGCCTGCGTCTGTGGGGCACGCTCGCATCATGAAGACACTCGCTATCGAACCGCTGACACGCGAAGCGTTCTCGCCGTTCGGCGACGTGATCGAACTGGAAGGCGCGAAGCAGATCCCGATCAATCTCGGCACGACGATCCGCTATCACGATCTCGCGAACGTCGACGTCACCGACGAAGGTGGCCGCACGCTCGTCAATCTGTTTCGTGGACAGGCGCGCGCGCTGCCGTTCGAAATCACGATGATGGAGCGGCATCCGCTTGGCTCGCAAGCGTTCATTCCGTTGAATGACAAGCCCTATCTGGTTGTCGTTGCACCTGCTGGCGAGCTGGATGAATCGAAGATTCGCGCGTTCGTGACGAGCGGCTGGCAAGGCGTGAACTATGCGAAAGGCGTGTGGCATCATCCGCTGCTCGCATTGGGCGAGGTGAGCGATTTCATCGTCGTGGATCGTGGTGGCGACGGGCACAATCTCAACGAGCAGAATTTGCGCGAATCGCAGTGGTTGACGGAAGAGGCGATGAACGCGGTTGTCGTTTGATTTTTTGCTGCGCAAGCATTGGTGGTTGGTTTTTGTTTTTGAGCTGGCATCCGCGCTATGCCTTCGTGCTTCACGCGTCGCCCCTGTGCGGGGCGGCACCTACTTTTCTTTGCCGCCGCAAAGAAAAGTAGGCAAAAGAAAGCGGCTCACACCGCCAGCCCGTGTTCTTATCCACGGGCCCCCAACGTCCCCACGCTTCACGCGGCAACGCGCCAGTCTGCGCCCGTTGCCAACGTTCTCTCTGTACACCTCACCCGCTTCTTGTGCCCGCGTCGCGGCACACCGTGCCAGACAGTCCACCGCCGCCTAGGTGGCAAACTGTGTGCAGGCTTTTTCGGCTGATGCGCACCACTCCGGACTGAAATGCAAGGTCGGTGCTTCTGGCAAGAACGCCGAGGTGTGGAGCACTATGACCTACACACAGTTTGCCACCTGGGCTGCAGTCACGCTTCGCTGCCGTTGGCTGAGCTACGGGCGATTGAAGCAGGTGAGGCACCCATTCGTAGCGTTGGCAACGGGCGCAGACTGGCGCGTTGCCGTATGAAGCATATGAACGGTTGGGGGCCCGCAGGCAATAACAGGAACTGGCGGTGCTAGGCCGCTTTCTTTGCTGCTGCAAAGAAAGTAAGTGCCGCCCCGCACAGGGGCGACACGTGAAGGGGGAGGTCATATCGCGGATGCCAGCGAAAAAGCCAAAAGTACAGTGACAACGCATAAAGCACGAAGCCAAATCGCGGATGCCATCGAAATATCGAGCCGAGTTTTTAGCGCAGCTCGTTGAGCATGCAACGAACGCGAATATCACGCAGTACGATGAGATTAACGCGCCGTCATCCAGGCACAAAAAAGGCGGACTGCGCGCTTGCGCGCACAACCCGCCAACCTCGAAGAAACGGGCTTGCGCCCGTCATCGACACCTCGATCGTTAATTCACCGCGCCGCCCTGGAACCACGCGGCAATCTTCTGCCGTTCCTCGTCGGTCATGTGCGTGACGTTGCCGAGCGGCATCGCCTTCAGCGTCACGGCCTGCTGATAGATGCGCTGCGCGTTCGTCGAAATCTCCGCAGGCGTATCGAGCAACACGCCGGCGGGTGCGCTGCCCATCATCGTCGGATGCGCGGAGTGGCAGGCGACGCAGCGCTGCTGCAGCACGGGCACGATATCGGCCGTCTTCACGACAGGCGCGTTCGCCGCTTCCGCGACGGGTACGACGGGCTTCGGCATCGTCCAGAACAGCGCGCCGAACATCAGCACGATGCCCGCGAGCGGCAGATACCACAGCACCTGGCCACGGTGACGCATCACGAAGAACTGACGGATCAACGCGCCCGCCAGCATGATGACGACGAGCACCGCCCAGTTGTATGGATGCGTGTACGTCATCGCGTAGTGGTTCGACAGCATCGCGAACACGACGGGCAGCGTGAAGTACGTGTTGTGGACTGAGCGCTGCTTGCCGCGCTTGCCGTAGATCGGGTTCGGCGTTTCGCCCTTGAGCATCGCGGCGACCATCTTGCGCTGGCCGGGGATGATGACGAAGAACACGTTCGCCGACATGATCGTCGCGAGCATCGCGCCCATGATCAGATACGCCGCGCGGCCCGCGAAGATGTGGCACGCGAGGAACGCGGCGATCAGCACATAGATGCCCACGCAGATGCCGAGCACCTTGTCCTTGTTGCCAAGCAGCCGGCACAGCGAGTCATACACGATCCAGCCGGCGGCGAGAAAGCCCAGCGCCGAAAAGATCGCGACGACGGGGCCCATGTCGAGCACGTTCTTGTCGATCAGATACGTGTTCGGCGCGAACAGATACAACACGGTGAAGAGACCGAAGCCAGACAGCCATGTCGTGTACGACGGCCACTTCGACCAGTGCAGGTCGTCGGGCATTTCGGGCGGTGCGACGGTGTACTTCTGCATGTTGTAGAACCCGCCGCCATGCACGTGCCACAGTTCGCCGAACACGCCGCGCCGGCGCTGGTTCGGGTCCACAGGCGGCTTCAGGCTGTTGTCGAGCGCAACGAAGTAGAACGACTCGCCGATCCATGCAATCGCGGCGATAACGTGAAACCAGCGAATCGCGAGATTCAGCCAGTCGGTGATAAAGCCTTCCATGAAACTCCTCCACTCCTGATTCGTTGTTCGCGCAGCATCTCAGGTGTTGCGCGGCATGCGGGGTTGTTGCGCCGGTGCATGTCCGCTATCGGATCAGTGCATGCAACGGCAATCGGATGAAATCGGGTGCCGATCGATCACGGCTTGCTGGCTTGCGCTTCGCGAATGTCTCCATGTCATCTGCGAAATGCACGCGAGGCCGTTCGCTTCAGCTTCCGCGATAGGTGCTGTACGCCCAGGGCGACACCAGCAGCGGCACGTGATAATGCGCACCCGCATCGGCAACGCCAAAACGCAGCACGACGCGATCGACGAAGCGCGGTTCGGGCACTTTGGTGCCGATCGACGCAAAATAGTCGCCTGCATGGAACACCAGTTCATATTCACCGACGGCGAGTGCATCGCCTTCGAGCAGCGGCTCGTTGCAGCGGCCGTCGTGATTGGTGGTGGTGGTTTTGAGCGCGCGGCGCGTGTCGCCGGAGAGCGCAAAGAGTTCGACCTTGATATCGGCGCCGGGACGGCCGTTTGCCGTGTCGAGCACGTGGGTAGTGAGCTTGCCCATTCGCGATTGTCCTTGTGTGGATGCGAGGTTTCAGCGGCGGCCCGATCCATTACACGTTGCGGCGGATCGAGGCTCCACGTCAGTGGCTACATACCCGTCGGCGGTTTGAAGCGAGCGCCGTGACATCCATTGTAGAAACATTGTTCACCTTCGCGCGGCAGCGATAGGAAAGATAATCGCTGCCGCATGACGCCCCGCCGGCGGGTATCGGACAGGCAGTCCGATGCAGGCTCGACGGGAGGTGCTGCACGGTTCCGATCGTACCGGCGCCAAAAATGACGACTATATGCACGGTGTGAACTTCGGTATCGCAGCGGCGCGAGTTGCCAGCGCAATTTTGTCGCCCGAAGGTTACGTCCATGCGCGGCGTTGCCGCGCATCCCGAAGACGGCGGAACACGCTGGGTAACCGGGCCAACTGCGTTCGAACGGACGCGACGGCACGGTGGCGTGCCGCCGACATCGCGTTCGAACGACTTTTGCACTTGCCCGGACAACCGCCGGCTGCGGCGACGGCAGAACGATGCAGCTTTGACCGGCTACATGCGGCCAGAGCAGCGCAACAGCGCAGCATCGTGGAGCGGCCTCATCGGCGGCAACACAGGGCAGCACTGGAGAAACGAATGACGATGCAAACCAGTTCAACCGGCGTGACGCGAACGACCGGCCAGCGCGGCAGGACGATGCTGGTCAGGCATGCGGACGTGCTGGTCACGATGGACGGCGAGCGGCGCGAATTGCGCGACGGCGGCCTCTATATCGAAGACAACCGGATCGTAGCGGTCGGTCGGGCGGATGAACTGCCCGACACAGCCGACGAAATCCTCGACATGACGGGCCATCTGGTGATTCCCGGCCTCGTCAACACGCATCACCACATGTATCAGAGCCTGACGCGCGCGATTCCTGCCGCCCAGGACGCCGAGCTGTTCGGCTGGCTGACCAGCCTGTACAAGGTGTGGGCGAATCTCACACCGGAAATGATCGAGGTGTCGACGCTGACGGCGATGGCCGAACTGCTGCTGTCGGGCTGCACGACGTCGAGCGATCACCTGTACATCTATCCGAACGGCAGCCGGCTCGACGACAGCATCGCCGCCGCGCGCCGCATCGGCATGCGTTTTCATGCGAGCCGCGGCAGCATGAGCGTCGGACAGAAGGACGGTGGCCTGCCGCCGGATTCCGTCGTCGAGAAGGAAGCAGACATCCTGAAAGACACGCAGCGTCTGATCGAGACGTATCACGACGAAGGGCGTTACGCAATGCTGCGCGTCGTCGTCGCGCCGTGTTCGCCGTTCTCGGTGAGCCGCGATCTGATGCGCGAATCGGCGGCCATGGCGCGGCATTACGGCGTGTCGCTGCATACGCACCTCGCCGAAAACGTGAACGATATTGCATACAGCCGCGAGAAGTTCGGCATGACGCCGGCCGAGTATGCAGAGGATCTCGGCTGGGTCGGCCGCGATGTATGGCATGCGCACTGCGTGCAACTCGACGATGCCGGCATCCGGCTGTTCGCGCGCACGGGGACGGGCGTCGCGCATTGTCCGTGTTCGAACATGCGGCTCGCATCGGGCATCGCGCCCGTGAAAAAGATGCGGCTGGCGGGCGTGCCCGTCGGCCTGGGTGTCGACGGATCGGCGTCCAACGACGGCGCGCAGATGGTCGCCGAAGTGCGTCAGGCGCTGCTGTTGCAGCGGGTTGGCTTCGGACCGGATGCGATGACCGCGCGCGAGGCGCTCGAGATTGCGACGCTCGGCGGCGCGAAGGTGCTGAACCGCGACGATATCGGCGCGCTGGCGCCCGGCATGGCGGCGGATTTCGTGTCGTTCGATCTGCGACAGCCGCTCTTTGCGGGCGCGCTACATGATCCCGTCGCGGCGCTGGTGTTCTGTGCGCCGTCACAGGTCTCGACGAGCGTGATTGGCGGAAAGGTCGTGGTGAAAGACGGCGTGCTGACGACCGTGGATCTCGGTCCAGTGATCGAGCGGCATAACCGTCTCGCGCAGACGCTGTGTGAAAGTGCAGCCTGAGCGCGTCGAATGAAAAAGGCGGCGGTTGGAAGCCGCCGCCTGCACGATAGTGCTTTGCCTGTCGCGATTGAAAGCCGTATTACTTGGCGATCAGCGTCTTGGTCGCCTCGGCGACGAGGCTGCGCAACCAGCGCACTTCATCGGAGTAATGCACGCGCTCATGCCACAACTGGTAATACTGCATCGGCGGGAAATCCAGCGGCGCGGGCACGACGGTCAGCGGCAGGAACTTCGCGTAGTAGTCGGCGAAAAGGCGCGTGGTCGTGAAGATCAGATCGGACTTGATCAGCACGTACGGCGCAAGGTTGAAGTACGGCAGCGTGACGACGACGTGGCGCTTGAGGCGCTCCCGCGCGAGATGCACGTCGATCGCGCCGCGCTGGCCGACGGAATAGGGCGTCGGCGCGAGATGCGGCGCGTTCAGGTACTGATCGAGCGTCAGGTTGCCGCGCTTCGCAAACGGATGCGTGTTGCTCATCAGGCACACGATCTGGTCGACGAACAGATTGGACAGGTGCAGTTGCTCGGGCGGTTCCGGCCAGTTGCCGACGACGATATCGAGCTTGCCGTCCTCGAGTGCCAGTTCGTAGTCGAACGCGGGGCCAAGCGAATGGAACTCGAGCGTCGCGTTCGGCGCGGCCTTGCGGAAGCGCTCGACGACGGTCGGCACGAACAGCACGTTCAGGTAGTCCGGGCAGCCGATCCGGTAGCAGCGGATCGACGTCGCCGGATCGAAGTTGTGCTGCTGAAATTTAATGCGTTCGATTTCGCGCAGTGCATTTTGCACGGGTTCGAGCAGGCGCAGCCCGTACTCGGTCGGCACCATGCCGGATTTGCCGCGCACGAGCAGCGGGTCGCCCGTGATGTCGCGCAGCCGACGCAGCGCGGCGCTGATCGCGGGTTGCGACTGGTTCAGTTTGACGGCGGCGCGCGTGACGCTGCGCTCCATCAGAAGGGTGTGCAAGACGCGCAGTAGGTAAGTGTCGATCGCCTCGCGTTGCTGACTCATGACTTCTCCGAAATATATGTTCTGGCTGATCGAACGGGCTTGGGGGTATATGCGTTTTAATATAGAGATAAAGAACCGTCAAGGGTGGGATACCCGCAAACCGCGCAGCGGCGCGGCTTTGCGGGAATTTTGGCGGCTCGACTGAGAGGGGCGATTTCGGTATTGTCGATCGGCTGCGGTAGCACGACGCGCGCGTCCGGGGCCGGAATTTCGAGCGGGATTGAACTGGGATTCAGTTGGGATTCAAGCGGGGAGCGCGCGCGACGCCGCGTGCTGCCGGCCACACGCGTAATACGGAACAACATGAGCGACACACCTACAGCCGGCCCGATGGGCAGCGGCGCACACGCAAACGGCGCAAACCGTAGCGACGGCGCCACACCGCGCCTCGCACTGACGGGCATCAGCAAGCAATATCCTGCAGTTCGCGCGAACGACGACGTCACGCTGATCGTCGCGCCCGGCGAAATTCATGCAGTGCTCGGCGAAAACGGCGCGGGCAAGAGCACGTTGATGAAGATCATCTACGGTGCAGTGCGTCCGGATGCAGGCGAAATCCGCTGGGAAGGCCAGCTCGTCGACATCGCGAACCCGGCGGCAGCGCGCAAGCTCGGCATCGGCATGGTGTTTCAGCACTTCTCGCTGTTCGAGACGCTGACCGTCGGTGAGAACATTGCGCTCGCGCTGGACGAGCCGTTCGATCTGAAGGTACTGGGCAAGCGCATCCGCGACGTGTCGGCGGAGTATGGGCTCGACATCGATCCGCAGCGCCACGTGCATAGCCTGACGGTGGGCGAGCGGCAGCGCGTCGAAATCGTGCGATGCCTGTTGCAGAATCCGCGTCTGCTCATCATGGACGAGCCGACCTCGGTGCTCACGCCGCAAGCCGTGCGCAAGCTGTTCGCGACGCTGCGCCGGCTCGCGTCGGAAGGCTGCAGCATTCTCTACATCAGCCACAAGCTCGACGAAATCCAGGAACTTTGCGACACGGCCACCGTGATGCGTGGCGGCAAGGTGACGGGCCGCGTGACGCCGCGCGAAGAGACACATGCATCGCTCGCGCAACTGATGGTCGGTCACTCGCTGCCCGACTATGAACGCCGCGCGCACACACCTGGCGACGTGTTGCTCGACGTGAAAAATCTTTCATCTGTCAGCGATGATCCTTTCGGGACGTCGCTCGCCGATGTGTCGTTCAGCGTGCATGCAGGTGAAATATTCGGCATCGCGGGCGTATCGGGCAACGGTCAGGCGGAACTGCTGGCGGCCCTCTCGGGCGAGCACAAGGGCAATCGCGCCGATGCCGTGACGATCTGCGGCAAACCTGCCGGCAAGCTCGGCGCAGCGGCGCGTCGCAAACTGGGCTTTGCATTCGTGCCCGAAGAGCGGTTGGGACGCGGCGCGGTGCCCGCGATGTCGCTCGCGGAAAACGCGCTGCTGACGGCGCATCGGCAACAGATGGTGCGTTCGGGCTGGATCAACGCAGGCGCGATGTGCGCGTTCGCGAAGCGCTGCATCGAATCGTTCGACGTGCGTTGCGGCGGCGACAGCGCGCTCGCGCAGAGCCTGTCGGGCGGCAATCTGCAGAAATTCATCGTGGGCCGCGAGATTCTGCAGGCGCCTAAGGTGCTCGTCGTCGCACAGCCGACCTGGGGTGTCGACGTGGGCGCGGCCGCGTTCATCCGCCAGCAGTTGCTGGATCTGTCGGCGCGCGGCGTCGCGATTCTGGTGATCTCTGAAGAACTCGAGGAACTGTTCGACATCTGCGACCGCATCGCCGTCATCGCGCGCGGACGCATGTCCCCGACACGCAAGACGGGCGACACGAACGCGGAAGAGATCGGCCGCTGGATGGCCGGGCTGTTCGGGGACCGCGAGGGCGCGCCGCCCTCTGCGGAGCAACCGGCGCATGCATGAACTCAAGGGCATGAACTGAAGTGCTCGCGAATGCAACTGCATAGACAACGACAAAACGCACAATGATTCTTCCGTATCGACTCGAAGCCCGCACGTCGCCATCGCGAACGATGCAGCTTGCCGTGCCGCTGATCGCCGCGCTCCTCACGCTCGTGATCGGCTTTCTGATCTTCAGCCTCGTCGGGCGCGACCCGGCGCAGGCGATGCACGCGTTTTTCATCGAGCCGCTGTCGAGTGTCAACGGCTGGGCCGAACTGCTGCTGAAGGCGTCGCCGCTCTGCCTGATCGGGCTGGGCCTTGCCATCGGCTACCGCGCGAACGTCTGGAACATCGGCGCGGAAGGGCAGATGCTGCTCGGCGGTATTGCGGCGAGCGGCGTCGCGATCTACTTCGATCAGGCCACCGGCTGGTGGATCCTGCCGACCATGATGATCGCGGGCGTGCTGGGCGGCATGGCGTGGGCCGCGATTCCCGCGCTGCTCAAGAGCCGCTTCAACACCAACGAGATTCTCACGAGCCTGATGCTCACCTACGTCGCCACGCAGTTGCTGATCTATCTGGTGAGCGGACCGTGGCGCGATCCGCAGGGCATGAACTTCCCGCTCTCCGAAATGTTCTCAGGTGACGCACTGTACCCGACGCTCTACGGCGACTGGCATTGGAAATTTCTGAAGGGCACGCGGCTGAACGCGTCGATTTTCGTGACGATTATCGCGATCCCGCTCGTGTGGCTGTTCATGCGCAAGAGCTTCGCGGGCTTCCGCATGAACGTCGGCGGTCTTGCGCCGCTGGCCGCGCGCTACGCGGGCTTCTCCGACAAGAAGACGATCTGGACGTCGCTGCTGATCAGCGGCGGCCTCGCGGGACTCGCCGGCATGGGCGAGATCTCCGGGCCCATCGGCCAGTTGCAGGCGACGTGGTCGCCGGGCTATGGCTTCACCGCGATCATCGTCGTGTTCGTCGGACGGCTGCATCCGGTCGGCATCGTGCTCGCAAGTTTGTTGATGGCCTTGCTGTATCTCGGCGGCGAGGCCGTTCAGACGTCGATGCAACTGCCACAGGCGTTGTCGGGCGTGTTCCAGGGGCTGCTGCTGTTCTGTCTGCTGGGCGCGGACCTGTTCGTCAACTATCGCGTGCGCCGTCGCGGCATCGCGGCATCGTAAAACCGCCGGATTCAGAGCAAATCTCATGGATATTCAACAAGCCAGCGCGCTCACGTCGAGTGCCGTCGTCGCCGCGATTCCGCTGATGTTCGCGGGCGTCGGCGAACTCGTCACCGAGAAGTCGGGCGTGCTCAACCTCGGCGTCGAAGGGATGATGCTGATGGGCGCCGTGACGGGCTACGCGGTGACAGCGATCACGGGCAACCCTTGGCTGGGCGTGCTCGCCGCGATCGTCGCGGGCATCGCGATGTCGCTGCTGTTCGCGTTCCTCGTGCTGTCGATGCTAGCGAACCAGGTCGCCACGGGGCTTTCGCTGACGATTTTCGGCATCGGCCTGTCGGCCTATGTCGGCAAGCCGTACACGTCGGCGGCCGTGCGCGAGTCGATCGGCACGTGGGTCATTCCCGGCCTCTCGAAGATTCCCGTGCTGGGACCTGCACTATTCAGCCTGACACCGCTCGACTATCTTGCGTTCATCATGTTCGGCGTCGTTGGCTGGTTCCTGTACCGCACGCGCGCCGGGCTCGTGCTGCGCTCGGTCGGCGAGTCGCCGCAGGTTGCGCATTCGGTCGGTTTTCCCGTGATCGGCGTGCGTTATGGCGCGACGCTGTTCGGCGGCGCGATGGCGGGGCTCGCGGGCGGCTACTACTCGATCGTCAACCTGCACTTATGGCAGGAGCAGTTGACTTCAGGTCGTGGCTGGATCGCGCTGGCGCTCGTCGTGTTCGCGACGTGGCGTCCGGGGCGTCTGTTGATCGGTGCGCTATTGTTCGGTGCAGTGACGGGTCTGCAGTTTTATGCACAGGCGATCGGCGTTCCCGTGCCGACGCAGTTCCTCGCGATGCTGCCGTACGTCGCGACGGTCGTGGTGCTGGTGCTGATTTCGCGCAATCCGAACACGATTCGCCTGAATGCGCCTGCGTCGCTCGGCAAGCCGTTCTTCGCGGCGGGCTGAGCGCGGCGTCAAGCGATCAATGGCAGTGCATACCAGTTCATCAAGTAAAAACATCTGATTCAACGACAGGAGAAAACATGAAGAAAAGAACCATGCTGAGCGCACTGGCGCTGGCCGCCGCGACGCTGGCGACGGGCGGCGCGCTGACGCAGACTGCGCAGGCCGCCGATGTGCCCGGCGTCGCGTTCGTGTATCTCGGCAACCCCGGCGATGCAGGCTGGACCTACGCCCACGACCAGGGCTCGAAGGAAGCAGAAGCGAAGTTCGGCAACAAGATCAAGATCACGCGTGTCGAGAACGTGCCCGAGTCCGCCGACTCGGAGCGCGTGTTCCGCGATCTGGCGAACAAGGGCAACAAGATCATCTTCGGTTCGAGCTTCGGCTTCCAGGACTTCGAACTGAAGGTCGCGAAGGATTTCCCGGACACCGTCTTCCTGCACGCAACGGGCTACAAGAAGGCAGCAAACTTCGGCACGTACGACGTGCGCATGTATCAGGGTGCCTATCTGGCGGGCGTCGCCGCCGGCTACGTGACGAAGACGAATACACTCGGCTTCGTCGCCTCGGTGCCGATTCCTGAAGTGGTGCGCAACATCAATGCCTACACGCTCGGCGCGCGCTCGGTGAATCCGAAGGTTCATACGAAGGTCATCTGGATCAACAGCTGGTTCGATCCGGGCAAGGAAAAGCAGGCAGCCGAAACGCTGATCGGCCAGGGCGCGGACGTCCTGCTGCAGAACACCGATTCCAGCGCGACGCTGGCCACTGCGTCTGAAAAGCATGTGCATGCATTCGGCTGGGACTCGGACATGAAAAAGTTCGGTCCTGATGCGCACCTGGGTTCAGTGGTTGCGCACTGGGGCGTGTACTACACGGCTGCGATCCAGCAAGTGCTGGACGGCAAGTGGAAGAACGATCCCGTGTGGTGGGGCATTCCGCAGAAGGCTGTCAATCTCGAAGACATGAACACGTCGGCTATTCCGGCCAACGCGATGAAGGATGTCGACGCGAAGCGCACGCAACTGGCAAGCGGCAAGTGGGATGTGTTCACAGGCCCGATCAAGGACCAGACGGGTGCGGTGAAGGTGCCGGCTGGCAAGACGCTTGCCGATCCTGAACTGCAGCGATTGAACTGGTATGTCGAAGGCGTGGACGGTTCGCTGCCGAAGTGATGCACTGCATTGAAATGCGTGCGGCACGGGGGGGCACGCGGGATTGGATTTCCGCGGTTGAAGCGTAGTGCATGCGTTTGCGCGTCATGCGCAAACGCCAAAAGCTGCATTCGGTGTCGTGCCGGATGCAGCTTTTTTCATGCTTGCGCGGAACGCGCCGCCTGCGGGCCGCATACGTCATGCAACTCGCTGCACGCGATACCGCCCGCCTCAGTCGTCGATGCGCAATCCGACCTTCAGCGTGACCTGCCAGTGCGACACCTTGTCGTCTTCGATGTGACCGCGCGTTTCGATGACCTGGAACCAGTGCAGATTGCGTAGTGTTTTGCTGGCTTTTTCGATCGCGCAGCGGATCGCGTCATCGCTGGACTTCGTTGACGAACCTGTTAGCTCGATCTGCTTGTACACGTGGTCGCTCATGATTCACCTCCTGATGGTCCAAAAAGTATAGGCAATGGCGGTAGCGTGACGAACTCGAATGCATGGCGCCCATCGCGTGCCCGGCATGCTGCAACGCGATGCGGCCGGTATGATGAACGGTTCGCATGCCGTCGGTTGGCGGCGGATGCAATCCGTTGCGTGCAGTGCATCAAATGGAGGAGAGAGAAGTGGAGATCGGTTTTTGCGGACCGGGCTTGATGGGTGCGCCGATGATCCGGCATCTGCTGGGTGCAGGCCATGCAGTGCAGGTGTGGAACCGTACGCCGGCGAAGGCGGAGGCACTGGTGCCGGACGGCGCGACGGTCGCGTCGACACCCGCCGGACTCGTCGGCCGGGCTGAAGCAATTTTCCTGTGCGTGCTGGACGCGGCAGCCGTCGAAGAAGTCGTGTTCGGCGCGAACGGCATCGTGCCAGGCGTACACGAGGCGAATGGCAACAGCCACGTGCGCTGGATCGTCGATCACGGCAGCATCCCGCCGTCGGCGACCCGCGCGTTCGCCGCACGGGCGGCGAACGCGAACATCGGCTGGATCGACGCCCCCGTGTCGGGCGGCGTGGCGGGTGCGATCGCCGGAACGCTCGCCGTGATGGCGGGCGGCGAGGCCGCCGATGTTGCCGCCGTCACACCCGTGATCGGGGCCTATGCGGCTCGCGTCACACACATGGGCGCGGCGGGCGCGGGACAAACCACCAAGCTGTGCAATCAGGCGATCGTGACGTCGACGGTGGCGGCTATCGCCGAGGCCGTCAGCCTCGCGCAGCGCAGCGGTATCGACGCCGCACGGTTGACGCAGGCGCTCGCTGGCGGCTGGGCCGACTCGGTGCTGCTGCAGACCTTCGTGCCGCGCATGACGCAGTCAGGTCAGCCGCCGATCGGCGCGTTGAGCACGTTCCAGAAAGATGTGGACACGATTGCAGCCGCGGCTTACGAGACGGGCACTCCAATGCCGGTTTCGGGCACGGTGCAGCAGTTGCTGCGTCTCGGTGCAGCCATGGGACTGGCGGATGCCGATTTGTCCGGTTTCATCGACGTGTTGCAGACGCCACGTAAAAAAGGGTAGCAGGGCGCTGGCGGTGGTCCGGAGCGCGGCGCGCATGACGCGATAACCTGCTAAAATACTAGGTTTTTCGCCGATCTATCATTCAAAGGGACGCGCCGTGCTGTCTACTGCCAACATCACCATGCAATTCGGGCCGAAGCCCCTGTTCGAGAACATCTCGGTCAAATTCGGCGGAGGCAACCGCTACGGCCTGATCGGCGCGAACGGTTGCGGCAAGTCCACGTTCATGAAGATCCTGGGCAGCGATCTCGAGCAGAGCGCAGGCAATGTGATGCTCGAGCCGAACGTTCGTCTCGGCAAGTTGCGTCAGGACCAGTTCGCGTACGAAGACGTGCGCGTGCTCGACGTCGTGATGATGGGCCACACAGAAATGTGGGGGGCGATGACCGAGCGCGACGCGATCTACGCGAACCCGGAAGCCACCGACGACGACTACATGCACGCGGCCGAACTGGAAGCGAAGTTCGCCGAGTACGACGGCTACACGGCCGAAGCGCGCGCGGGCGAACTGCTGCTCGGCATCGGTATCTCGATAGACCTGCACAATGGTCCGATGAGCAACGTCGCACCGGGCTGGAAACTGCGCGTGCTGCTCGCGCAGGCGCTGTTCTCGAAGCCGGACGTATTGCTGCTCGACGAACCGACCAACAACCTGGACATCAACTCGATCCGCTGGCTCGAAGACGTGCTGAACGAGTACGACTCGACGATGATCATCATCTCGCACGATCGACACTTCCTGAACCAGGTCTGCACGCACATGGCGGACATGGACTACGGCACGCTGAAGGTCTATCCCGGCAACTACGACGACTACATGCTCGCGAGCACACAGGCGCGCGAGCGTCAGCAAGCCGCGAACGCGAAGGCGAAGGAACGCGTCGCCGACCTGCAGGATTTCGTGCGCCGCTTCTCGGCCAACAAGTCGAAGGCACGCCAGGCAACCAGCCGTCTGAAGATGATCGACAAGATCAAGATCGAGGAATTCAAGCCGTCGTCGCGTCAGAACCCGTTCATCCGCTTCGAGTACGAGAAGAAACTGCACAATATTGCGGTGGTCGCGGACAGCATCACGAAGAAGTACGACCGCACGATCTTCAGTAACTTCGACCTCAGCGTGCAGCCGGGCGAGCGCATCGCGATCATCGGTGAAAACGGCGCGGGCAAGACGACGCTGCTGCGTTCGCTGCTCGGCAATCTGAGCGTCGACCACGGTTCGATCAAGTGGGCGGAGAACGCGAACGTCGGCTACATGCCGCAGGACACGTACGAAGAGTTCCCGAGCGACGTCACGCTGATGGACTGGATCGACCAGTACCGTAAGGAAGGCGATGACGAGCAGATGGTGCGCGGCACGCTCGGCCGCCTGCTCTTTAATGCAGACGACATCAGGAAGTCGGTGAAGGTGCTGTCGGGTGGTGAGAAGGGCCGCATGATCTGGGGCAAGCTGATGCTGGGCCGCCATAACGTGCTGCTGATGGACGAGCCGACCAACCACATGGACATGGAGTCGATCGAATCGCTGCAGATCGCGCTGGACAAGTACGACGGCACACTGATTTTTGTTTCGCATGACCGTGAATTCGTGAGCGGGTTGGCGAACCGGATCATCGAGGTGAAGACGGATGGCACGCTGACCGACTTCGGCGGCAACTACGAAGACTTCCTTTCGAGCCAGGGCGTGCAGTAAGCGTTAGCGCCGCGGTTTCCATAAAAACCCGCTTCTTACGAAGCGGGTTTTTTATTGCCTGCTGCCGTTGCGCTGTGCGCTCGCGCGCCGATTCCTCTTGCCTGCGTCCGATTGAGTCCTTTCCTCACGAGTAAAATGAACAGACTATCCAGGAGACAGGACACAAGACAATGAAGACCTTCGAGCACTTCTACATCGACGGCAAATGGATCAAGCCGTGCGGCACAGGCACGATCGACGTGATCGACTCGGGTACGGAAGAAGTGATGGGCCGCATTCCCGAGGGCGTCGAAGCTGATGCCGAGGCGGCCATCGCCGCTGCCCGCGCTGCTTTCGACGGTTGGGCCGCGACGCCGCCCAGGGAGCGCGGCGCCTACCTGCAAAAAATTGCAGACAATCTCAAGGCGCGCACCGATGAACTCGCGGGCTACATCTGCGGCGAAGTCGGCATGCCGATCAAGCTCGCACGCGCGATTCAGGTCGGCGGTCCTGTCTACAACTGGAATGCCTATGCGAAGCTCGCGGGTGAATTCCAATTCGAAGAGCAGGTCGGCAATTCGCTCGTCGTGCGGGAGCCCGTCGGCGTCGTCGCCGCGATTACGCCGTGGAACTATCCGCTGAACCAGGTCACGCTGAAGGTGGCAGCCGCACTTGCGGCTGGCTGCACTATCGTGCTCAAGCCGTCGGAAGTGGCGCCGTTGAATGCCTTCGTGCTGGCGGAGGCGATTCATGAAGCTGGGCTGCCCGCCGGCGTGTTCAATCTGGTCAGCGGCTATGGTCCCGTGGTCGGTGAAGTGCTCGCCAGTCACCCATCCGTCGACATGGTGTCGTTCACCGGTTCGACGCGCGCAGGCAAACGCGTATCGGAACTGGCGTCCGCGTCGGTGAAGCGTGTCGCACTGGAACTCGGCGGCAAATCGGCGTCAGTCATTCTCGACGATGCGGATTTCGCTGCGGCGATCAAGGGTACGGTGGGCGCATGCTTTCTGAATTCGGGGCAAACGTGCTCGGCGCACACGCGGATGATCGTGCCCGAATCGCGCTATGACGAAGCGCGCGAACTGGCGAAGAAGGTAGCCGAAGCATTTGTCGCAGGCGATCCTCGTGTCGAGACGACGCGTCTGGGTCCGCTAGCTTCCGCTGCGCAGCAGTCTCGCGTGCAGCACTATATTGCGCGTGGCATCGAAGAAGGCGCGGAACTCGTCACGGGCGGCGCCGGCATGCCGGATGGCATTTCGAAGGGCTTTTTCGTGAAACCGACTGTGTTCGGCCGGGTGCATCCGAAGGCGACGATTGCGCAGGAAGAAATCTTCGGTCCGGTGCTGACCATCCTCACCTACAAGGACGAAGAAGAAGCCGTGCGCATCGCGAATGACTCAGTGTACGGACTCGGCGGCGCCGTATGGGCGGGGAGCGACGAGCGCGCGATGGGCGTTGCGCGGCGTATCCGCACGGGGCAGGTCGATATCAACGGCGGCGCATGGAACATGGCCGCACCGTTCGGCGGCTACAAGCAGTCGGGACATGGCCGCGAGAACGGCGCATATGGGCTCGAAGAATACCTCGAGTACAAGTCGATGCAATTGAAGGTGAATAAGCCTGCATAGATTTGCATGAGCGCGACGCGGGGCAATTCATGTCGACGCGACGTGTACAACCGATGACGGAGCGCAACGAAAGCGCGTGTCGATAACCGGCACGCGCTTTTTGTTTGACCTCACGCAAGATACTGCATTGGATAGTTGCGACCATCGAGGCTTTTCGTCGAATCCGATCGACGACGGAGGTCTCTCATGTTTCCTTCCCATCCCTTTGCGCCGCTCGTGATTCGCGGGCGATCGCTGTTGCCCGTCGTGCAGGGCGGCATGGGCGTCGGCGTGTCCGCGCACCGGCTTGCGGGCAGCGTGGCGCGCGAAGGCGCACTCGGCACGATCGCCAGCATCGATTTGCGCCATCACCACGCCGACCTGCTCGAACGTTGCCGCGCGACCCCCGACCGCGCGACGCTCGAAAACGCGAACCGCGTCGCGCTTACGCGTGAGATCCATGCCGCGCGAACCCTCAGCGAAGGGCGCGGCATGATCGCCATCAACGTGATGAAGGCGGTCAACGCGCATGCGGACTACGTGCGGATTGCCTGCGACCTCGGCGCGGACGCGATCGTCATGGGAGCCGGTCTGCCGCTCGATCTGCCCGACCTGACACAAGGGCGCGATATTGCGTTGATTCCGATTCTGTCCGACAGCCGGGGCGTCGGCGTGGTGCTCAGGAAGTGGATGAAGAAAGGCCGCTTGCCCGATGCAATCGTGATCGAGCACCCGGCGCACGCGGGCGGTCATCTCGGCGTAACGAATCTCGACGACATGCACGATGCGCGTTTCGAGTTCACGCGGGTACTGCAGGAAATCGACGAGATCTTTACTTCGCTGCAGATCAGCCGAAGTGAAGTGCCGGTGATCGTTGCCGGTGGCATCAATAGTCATGAAGCGGTGCGTGCTTGTCTCGAAGCCGGCGCGAACGGCGTGCAGATCGGCACGCCGTTCGCCGTGACGGAAGAGGGCGACGCCCATCCGAACTTCAAACGCGTGCTGGCCGAAGCGACGCCGGACGACATCGTCGAATTCGTCAGCGTGACGGGCTTGCCGGCGCGCGCCGTGAAGACGCCGTGGCTCGAACGCTATCTGCGCAACGAATCGCGCATTCGCACAAAGATCGGCGCACTCAAACGCGCATGCCCGACTGCACTCGAGTGCCTCAGTGCATGCGGTTTGCGCGACGGCATTGAAAAGTTCGGTCACTTCTGTATCGATACGCGTCTTGCGGCTGCACTGCGCGGTGACGTGAACAATGGCCTGTTTTTTCGTGGACGCGAAGCATTGCCGTTCGGCACGGCAATCCGCAGCGTGCGCGATCTTCTTGAACTGCTGCTGACGGGCGTGGCGCGACCGGCTGTCGCAGGGCGTCTTGCGTTTTCGCTGGGTTGACGGGGGTCAAAGAGCGCGTGTAGGGGAACTTCGACAATGCTCTCGCGCACGATGCTTCGCACCTCGCGCAACCACACAAGAAAATCAGGGTAGCTTATGAACAAAAAAATTCGATCGATCGGGGTCGCGCTATGCACAGCCGGGCTGGCGCTGATGACTTCGCACGCATTCGCTGCGGACACCGACACCACTTCAGGCATTCATGCTGGCGACGTGCTGGTGCGCCTGCGTGCCATCAGTATCATGCCGCAGGTGCGTACGAGCGACACGCTGTCCGCGCTGAACGTCGACGTCAACAACGCGATCGTGCCTGAAATCGACTTCACATACATGATTCGCGACAACATAGGCGTGGAACTGATTCTCGGCACGTCGCGGCATCAACTGACTTCGAATCTCGGCGACCTGGGTGGCGTCAATGTGCTGCCGCCGACGCTTTTGCTGCAGTATCACTTCAATCATCAGGGGCAGGTTCGGCCGTACGTCGGCGCGGGCGTGAACTACACGTACTTCTACAACGACGGCCTGCATGCGGGCGACCAGCAGATTTCGGTCAAGCGCAGCAGTTTTGGTCCGGCACTGCAGATGGGCGTCGACGTGCAGTTGACGAAGTCGGTGTTCGCGAACGTCGATGTAAAGAAGGTCTGGATGAAGACGGATGCATCGCTCAATGGCGCATCGCTCGGCACGCTGCATATCGATCCGTTGATCGTCGGCGTCGGTGTCGGGATGAAGTTCTGATCGCCTTCCGTCTCAACGATCATGCAATGAAAAACGCCGGCTCGTCATGAGCCGGCGTTCTCGCTTATCGGATCAGTGCATGTGCAATCAAGCGGCGCGTCCGCCCAACAGGCAAATGCATCACAGCTTGTCGAACTTGAACCGCATCGCCGTGCCTTCGCGCTCGATGCGCGTCCAGACGGAACGCTTTTCCTCATCGGTCAGAAACACCCAGTTCGCCACTTCCGTCGCCGTGCGCCCACACCCTTTGCAGATTTCGTCGAAAAGCGTCGAGCAGACGCCGATGCAGGGGCTGTCGGGAAGGTCGTGCAGATTCGATGACATCGAGATACCTTGAACGGGGAATGCGTGCGGTCCGCTATGGTAAACCAAAAGCGCAGTCGGCTTCCGGCACCCATTTGGCGCTCACAGCCGACATGCATTGAACTTCATTGCGCGATGCTGTAGCCGATGCGTGCCCTCCAGTGCTGACGCTTGTTGTAGTCGAGCAGGTCCTCGCCATAGCCGTTGAAGTAGCCTACCCATAGATAGGCACCCTATGCACTGCTGCATTGCATCTCGACGCGCCCATTCAACCGGTCGCCGTCTCCCAGATCAACGCGCCATTCAGTGCAATGATGCCCGCCGCGCAGACCCACGCGAGCACGAGCGGCACGCCGCGCACGCGCCAGCCGTGCATCAGCTGGCGGTCCGATCCAAAGCGGATCAAGGGCACGACGGCGAGGGGCAGTTGCAGGCTCAGCACGACCTGGCTCGCAACCAGCAACTGCGCCGAGCCGTGCGGCCCGAACAGGCCGACGGCGACGAGCGCCGGGCCGATCGCCAGAGCGCGCGTGAGCAGCGCGCGTTGCCAGCGCGGCAGCCGGATCTGCAGGAAGCCTTCCATCACCGCCTGACCCGCGAGCGTGCCCGTCACGGTCGCGCTCAAGCCACACGCGAGTAGCGCAGCCGCGAACAGGATAGCGGCCCAGTGCGAACCGACGATGGGCGCGATCAGCCGATGCGCATCGGCGAGATCGGTGACGGTGCGGTGCCCGCTCGCGTAGAAGACGGCCGCCGACACGACGAGCAGCGCCGCATTGATCACGAAAGCCAATGAAAGCGCGCTGAAGGTGCCGAAGTTGACGCCGCGCAAGGCATCGGCGATGTCGGCGTCACTGGTGGAGTGCGCATGCGTTTTGACGAGCGCCGAATGCAGATACAGGTTATGCGGCATCACCGTCGCGCCCAGAATGCCCGCCGCGAGCCACACCATGCCGGCGTTGCGCAGCAGTTCGGCGCTGGGTGCCGCGCCCGTCAGCGCGGCTCGCCAGTCGGGCCGCGCGAGCACCAGCTCGATCACGAAGCACAGGCCGACGAACAGGATGAGCGCGACTACCACCGTCTCCAGCGTGCGCTGCCCATGCCGCTGCAAGGCAAGCATCGCGAAGGTGCCGACGGCCGACATCAGCACACCCGCCGTCAGTGACACGCCGAACAGCAGTTGCAGCGCGACCGCGCTGCCGACCACCTCGGCGACATCGCACGCGATGATCGCGATCTCGCTCGTCACCCACAGGAACAGCGTCACGCGCCGGCCGGTGCGCTCGCGGCACAACTGCGCGAGATCGCGCCCCGTCACCACGCCGAGGCGCGACGACACCCACTGCAGCAGCATCGCCATCAGGCTCGACAGGATGACGACGCTCAGCAGCGTGTAGCCGTAGCTCGCGCCGCCCGCGAGCGCCGTCGCCCAGTTGCCGGGGTCCATATAGCCGATCGCGACGAGCGCGCCCGAGCCGACGAACGGCAGCCAGGTGCCGGGGCGCGGCGGCTTCGAACCGGGGCGGCGGCGCCGGCGGGACGGATCCAACGCGAACGGATTCGTGTTCATCGCACTGTGACAGTGAAAGACGCACTCCACGGGGCAATCGGCATGCCATGCACTCCGCTGCATGGCGATGCATAACGCCGCGACCACTATCTGGGCTAATTTGACAGTCTATAGTGATGGTGAGAGAGGGTTTGGGGCGGGATGCAGTCCGCTTCAGCGGACCTGCACAGCACAGGACGGCTGGATGCAGGAAGCAAGGTTTTTTTCGGGTGGACAGGACGCGATAACCCGATAAAATTGCGGCCAATTTTGCAGCGGCGTGCCGGCTGTACCGACCCAATGCATGTCAGCGGACGAAATGCCGCTGCCTGGCCTCGACAGGCCGCCGATGACGCGCTCGATGCCGGAGCCGCACGGAATCTGCCTGTAAGGCGGAACCCGGCCACGGAACGCCGCGCTGTACCGTTTGCGCGACATCTGGCGGTTTTTTTTGAATCGGGCATCGATTGATGGTAGTTTTCGGGTTTTTCAAGGGCAGCCGCGAGCAGCGCACAGCGGCTTGAAGCGGGGTAAGCGACCGGTTTCGCGCCGGTCAGAACGGAGAACGGAATGAAGAAACGGGTGGTGGGCCAACTGGCTGCGCTGGTACTGTGCGCGACGCCTTTCATGTCGGCGGCGGCAAAAGATACACAACTGAATGTGTACAACTGGTCGGACTACATCGCCAAAGACACGATTCCGAACTTCACCAAGCAGACGGGCATTCAGGTCAAGTACGACAACTACGATAGCGACGACACGCTGCAGGCCAAGCTGCTGACGGGCAACTCGGGCTACGACATCGTTGTGCCGACCAGCAACTACGCGGGCAAGCAGATCGCAGCGGGCATCTTCGCGCCGCTCGACAAGTCGAAAATCCCCAACCTCAAGTATCTCGATCCGGCGCTGATGACGCTTGTCGCGGGCGCGGACCCGGGCAACAAGTTCTCGGTGCCCTGGGCATACGGCACGACGGGCCTCGGCTACAACGTCACCAAGGCGCAGCAGATTCTCGGCAAGAGCGTCGCGCTCGACAGCTGGGACGTCCTGTTCAAGCCGGAAAACATCTCGAAGCTGAAGGCGTGCGGCGTCTCCGTGCTCGACGCGCCGGACCAGATGTTCGCGGCCGCGCTGCATTACATCGGTAAGGATCCGATGAGCACGAACCCGGCCGACTATCGCGAGGCGCTCGCGATGATGAAGAAGATCCGTCCGTACATCACGCAGTTCAACTCGTCGGGCTACATCAACGACATGGTCGGCGGCGACATCTGCTTCGCCTACGGCTGGTCGGGCGACGTCGTGATCGCGAAGCATCGCGCGGCAGAAGCCAAGAAGGCGTACAAGATCGACTACTACATTCCGAAGGGCGGCGCGCCCGTGTGGTTCGACGTGATGGCGATTCCGAAGGACGCGAAGAACAAGGAAGCCGCGATGGAGTGGATCAACTACATCGAGACGCCGCAGGTCCACGCGGCCATCACGAACGCCGTCTACTATCCGAGCGCGAACACGGAAGCGCGCAAGTACGTCGACAAGGATGTCGCGAACGATCCCGCCGTCTATCCGCCGGCGGACGTCGTCAAGACGCTGTTCCTGTTGAAGCCGCTGCCGCCTGAAATCCAGCGTCTGCAGACGCGGCTGTGGACCGAGTTCAAGTCCGGCCGCTGACCTGGCAACTGAGCCAGGCTGAGCCAGACGATAGTGCAGGCAAGCATCATCATGAAGCCCCCGGTATCCAGCCGGGGGCTTTGTTCGTCAAATGCAGGGAGAGAAGCAGCAGATCATGAGTGACCAGTCGAACGTGCTGGCAGGGGCCGGCGTGTCGTCCTCGGGCAATTCCGTCGCTGTGCAGGACGCAGCGGACAATTTCGTGCAGATCGTCGACGTCGTGAAGAAATTCGGCGAGACGGTCGCGGTCAAGGGCGTCAACCTGTCGGTGAAGAAGGGCGAGCTGTTTGCGCTGCTCGGCAGTTCCGGTTGCGGCAAGTCGACGCTGTTGCGCATGCTCGCGGGGCTGGAAACGGTCACGTCGGGCAAGATTTTGATCGACGGCGAAGACCTCGCGCAGATGCCGCCATACCGGCGTCCCGTCAACATGATGTTCCAGTCGTACGCGCTCTTTCCGCACATGACGGTCGAATCGAATGTCGCGTTCGGCCTCAAGCAGGAAGGCGTGCCGAAGGCTGAGCTGAAGGAGCGCGTGCAGTCCGCGCTCGAGCTCGTGCAGATGGCGCGCTTCGCGAAGCGCAAGCCGCATCAGCTGTCGGGCGGGCAGCAGCAGCGCGTCGCGCTGGCGCGCTCGCTCGTCAAGCGTCCGAAGCTGCTGCTGCTCGACGAGCCGATGTCCGCGCTCGACAAGCAGATCCGCCAGCGCACCCAGATCGAGCTCGTCAATATTCTCGACAAGGTCGGCGTCACCTGCATCATGGTCACGCACGATCAGGAAGAGGCGATGACGATGGCAGGGCGCCTGGCCGTGATGAGCGAAGGCGAGATCGTGCAGCTCGGCACGCCGAACGAAGTCTACGAGTATCCGAACAGCCGCTTCTCGGCGGAGTTCATCGGCTCGACGAATCTGTTCGACGGCAATGTCGTCGAGGACGAGCCGGATCACGTGTACATCGAAACGCCGGATCTGCCCGTACGCTTGTACGTGAGCCACGGCATCACGGGGCCGCTCGGCATGCCCGTGACGATTTCGGTGCGCCCGGAGCGCATCGCGCTCACGCGCAAGCCGCCCGAAGGCGCGTTCAACTGGGGCAAGGGCGTCGTCACGAACATTGCGTACATGGGCGGCTACTCGTTGTATCACGTGAAGCTCGACGGGGGCAAAACGGTGATCGCGAACGTGTCGAGTCTCGCGTTGTCGGAAATCGAAACGCCGACATGGGGCGATGAAGTGTACGTGCGCTGGAGTGCATCGGCGGGCGTGGTGCTGACATCATGAAAAGCGCGCTGCAATCGTTCATGCGGTGGCCGGTGCGCCGCTTCAATCTGACGGGGCGCACGGCCGTCGTCGCGGGGCCGTTCATCTGGCTGCTGCTGTTCTTCCTCGTGCCGTTTCTGCTGGTCGTGAAGATCAGCTTCGCGGATCTGCAACTCGGCATTCCTCCGTACACGGAACTGACGTCGTTCAAGGACGGCGTGATTCACATCGCGCTCGACGTGTCGCACTACGCGTTCCTGTTGCAGGACAGCCTTTACTTCGCGACGTATGTGAACTCGGTGGTGGTCGCGGGGATCTCGACGCTGTTGTGCCTGCTGCTCGGTTATCCGATGGCGTACTACATCGCGCGCTCGAATCCCGCCACGCGCAACATCCTGATGATGGCGGTGATGCTGCCGTTCTGGACGTCGTTCCTGATTCGCGTGTACGCGTGGATCGGCATCCTGAAGAACAACGGCCTGCTGAACAACTTCCTGATGTCGATCGGGCTGATTCATTCGCCGATCGAGCTGTATCACACGAACACGGCCGTTTATATCGGCATGGTCTATTCATACCTGCCGTTCCTCGTGATGCCGCTCTACGCGCACCTCGTGAAGATGGACCTGACGCTGCTCGAGGCCGCCTACGATCTCGGCGCAAAGCCATGGCGGGCGTTCTGGCAGATCACGCTGCCGCTGTCGAAGAACGGCATCATCGCGGGCTGTCTGCTGGTGTTCATTCCTGCCGTGGGCGAGTACGTGATTCCTGAACTGCTTGGCGGCGCGAACACGCTGATGATCGGCCGCGTGATGTGGAATGAGTTCTTCGATAACGCCGACTGGCCGATGGCATCCGCCGTCACCTGCGCGATGGTGCTGCTGCTGCTCGTGCCGATGGCGCTGTTCCAGTATTCGCAGGCGAAGGCACTGGAGGAGAAGCGCTGATGAAGCCAAATCGTGTATTGCAGTTCATCGCGCTCGCGATCGGCTTCGCGTTTCTGTACGTGCCGATCATCAGCCTCGTTGTGTATTCGTTCAACGAGTCGCAGCTCGTGACGGTGTGGACGCGTTTCTCGACCCGCTGGTACGCCGCGCTGTTGCAGGACGAGGAACTGATCAATGCCGCGTGGTTGTCGCTGCGTGTGGCGTTGCTGACGGCGTTCGCGTCGGTGATCATCGGCACGTGGGCGGGTTTCGTGCTCGCGCGCATGGGGCGTTTTCGCGGCTTCACGCTGTACACGGGGATGATCAATGCGCCGCTCGTGATCCCGGAAGTGATCCAGGGCATTTCGCTGCTGCTGCTGTTCATCGAAATGGGCAAGTGGCTTGGGTGGCCGGCGGGACGCGGCATCTTCACGATCTGGATCGGCCACGTGATGCTGTGTATTTCCTACGTGGCGATTATCGTGCAGTCGCGTGTGCGTGACCTGCATCCGTCGCTTGAGGAAGCTGCACTGGATCTCGGCGCCACGCCGCTGCGTGTATTTTTCTTCATCACGTTGCCGCTGATTTCACAGGCATTGATTGCGGGCTGGCTGCTGTCGTTCACGCTGTCGATCGACGATCTGGTGTTGTCCGCGTTCCTGTCGGGGCCTGGCTCGACGACGCTGCCGCTGGTGGTGTTCTCGCGCGTGCGGCTGGGATTGAACCCGGAGATGAACGCACTGGCGACGTTGTTCATTGCGGTCGTCACCGTCGGCGTCGTGGTGGCCAATCACTTCATGCAGCGCGCCGAGAAGCGGCGCCTGGCGATGGCAGTCTAGTTCATCCTCGCCGTTTCATGTCCTTTGCCGGCGCCTGCGTGGGCGCCGGCAAAGCGAGTCTTCATCAGATGGCTTGATGCGCAATTCCCGCTATCAGATCCGATATCCGATCCGCAATCCGCCCCAATGCCGGCCGTTGACGAAAATCGGCGCTGACGCGTCCTTCATCAGTGCATATTCGCCACCACCCATGTCGCGCCGATAGGTTTGCAGCAGGAAGCGTTTCGTACTGGTCCCGGCAGCGAGGCCGGTGCGGTCGTTGAACATCCGCCGGTTGCGGCAGTTCGCGGCATTCCAGACGGGATCGCCACGCTGCGGCTGCGAGAACTTGAGATTGTGGGTGGGCAGGTAGCCGCGCGTGTCGACGGCTGCGCAGAACGCGACGCGCGGGTCGAGTTCGAGCATGGGTTCCTGGATCAACGGCAGGACGCGGTCGGTGAGGTCGGTAAAGCGCGTCATGAACTGCTGCGGATTCGTGCCCGGTACGGGCACGTAACGATCGTCGAACAGGTCGTTCATCGTCAGTTCGCCCCGCGCGATAGCCGCTTCGAACAGCTTGCCGACTCTTGCGGCAGCCTGTTCGACGGCTTCGATGAACGGTGTGTCCGCCGTTGCGACGCCCGTGGCCGCCGTCAGTTCGATCAGGTTTTCCGATACGCCGAGCAGATTGCCGAGCCGGTTCTTTGCCTGCACGAAGTTTTCGCCGGAATGCTCGACGTCGGTGGCAATATCGAGCACCTGCGACTCGAATGCATTGCATTGCTCTTCGATTTCGCCGGACAGCGTCGCGATCTGGTTTGCCTCTGCATTCAATTGCATGATCGCGTGACCTGTCGAATGCACGACGTCGCCGATCATCCGCGTGCCTTCGCGCACCCGCTGTGCGCGAGCTGTGTTCTCGGCGCCTTCGGTAATCAGGCGCTCGGTCTGCTCGGTGAGTTGCGCCAGCGTCGTTTCGATCTGACCCGTTGCCTGCGCGGTTTTCGCCGACAGCGTCTTCACCTCGGCGGCGACCACCGCGAAGCTCTTGCCGAATTCTCCCGCACGCGCGGCTTCGATCGCGGCATTCAGCGCGAGCAGATGCGTCTGGCGCGCGATCAGCGATATCTCCTCGGACACGCGGCTCACGTGCGACAGCGCCGCACGCAGTGCGCCGATTTGACTCTCGATCACCGTCACGCCTTCCACCAGCCCGTGAATATCCGACAGCGACGCTTCGAGCGTGTGCTGGGAAGTCTCGACGTCACCCGCTGCCTGCGCCGTTACCGTGCGCATTTCGCGGGCCGCAGCGGCGATGCGGTGATTGCCGGCGAGCGTCGCCGCCGCCGACTGGCGCAGCGTCTGGCATACATCGGCTTGCCGTTCGACGCGGGTGGCGACTTCTTCGATATGACCGGACACGTCGCAGATCTCGATGCCGAGCTTGCCCGCCTGCGCGGCGATATCGCCGACAACGGATAAGGTGCCGCTGCTGCGGCGCCGGCGTCGATTGAAAAAGCCCGTCATGGTCAAGTCTCCTGAACGGCGCGGCGCTGGCGCACGCCGACCTGGTGTCCGTTTTACGTTTTCGAGTTCATGTGGCGAGCAGGTCGACACGCACTGATCTGCATCCGGCAGATGAACTGCGGCACATGAATTGCACGTCGTCTTTCACGCTTACGGTTTCTCAACGGCCCCTTACGGAACTGCTTGATAGGGACTATCCCGCAGTCGAATCGGGTACGATCGCCGGTGGCCGCGCGCAAGCCGTGCCACATGTCTGTCGAATCCGCCAACCATTGACTGATGATTGAATCCTTCGCGCGCGTCTCGGGCTGGGAACAGCTGTGGTATCTATGGGAACTGATCGTAATGGTCTGCAAGTTCCTGTGGGGCCTGCTGCGCCTGTTGGGCGGCGGCTGAACCTGAAGCAGAATGCGATGCACTGTCACGCTGTGCGGGGTGAACTGCAGTAAGCTGAAGTCCATTTCATCCCGGTAATCCACCCACCGATGACCGACGATTCCACCCAGCGCTTCACCGACCGCGTGACCGACTACGTCAAATACCGGCCGGGCTATCCGCGCGAAGTCGTGACCTTCCTGCACGCGACATGCGGGCTTGCCGACGGCGCACAGGTTGCTGACATCGGTGCGGGCACGGGCATTTCGTCAAAGCTCTTGCTCGATGGTGGGCACCCGGTCGTCGCCGTCGAGCCGAATCAGGCGATGCGCGCCGCCGCCGACGCATGGCTTGCCGGGTACGCAGACTACAAGAGCGTCGCGGGCACTGCGGAGGCGACTACATTGGACGGCGCGAGCGTCGATCTCGTCATCGCGGCACAGGCGTTTCACTGGTTCGATCCGGCGACAGCGCGACGCGAGTTCGCGCGCATCCTGAAGCCGCGCGGTCTGATCGCGTTGATCTGGAATAGCCGGCTACTCGACGCGACACCTTTTCTTGCGGGCTACGAAGCGCTGTTGCAACGTTTCAGCGTTGACTATCAGGCTGTATCGGAACGCTATGCGGACGACGAATCAATGGCTGTCTGGTTCGGCGACGCGCTCGCTCACAAAGCGCGTTTCCCGAACGCACAGCGGCTCGACTTCGAAGGCGTGAAGGGGAGGCTGATGTCATCGTCTTATGCGCCGAAGGCCGGGCATCCGAATCATCAACCGATGCTGACGGCGCTGCGCGAGTTGTTCGACCGTACCGCGCAAGATGGCACGGTCGAGTTCGCGTACGAGACACGGGTGTATGTTGGATATGCACAGGATAACCGCTAGACCTGCAACGGAGTGCGTCCGGGAGGGACTGAGCGAGAAACTCGCGGAGGTCCTGTCATCTCGCGGACGCTCGTGATGCCGAGGCGCGCAGCGAGCGACCGAGGTGGCAGCGGCGCGAGCGTCGTCTGCGTCGCTTCGATGTTTTACTCTCGCTCCTGATCTGAATACACGTATTCGGCACTGCGCACGCGACGTGTGCGTCGACGGAAATTGAATGTGAAGCGCGGCCAGATTGCCGTGATCTTGCCGCTCTTCGTCTGATACCAGCTGTGGCAGCCGCTCGCCCAGACAGTTCGCTTCATGTCGCGTTGCAGGCTCGCGTTGAATGCGCGCTGAACGTCGGCACGAAGATTCATCGTGCGGGCGCCGCGACGGTGCAATTCGCGCAGGCAATCGGCAATGTATTGCACCTGCGACTCGATCATGTAGATCATCGAGTTGTGCCCAAGGGCGGTATTGGGTCCGGCCATCATGAAGAAATTCGGAAAGTCCGCGATGCTCGTGCCCAGATACGCTTCGGGTCCATCGCGCAGCCAAAGTGCATCGAGATCGGCGCCGCCGAGTCCCGTCACGTCGAATGGCGCGCCGACGTCGTTCACCTGAAACCCGGTGCCGCAGATGATCGCATCGACCGCATGATGCGCGCCGTCGGCCGTCACGATGCCGTCATGCACGATGGTGCGGATCGGTGTCGTGACCACGTCGACATTCGGCTGGCCTAGTGCCGGATAGTAATCGCTCGATAGCAGCACGCGTTTGCATCCGAGCCTGTAGTCGGGTGTCAGCTTCGCGCGCAGTGCAGGATCTTTCACCCGTCGTTCGAGGTAGCTGCGCGCGAATTTCATCGCCGGGTTCACGAGATTCGGATTGACGAAGAATCCGAGTCCGCGCGATTCCATCTGCCAGTAGATCGCGCTGCGCACGCAGCGTTGCGTGAATGGCAGATGTTTGAAGAGCCAGCGCGCGCGTTCGCTGACGGGCTTGTCGGGCTTGGGCATGATCCACGGCGCGGTGCGTTGGAAGAGCAGCATCTGCGCGACGCGCGGCTGGATTCGCGGGATGAACTGGATCGCGCTGGCGCCGGTGCCGATGACGGCGACGCGTTTGCCTTCGAGCGGATAGTCGTGGTCCCAGTGCGCCGAATGAAATATCTTTCCACCGAACGTATCGAGTCCATCGATCCGCGGAATCGCCGGTCGCGATAACAGCCCAATCGCAGAGATCACTGCATCGGCCTCGACGGTTTCATGCACGCCATTGCGCGCGATATCGAGCCGCCAGACGAGCCGCGCCTCATCGAAACGCGCGGCCGTTACGCGTGCATTGAACTGCATCGCACTATCCACCTGATACTTGCGCGCACAATGCTTCAGATACGCAAGGATCTCATGCTGATGACTGAACGCCCGCGACCACGACGGGTTCGCTTCGAATGAAAACGAGTACAGGTGTGACGGCACATCGCATGCAGCGCCTGGATACGTGTTGTCGCGCCACGTACCGCCCAGGTCGGCCGCCGCTTCGTAGATCGTGAACGAGGTAAATCCCATGCGCTTGAGCCGGATCGCCATGCCGATGCCCGAGAAGCCGCTTCCGATAATCGCGATACGCATCTCAGCACGATGAGGTGAAGGCATGGGTTCAACGCTCCAGCGCATCGTCGAAGTCTGCAAACTCTCCGATGCCGAATAAGATAAAAGTTGATTTGTCTACCTCCGTCTACGACGGTTAACGCGCAGGGTAGACAACTGTACACAGTGCGTCAAGATCGTTGTACAGTGCTGGCTCCAAGGCCGTGACATTGCATTGGCCGTCATGCGTCGTTAAACGGAAGCTCATGCAATCCGTATCAGAACTGGAACTCGCTCCCGGCAAGCGCAAGCTGATCGAGGCCGCGTTGCGCCTGACGGCGGGCGGCCGCAGCTTCGCGAGCCTCGGCCTGCGCGAGGTGGCGCGCGAGGCGAGACTCAACCCGAACACGTTCTATCGGCACTTCGCAACACTCGACGATCTCGCGCGCGAAGCCGTCGAATCGGTCAGCCGCCGCCTGCGCCCGATGCTTCGGTGCGAACGTTGGCTAGCCGCGCACGACGAGCCGCATCGCGTGCCGCGCCGCGCCTGCGTGGCTTTCTTTGCGTTCGCGCTGGAAAACCGCGAGGCCTTTCTGAGTGCGCTGGCCGAGTATCACGGCACGTCGCCAGCGTTGCGCGAGGCGGTGCGAGTACACCTGAACGAGGTGTCGGCTGAAATGGCCGAGGACGTCGTGCGGTTGAACCTGATGCCCGGGCTACCCCGCGAAACCGTCGAGGAAATCTGCACGCAGATCGTGTTGCAGCTTTTCCATCTGTCGCATGAATTCATCGGCAATGTCGCGCAGCGTGAGTTGTTGATCGACTATGCGGAGCGTTTCATCGTCAGGCTGTTCACGGGTGCCGTCTTCCTCGCGCAGCATGAGGCGCAATGAGAAAAGGGCTCCGTGAGGAGCCCTTTGCGTTTCATACGGACGAGGTGAATCGGTCAGGTGTCGTTCCAGCCGCCCGAATCGTCGTTGCTGCCCATATCCACACCGCCATCTCCGCCGCCGCTACCGTCGCTCCAGTCGTTCGAGCCTTGACCGAAGTCGATCGAGCCGGCGTCGTTGCTGCCGCGCTTGCGCGATTCGTCGTCGACGATCACATCGCGTTCGATCACGCGGTCGCGGCCTGAGTTGAGCGCTTCACCGAGCAGCACGCCCGTCAGCAAGCCACCCATGCCGCCGCCGAAGCCGCCGCCTTGCTGCACGATGACGGGCGGCTGCTGTTGCTGCGGCGGATACGGGTAGGGCGCTTGCGGATAACCGGGCGGGTAACCTGGCTGCTGGCCGCCGCGTCCGAACGCCGTGTCCGCTTCGCGTGCGTAGGAAGAGTCGCCCATACTCGCCGTTGCGGCAGGCGCCGCATTCGGATCAGGCCGGCCTTCGGCGCGTGCCTTGAGGCTCGCGACCTGCCGTTCGAGGTCTTCGATCTGATACGGCGGCACGGGGTTCTTGCTATTCGACAGCGCTTCGACCAGCTGACGCAGCTGCGTCTCCGCGCCTTCGACTTCGCGCTCGAGCGCTTCGTGTCCCGGCGCCGTCGACAGCTTCACGTCGAGCTTCAGCGAACGCACGTCGTTGAGCAGATCGGTTGCGCGTTTGAGTTGCGCGCGACGGTCGTCGGTGGCGCGCGTGTCGTCCTGCGAGCGCGCGCGGCGCAGCGTCCAGCGCAGGATCAACGCAATCGCGCCGATCAGAACGACGATGCCGATCCACATGCCCATTGAAGGACCATGTCGTTCGGGCGCCGGCTGGAATGCCGACGGCGTGGCGGGCGCGGATTGCTGCTGCGCGAACGGATTGTTCGTGCGATGCGTGACGCCGCCGCCAGCGCCACCGCTCACGCGCGCGGCGTCCGAGCGCAGACGTGCTTCCGTCTGCGCGAAGCGGGCGGGGTCGGTGAAGCGAACCTGCGGGTCGAGCGTCTTCGCCTGTTGAAGCTGCGTGAGCGCTTCGGCAGGGCGGCCTTCGCGATCGAGCACCTGCGCGTACAGATAGTGCGCCCGGGCGCTGTCGGGATGCGCCTTCAGCACCTCGTTCAACTGCGAGTCGGCCTTCTGCCAGTCGCCCTGTTGAATCGTCGTTTCGATCTGCGTCGCCGTCGGCAACGCGAAGGCGGCGCCAGACACGAGCATCAGCGAAAGCGTCAGGGACACACCGGCTGCTGCGAGGAGTTTTTTCATGATGCGGGCCGGGCGGATTGACGCCCGTCTCCTTGACTATCGAGTTGCCGTGCCGCGCGGCCGTCGTGTCGTAGTACACGGCGCCGCGCGGCACATCGCCTGTGCGCGCTGATTGCGCGCTTACTGCGCAGGCGTGTCCAGCTGCTTCTTCAGCGCGGCGAGGCGGTCGTCGATCGACGGGCCGCGGTTCAGGTCCGCGAGCTTGTCGTCGAGCGCCTTGCCGCTCTTCACGTCGGCCGAGTTCAGGCGCGCGTCGGAACGTGCCGTCGACAGCGCGACCTTGTCTTCCAGCTTCTGGAAGTCTTCAGCAAGATTCTTGCCGCCGATTCCGCCCAGCGCGGTGGCCGCCGTGTCCTTGGCTTCCGCGATCTGCTGCTTGGCCTGCAGGATGTTCGAGCGCGCGTTCAGGTCGTTGCGGCGCTGACGCATATCGTCGATCTGCGTCTTCAACTGGTCGACGGAAGGCTCAAGCGTGGTCAGTTCCCTCGCGAGCGCGTCGCGTTCGGCTTCCGCCGTCGACTGCGCGCCGAGTGCCTCGCGCGCGAGCGCTTCGTCGCCCGACTGCAGCGCGCGTTTGGCGCCGTCTTCGTACTTCTTCGCCTTGTCGGCGGCCACGTCGCGCTTGCTTTGCTGCGTGGCGACCTGCGCCTGGATCTCGATCAGCGAGTTCTCCGCTTTCGCGATGCTCTCGTCGAGTTCGCGCACGATCTGGCGCGCATCACGCGACGGGTCTTGCACGGAGTCGGCTGCATCGTTCAGGAGACCTTTGACCGTCCGCGTGATGCTGTCAAAAAGCGACATGAAATTCCTCCATTGATTGAAATCGACGCTGAATACCCGGCGCATTGAAGCTCGCGCGCAACGACGTCGACTGAACATAGTTTACGCCGCCTTGCGCGATGCTGCGGGTCTGCTCCATGCCATCAGACAGCGCGTCTTCGCGCTTGTTGCATGACAGCGGAGCAAACGGACCTGACATCGGGGCGCGCGCACGGAATGCAATACCTGAGCGCATATTTAAGTTGCCGCGACGCATCCGTTGACGCTTCGCACACGCCTTGCAATCGATGCATGACCGGCTATTCAACAGCTCGCGGATATTACACCACGGGTACTCTTAAAACGGTCTTAAAACGCGATTTCCTGCGCCTTTCAGCCGATGCTTTCGCAATCTTTGCGACGTGCGCGCGCATACGCAACGTGATGAACGAATCAGCGTGCGGATTTGTCAAATCGCGTGGTCGAATTCTTTCGGATAGCCGACGATAGGCGTTTGCGAGCACGACGTACACGTGCCATCTAACGCCGCGAACTCAGGCGAAGTGCCCGCTGCCTTCGGTGGGATCGATGCCCGGTTCGTCGTCTTCGTGCTCCTGCTTACGCTTGCTTGCGGCATTGCGTTTCGACGAAAGCAGTGTGGGCGCGCCGGATGGCGCGCGCGTGTCGGTGGCGTCGTGTGACGCGAGCGCAGCAGATTTCGCGGCCGTTACGCGTGCAGCGGCCTGAGCGGCGACAGCGTCGTCGGTGCTGTCGAGCGTAACGGACGCGACGGGTGTCGCGAGCGCGGCGACGGGGGTGGCGAGATCGATGGGGGCGAGCGGCTCTTGCGGCGTACCGGAGGCGGCGAAGACGGTATCGTTTTCAGTCGGCGTGCTTTTGCTGCCCGGTGCGGGCGATCGGAGCGCGGCCGGCGTGGCTTGCCGCAGATGTTTGCTTGCGCGGGCGACGCGTTGCAGCGCTTCGTTCAGCGCGTCGGGTTCGCGCGGCGCCCGCAACCGGTCGACGATGCTCGCCGCCTTGACCTGCTCGCTGGTCGCGCCGAAGCTCAGCACTGCGCGCCGCATCAGCTCGCTGACACTGATGCCGAGGTTTTCCGCCGTCGTGGAGATGGCGCGTTTCTGGGCGGGGCTGACGAAGACGACGATGCGTTCGCTAGGCTTGTTCATAGATCGGCTCGCGTTCTTTGTTGGTGTCGAACTGCGGAGGAATCCGGGCAGGGCGGCGAGTCTTGCTTGGCGCACCTCAAACCATCATAAGACTAAAACGGGGCGCGCGGTTGCGCGCGGGCGTAAATCGGGCGGCCCGTAAAATGGCTGTCACATCAACGGGTTGCCGCGTTTGCAGGAGCATTGTCCACAGGGCTGTGAACATTTTCTGTTGATAACCGCACGGCGCGCCGCGGGCAGACTCGCGTGGCGCCACACAGTGTTTTTTCTTACATCGGGGCGCAATCGTGAGGGAATTCTTACAAAAAAATCACCTTCTGCGCCGCTTGATTTCTTTAAAATGCGCTGTTACGTTGCGCCAGACACTGCCAGGGCGCGCCGTGCGGCCGGCCGGGGCGGGGTCAAACAGTCGGTGCCGCGCGGTGGCAGTCGCCAAGGGTAGAGGCCGTCGTCATGCGTTGCGCGCGGGGCGTCCTTGCATGGCCGCCGCCGGATCGGTGGCAAGGCGCCAATCTGGCGCGCAACGGGGCCGCAGCCGCGCGTTATGTCGCGCGAGCGGCGCCACGATCACGATACAGGCGTACCGCGCGTGCAACTCCGGCGTGTAAGTAGCGCCCATCATTCCAGTCATGCCAATCATCAAACGACCGCAATCTTCCAGCTCCTCAGGGCATTCAGGCCGCGAGCCTTCTTTCGGCAGCAACGACAACCCGAGTCGCGATTACCGCTACGCGCAGCGCGAAGAAGACGATCGCGATGAGCGCGGCGGCGGTGCCCGTTCGGGCGGCTCAGGTCGCTCGGGTCGCTCAATAGGCGGCACGATCGCGTTGTGGTTCGCCGGGCTGTTCGCGACGCTCGCGGTGGTCGGCGCGCTGATCATCGGCTATGCGCTCGTCGTGATGGGGCCTCAATTGCCGTCGCTCGATGCGCTCACCGACTACCGCCCGAAGGTGCCGCTGCGCATCTATACGGCGGACCACGTGCTGATCGGCGAATTCGGCGAGGAGCGCCGCAGTCTGGTGCGCTTCCAGGACATCCCTGACGTTCAGAAGAAGGCCGTGCTCGCGATCGAGGACTACCGCTTCTACGAGCATGGTGGCGTCGATTTCATCGGCATCCTGCGCGCGGGTTTTGCGGACCTTGCGCATGGCGGTTCGTCGCAGGGCGCGAGCACGATCACGATGCAGGTCGCGCGCAACTTCTTCCTGTCGAGCGAAAAGACGTACACGCGCAAGATCTATGAAATGCTGCTCGCGTACAAGATCGAGCGCGCACTCACGAAAGACCAGATTCTCGAGCTGTACATGAACCAGATCTATCTGGGCGAGCGCGCCTACGGCTTCGCGGCCGCGGCGCGCGTGTACTTCGGCAAGGATCTGAAGGACATCACGCTGGCGCAGGCGGCGATGCTCGCGGGGCTGCCGAAGGCGCCGTCCGCGTACAACCCGGTTGTCAATCCGAAGCGCGCGAAGATTCGCCAGGAGTACATCCTGAAGCGGATGCTCGATCTGAACTACATCACGCAAGACCAGTACAACCAGGCTATCAAGGAAGATATCCGCACGAAGACGGCGGGCAACGAGTACAGCGTGCATGCCGAGTACATCTCGGAGATGGTGCGCCAGATGATGTACGCGCAGTACAAGGACGAGACCTACACGCGCGGTCTGAACGTCACGACGACGATCGATTCCGCCGATCAGGAAGCCGCCTATCTCGCCGTGCGCAAGGGCGTGATGGACTACGAGCGCCGTCACGGCTATCGCGGTCCGGAAGGGTTCGTCGAGTTGCCGGCTGCCGGCGACGAGCGCGACGAAGCCATCGAAGACGCGCTGAACGATCACCCTGACAACGGCGAGATCATTGCGGCCGTGGTGACGTCGGCGACGCCGAAGGAAGTGAAGGCGCAATTGCTGGACGGCACGCAGGCGAGCGTGACGGGCGATGGCTTGCGTTTCGCGGCGGGCGCGCTGTCGGCGCGCGCGGCGCAGGCGCAGCGCATCCGGCCGGGCTCGATCGTGCGCCTGATCGCCGATGCAAACGGCAACTGGCAAATCACGCAGTTGCCGCAAGTGGAAGGCGCGCTGGTGTCGATGACGCCGCAGGACGGCGCGATCCGCGCGCTGGTCGGCGGCTTCGACTTCAACAAGAACAAGTTCAACCACGTGACGCAGGCATGGCGCCAGCCGGGGTCGAGCTTCAAGCCGTTCATCTATTCGGCGGCGCTCGACAAGGGCTTGGGACCGGCGACGATCATCAACGACGCGCCGTTGTACTTCCCGCCGAGCGCGCCGGGCGGCGACGCGTGGGAGCCGAAGGACGACGATCAGCCCGATGGTCCGATGCCGATGCGTCTCGCGCTGCAGAAGTCGAAGAACCTGGTGTCGATTCGCATCCTGTCGTATATCGGCACGAAGTACGCGCAGGATTTCGTCACGCAGCGCTTCGGCTTCGACGCCGACAAGACGCCGCCGTATCTGCCGATGGCGCTTGGCGCTGGTCTGGTGACGCCGCTGCAATCGGCGGGTGCGTATAGCGTGTTCGCGAACGGCGGTTACCGGATCAATCCGTATCTGATCGGCGAAGTGGACGACGCGCACGGCCAACCGCTGTCGCGCGCGCAGCCGCTGACGGCGGGCAAGGATGCGCCGCGCACGCTGGAGCCGCGCAACGCGTACATCATGAACAGCCTGCTGCATTCGGTGGCGACGGCGGGCACGGGCGCGGGCACGAACGTGCTGCATCGTAACGATCTGCAAGGCAAGACGGGTACGACGAACGATGCGAAGGATGGCTGGTTTGCCGGCTATCAGCAATCGCTCGTGGCTGTCGCGTGGATGGGTTATGACCAGCCGAAGTCGCTCGGTAGCCGCGAGTTTGGCGCGCAACTGGCGTTGCCGATATGGGTCGAGTATATGCAGCGTGCGCTGCGTGGTGTGCCGCAGGTTGAGCCTGAGATGCCTCAGGGTGTGACTTCCGTCGATGGTGAGTTGTTCTATGCGGATATGACGCCGGGGAGTGGTTTCGTGGCGAGCATCGGCATGGATTCGGCGAATCCGCTCGCAAGCGGTGGTGATGCGGTTGGCACGGTTGGGCCGGCGGGGATGACGCCGCCCGCGCCGCCGCCGAATGTCACCTCGACTGAGAAGAAGCAGATTATGGATTTGTTTGAGTCGAATAAGCCATAAGGGTTTGGGTTTGGTTTTTGCGCTGCGCGGGCGGTTTGGTTTGCTTGTGTTTGCGCTGGCATCCGCGTTTTGTTATCTAGCTTCAGGCGTCGCCCCTGTGGGGGGGCACCTACTTTTCTTTGCCGCCGCAAAGAAAAGTAGGCAAAAGAAAGCGGCTAACACCGCCAGTTCTTGTGTCACCTACTTTTCTTTGCCGCCGCAAAGAAAAGTAGGCAAAAGAAAGCGGCTAACACCGCCAATTTTTGTTTTTGCCTGAGGGCCCCCAACCGGTCCCTTACTTCACGCGGCAACTTCTCGATTCAAGTTCGTTGCCAGCGCTCTTGCAGTGCGCCTCACCCGCTTCACGCCCCCGCGCTTCAGCATGCCTTGCCAGATAGTCCACCGCCGCCCAGGTGGCAAACTGTGTGTAGGCCGTAGCACTCCACACGCCTCACTTCGGACCGAAAGTACATGCGTCCCACCCTGTAAGAGCGCCACGCTATACGACGCGACAACCTACACACAGTTTGCCACCTGGGCGGCATATACCGTTCGCTGCCGTGAACCCATGTACGGGTGCTTGAAGCGGGTGAGGCGTTCATTCGAAGCGTTGGCAACGCACGCAAACAGAAAGGCTGCCGTGTGAAGCGTAAGACCCTGTGGGGGCCCTCAGGCAATGAGAGGTGTTGGCGGTGTTAGCCGCTTTCTTTTGCCTACTTTTCTTTGCGGCGGCAAAGAAAAGTAGGTGCCGCCCCGCACAGGGGCGACGCTTGAAGCAAGCTAACAAAGCGCGGATGCCAGCGCAAAGGCCAAAAGACCAAACGGCATCGCCCGTGCCGCGAAGGCAACCCGCGGATGCCACCGCAAAGGCAAGAAAACCAAAACCGTCCGCGCCACGAAGGCGCAAACACAGCTACCAGCGCACTCGCAAAAAAATCAGGCAAAAAGAGCGCCGCACACCAAAAGCATATTTCGATGCACGCTCAACGACTTATCTCACCTATCCAGAAGATATCAACAAGCCTGTGAACAAAAACTGTTGATAACCCCAAACCCGACCATCACCGACAGGTTCACTGCACAACAGGCGACGCCAATGCCTCCGGCGGAGGATTCCCCATCGCCTGAAACAACGCTGCCGTATCGTTCAATCTCGCGCCAGTAAACCGAATCTCATCAAGCCGCGCATTGCGATACTGCTGCTCGCTCGCCCGCGACGCCGTGGCGGGCACGGCCCCCAGCCGATACCGCGCGGCCGTCTCCTCAAACGACCTCTGCGCCGCCCGCGCAGCAACATTCGCGGCATCGAGCGATTGCGCATCATGCTCGAGCGCAGCGAGCGTATCCGCGACATTCTGGAACGCGGCCAGCACGGTCTGCTTGTACTGCGACGTTGCAGCTTCATACGAAGCGACAGCCGCGCGCCGCTGCGCAAACAGCGCACCGCCGTGAAAGATCGGCTGTGTGATCGATGCGCCGATGCTCCAGATCGCCCCCGCGCCCGACAACGCAACAGGCCAGCTAAACCCGCCTTGTCCCATCGATGCGCTCAGCGTCAAGCTCGGAAACATCTGCGCGGTTGCGACACCGACATCGGCGGCAGCGGCCTTGAGCGTCGCATCGGCGGCCTGAATATCGGGGCGTGCCTTCAGCAGATCGGATGGCACGGAGACGGGCACCTGTTCCGGCACATGCAAAGAAGCGAGATCGAGCGCAGGCGGTGCCTCATCCGGCGTACGCCCGAGCAGCACCGCAAGCGCATGCCGCGTCGTCAGCAACTGCTGGCGGGCCGGCGGCAGACTCGCGGCAAGCGACGCCGCGCTTTGCTGCGCGTTCAACAGATCGCTGTGCGACACCGCGCCGAGATCGTAGCGGCGCTGCGTGTCGCGCGCCTGTTCGTTGGCGAGCGCGACGAGCCGCTCGGTCGTTTGCACCTGTGCGTCGAGCATCGCCGCCGAAATCGCCGCGGCCACGATGTTCGCGGCCAGCGCGCGCCGCGCCGCGTCGAACTGATACGCCTGCACATTCACACGCGACGCCAGCGCCGCGTTCGCAAGCCGCGACGCGCCAAAAATATCGAACGTGTACTGCGCCTGCAACTGCCCAACGAACGTGTTGTACAGAAACGTATTCGGCCCGATCTCGGGAATCGCGAGCGCGCGCTGGCGAGCCGCCTGGCCGCCGGCGTCGATGGTCGGCAACATGTTGCTGCCGATCTGCGCGCGCAACTGCTCGCGCGCTGCCTTGAGGCTCTTGTCGGCGGCGTCGAGCGTCGGGCTGTTGCGCAGGCCCTCGTCGACGAGCGCGTTCAGCTGATCCGATTCGAACGTGCGCCACCATTGCGGCACCGCCTTCGCGCCAACCACGAACTGCTGCGTCACGCCTTGCGCAGGCACGGTCTGCATCGGTTGCGGATCGGCGCCGTAGTGCGCGGGTTCGGGCATCGCGGGCGGATTGCCATTCGGCCCGAACGAACAGGCCGCCGCGAACACGCAGGCAACGGCTACGGCAAAAGACGTACGGGTCATCGAAAGAAGGCTCATGTCAGTTCCCCGAATGATCGGACGGCGCGGGGCGCGGATCGCGCTCGTCGCCGCGCACGCGGAACCACGCGGCGTACAGCGCGGGCAGATAGAACAGCGTGAGCACCGTCGCGCTCGTGATGCCGCCCATCAGCGCCGTTGCCATCGGGCCGAAGAAGTTCGAGCGCAACAGCGGAATCAGCGCGAGCACGGCGGCCGCCGCTGTCAGCGTAATCGGGCGGAAGCGCCGCACCGTCGCGCCGACGATCGCATCGAAGCGCTTGTGCCCCTGCGCGATGTCCTGTTCGATCTGATCGACGAGAATCACCGAGTTGCGCATGATGATGCCGAACATCGCAATCACGCCGAGCATCGCGACGAAGCCAAACGGCTTGCCGAACAGCAGCAAGGTCGCGACCACGCCGATCAGGCCGAGCGGAGCGGTCAGCACGACCATCAGCACGCGCGCGAAGCTTTGCAACTGGATCATCAGCAACACCAGCACGGCAATGATCATGATCGGCATCTGCGCATTGATCGACGTCTGTCCCTTCGCGCTTTCCTCGACCGAGCCGCCGATTTCGATCCGATAGCCCACAGGCAGCGTCGAACGAATCTGCGCAAGCTGTTTGTCGACGGCATGCGTGACGTCGATACCTTGCGCGTTGCCGCGCACGTCGGACTGCACGGTGATCGTCGGTTGCCGGTCGCGTTCCCAGATCACGCCGTATTCGAGGTCGTCGCGCATGCGCCCGAGCGCGCCGAGCGGCACTGAGCCGTTGGGCGTGGGCATCGCGAGCGTCAGCAGTTGCGACGGGTCGACGCGCTCGTTCTTCGGCGCGCGCAGATCGACGCTAATCAGTTTGTCGCGCTCGCGGTACTGCGTGACCGTGTAACCCGACAGCGTCATCGCCAGAAAACTCGATACGTCCGCCGACGTCACGCCCAGTTCTCGCGCCTTCTTCTGATCGACCTCGAAGCGCACCGAGCGCTCGGCGGGCTCGTCCCAGTCGAACTGCACGTTCGCCGTGCCCGGATTCCCGCGCATCGTCGCGGCCACTTTTTCGGCAATCGAGCGCACCGTCGCGATGTCGTCGCCGCTTACGCGGAACTGCACGGGATAACCGACAGGCGGGCCGTTTTCAAGCCGCGACAGGCGCGTGCGGATCGCGGGGAAGTCGTTGCGCAGTTTCGGTTCGAGCCAGCGCGCGAGCTTCTCGCGATCTTCGACGGACTTTGCGGTGATCACGAACTGCGCGAAGTTCGGCTGCTGCAGTTGCTGGTCGAGCGGCAGATAGAAACGCGGCGCGCCCGAACCAACGAAGTTCACCGAATGATCGATTTCGGGCCGGCCTTCAAGGGCTTTTTCGATGCGCTGCGCCTGGCGCAACGTTGCCTGGAACGAGGCGCCTTCGGGCAGCCGCACATCGACGAGCAGTTCGGAGCGATCGGAACTTGGGAAGAACTGCTGAGGCACGATCGAAAAGCCCGCGAGCGACACGACGAACAGAATCACGGTAATCGCCAGCACGACGAAACGCCGCTCGATGCACCACGCGATCCAGCCCGTCAAACGTCGATAGAAACGCGTTTCGTAGATGTCGTGTTCATGGTCCTCGGGTTCGTGCGCCTGGCGTTTGCGCTCGGGCAGCAGGTGATAGCCGAGCATCGGAATCAGCACGACGGCCGCGAGCCACGACGCGATCAGCGCAATCGCCGACACTTCGAAAATCGAGCGCGTGTACTCGCCCGTGCTCGACTTGGCGAGCGCGATGGGCAGAAAGCCCGCCACGGTGACGAGCGTGCCCGTCAGCATCGGAAACGCGGTGCTCGTATAAGCGTAGGCTGCGGCGCGCGTGCGGTTCCAGCCTTGTTCGAGCTTCACGGCCATCATTTCGACGGCGATGATGGCGTCGTCGACAAGCAGGCCGAGCGCGAGCACCAGCGTACCCAACGACACCTTGTGTAGCCCGATATCGAACAGGTACATGCACAGCGCCGTCACGGCGAGCACGACGGGAATCGAGATGACGACCACCATCCCCGTTCGCACGCCCAGCGACACGAGACTCACGACCAGCACGATCGCCACCGCTTCGGCGACAGCTTCGAGGAAGTCGTCGACGGAATGCGCGACGGCGTGCGGCATGCTCGATACTTCGACGAGCTTCAGCCCCGCGGGCAGATGCGCCTGCAAGTCCTTCATCTTCTCGTCGAGCGACTTGCCGAGTTGGATCACGTCGCCGCCTGGCTGCATCGTCACGCCGATGCCGAGGACGGGCTTGCCCTGGAAACGCATTTGCGTGACGGGCGGATCGTCGTAGCCGCGTTTGATTGTCGCGATATCGCCGAGCCGGAACGAGCGGCCGTTGATGCGAATCAGCGTGTCGGCGAGCGCGTTGACGTCTTTGAATTGTCCCGTCGGACGCACGAATACGCGGTCGTCGTAGGTCGTCAGCGTGCCGGACGGCGAGACGCTGTTCTGCGAGTTGATCGCCTGCGCGAGTTGATTCGGTGAAATGCCCAGGCGCGTCAGTTGCGTGTTCGTGATCTCGACATAGATGTGCTGGTCGGGATCGCCGAAATAGTCGACCTTGCCGACGCCCGGCACGCGCAACAGCACCGTGCGTAATTCGTCGGCGTAGTCGTGCAACTGCGCTGAAGAGAAGCCGTCGCCTTCGAGTGTGTAGATGTTCGTGTAGACGTCGCCGAACTCGTCGTTGAAGAACGGCCCTTGAATACCTTGCGGCAGCGTCTGCGCGATATCGCCGACTTTCTTGCGTACCTGATACCAGGTTTCCGGCACGTCCTTGACGGGTGCCGAGTCCTTCATCGTGAAGAAGATCAGCGATTCGCCGGGGCGCGAATAGCTGCGCAGAAAATCGATCGCGGGCGTTTCCTGCAGCTTGCGGCCGATACGGTCGGTGACTTCTTCCTGCACCTGGCGCGCGGTCGCGCCGGGCCAGAAGGTGCGGATCACCATCACGCGGAACGTGAACGGCGGATCTTCCGATTGCGCCAGCTTCGTATAGGCGAGGATGCCGAATGCTGTCGCCAGTGTGATCAGAAACACCACCAGCGCCTGATGGCGCAGCGCCCACGCGGACAGGTTGAAGCGTCCTTCTTCGTCGTGTACTGCGCTCATGACGCGAAATCCTCGGGATGCAACGGCGGCACGACGCGGACTTTCTCGCCCGCCGTCACCGTATGCACGCCTTGCCATACGACACGCTCGCCTTCGTTCAGCCCTTGCGAGATCGCGACGGTCCGTTCGGCGTAATGCGCGACCTGCACGCGACGCAGTTCGAGCTGATCGCTGCCGCTCTTCACGATCCAGACTGCGGGCTGCGTGCCGTCATGAAAGAGCGCCGTGGCGGGCAGCGTGTAAAGGCTTGCATGTGCAGCGGCGTTGTCGTGCGTGAAGTCGATGTCGGCCGTCATGCCGAGCCGCACGTCGGGGCCGGGTTGGTCGAGCGTGAGCTTCGCGCGATAGGTGCGGCTTTGCGGATCGGCGGCGGGCGACAGTTCGCGCACGCGCGCATTGAATGTGCGGCCGGGCAGCGCGCCGAGCTTGACGGTTGCCATCTGGCCGACGCGCAGCGCTGCGAGCGCGCCTTCGGGCACGTCGCAGACCACATCCACATCGCCCGACCAGGCGAGGTTGTAGACGGCCTGTCCCGACGACACGTTCTGCCCCGTATCCGCCTGTTCGGCCGTGATGACGCCCGCGTGATCGGCGGTGAGGGTTGCGTACTGAAGCTGGTCTTTGGCGAGCGCGGCCTGTTGCTGCGCCTGATCGCGTTGCGCGGCAGCCGACGCATACGCGTCTTCCGTCTGTTCCAACTGCGTCTGTGCGATCAGGTTCTCGCGTGCCTGCGCGCGGTCCCGGTCGAGCTGCTGCTTCGCGTAGACGAGCCGGTGCTGCGCGGCGTCGAGTTGCGCGGCGGCGCTGGCGGCGTTTTTCTGCGCGTCGGCGGGATCGAGTCGCGCGACGACCTGACCGTTCTGCACGACATCACCCAGCCGCACGCGCCGCTCGATGATCTTGCCCGCGATACGGAACGACAGCGGCGTCGAATAGCGCGCCTGCACTTCGCCCGGCAGCGACGCGGCAAGCGGCAGGCCGTCGGCGTGCACGGCGACGGCGACGACAGGCCGCGGCGCGGGTGCAGCGGCCTCCTTGTTGTGACACGCAGCGAGTGTCAGCGCGCCCGCGAGGACGAGCACGCCGAGCGAGGTACGGCGAAACAACGGAGCAGAGGCGGACAGGCGGGACTGCTTGCGCGCGATGGATGGCGCGCCACGACGGGAACGATTCACGATGCCCCCAGGCTGAGATGCAAACGGATACGGCAAGCCAGAGGCTACCGACGGCGTGCAGCGAAGCGGGCCGCGAGCGTTTCGTTTCGCATCGCAACGCGGCTCATTGCTTCAGATGGTGAATTGCATTCTAATACACACCTGTATCTGAATGCAAAACTGAATCTTGTCGGGGAACGATGCTAGACTGTTAAATATGAAACGCAAACGACTCACACGCGAACAGAGCAAAGACCAGACGCGCCTGCGTCTGCTCGATGCTGCGCAGGCCATTTTCATGAAGAAGGGGTTCGTCGCGGCGAGCGTCGAAGACATCGCGGACGCGGCGGGTTACACGCGCGGCGCGTTCTATTCGAACTTCCGCAGCAAGCCCGAACTGTTCCTGGAGTTGTTGCGGCGCGATCACGAGTCGATGCAGGCGGATCTGCAGAACATCTTCGAAGAGAACGCGACGCGCGAAGATATGGAAGCGAGCGTGCTGCGCTACTACAGCCGCATGCCGAGTGAGAACAAGTGCTTTCTGCTATGGGTGGAGGCGAAGCTGCTGGCCGCGCGCGACGTGCGGTTCCGCGTGCGCTTCAATGCGTTCATGCATGAGAAGCTAGAACAGCTGACGGCCTACATCACGGAGTTTTCGGTGCGCGTCGGCACGCCGCTGCCGTTGCCGGCTGAGACGCTGGCGCTCGGTCTGATGGGTTTGTGCGACGGCATGCAGTTTTTCTTTACCGTCGATCCTCAACGTTTTTCGGGCGAACGCGCGGAAGAAGTGCTCGGCAATTTCTTCGCGCGCGTCGTGTTCGGCAGGACGATGGAGTAAGGCGCGGCCCGCTCAGATCCAGACGTCGTTGGCGGCCGTGCGCTCGCTGGTTTCGCTTCCTGTGTTCTTCACGCCGCGCGGCTCGATCAACAGCAGTTTCACTTCTTTCTCTGCGTAGGGCTTGTGTTCCTTGCCCTTCGGCACGACGAACATGTCTCCCGATGAAAGCTTCACCGCGCCGTCGCGAAAGTCGATGCGCAGTTCGCCTTCGAGCACGATGAACGTTTCGTCCGTATCGGCATGATCGTGCCAGATGAAATCGCCTTCTATCTTGACGAGCTTGAACTGGTAGTCGTTCATCTCGGCGACCACGCGCGCTTGCCACTGATCGTTAATCAGGCTCAGCTTGCTGGCGAAATTGATGGGGAGATAGGTAGAGGACATCGCGTTTCCTTGTGTTGAAAGTCGATGTCGTCGAGTGTAGAGACGCGACCATGCACGCGTCTTGAACGTTCGTGCAAACGCTCACTGTCCTCACCGGGTTTGCGCGTTGATCATCCGCAGCCAGCGCGACGGTGTCACGCCGTACGCGGACACGAAATGCCGCGTCATATGGCTCTGATCCGCAAAGCCCGCGGCAGCGGCGGCATCGACGAGCGCCATGCCGCCCAGCATCGATTGACGCGCGGCGTCGAGACGCCGCATCGTCAGATAGCGATGTGGGCTGGTGCCGAAGAACGCGCGGAAATCGCGCGACAGGCTCCAGCGGTCGCGGCCGCTCGCGGCGGCCAGTTCGTCGAGCGTAACGGGGCGTTCGAGCGCGCCATGCAGGTAATCGCGCGCCAGTTGCGCCGCGCGGAAATCAGCGGAAGCGCGCAGTGGCCGCGCGCCCGACACGGCGTCCAGCGCGTGCGCGAGGTCGAAGAGCGCGTCGTCCTGTTCGAGCGGGTCCATTGCGCGGTCGATGCCTTGCAGCAGCGCCTGCGTCGCGGCAGCAAGACGCGGATCGTCCGATAGCCCGCCTTCGATGAACGGCAGCGGCTTGCCGCCCAGCGCCGCCTGGAACAGCGCGGGCTCAATGTAAATCATCCGGTAGCGGAAGCCTTCGTCGGTGCCGGCCTGGCCGTCGTGCATTTCGTCGGGATGCAGCACCATCGTGCCGCCGGGCAGGCTGTTGCGCACGCTGCGCCGGTAATGAAAGCTCTGCACGCCCGCGAGCGTACAGCCGATCGCGTACGTATCGTGCCGATGCAGCGCGTAGCCGTTGTGCTGGAAAAATGCTTCGATGCGCTCGACGCCATCTCGCGCGGGCGCGCGCCGTATCCAGTCGTGGTTGCGCTGCGCAGTGTCCAAAGGCGTTTGAGTTACCGGCACGGCGGTCGAGCTGAGGTCCCGCATAGATTCGCCGTCAGATGCCAAGGCCCGGCCCGAAATTGCTGCCGATCAGCTTCGTCACAGAATCGATATCCGCGTAATCCTGCTCGGGCAGGCCATCGAGCATCGACAGCACTTCATTGCTGGCGCCGGCTTCGCGCGCGGCATCGACGAGCGCGTCCTTGTTGAGCGGGTAGGTGACGCCGCTCAGGATATCTGCGATCTGCAGGTCAATCGATTCACCCGGAATAGCCGATCCCGTCATGCTCGCGCTCCATTGTTCTGAAAGTAGTTGGCGCGAGCGAGACGATCCGCCCATCGAATCGAGGTCGAAGTCGACGTATCTCGCGCCGTCATGTCTGCGGATGTTCGTCCTCTGCCACGAAGCCTCGGTCCAGATGCCGCGACTTCGGCAGTGCGATGTGCTCCCATCGCTCGGGCCGGATATCGGTCTGGGCCGCGACGTCCGGCGCGGCGGGCGCGACGGGGGCAGCGTTGGCGCGGGCGGCAGCCGTGTCGATCGTGCCGTCCGTCGCCGTATGCACCGGCGCGGCGAAACACGAAGCCGACAACGTCACCATGATCAACAGCGTCGAGGTTTTCATCGCTCGACCTCCTTATGCCTGGCAGCGCAGGAACTGCATGCAAGCGGTATGCCATTGCGACAACAGCGTAGTGGCGCCCGCCCCACGCGGTCGCCGTCTGCGAGCACCGCGCGTCCCCCCCATATTACGCCAGTTATTTTTACAAGCGCTGGTGAGGCCCAGGAAAGGACGGAAATCGGCTTCTGTTGATGGAGGTTTGAGGCGGTTTCGTGTCGGGTGGATGCGCCCGAGCCAGCGCTGGGGCGGTTCCGCGCGATGCGCAACGCATCCCGTATGTAGAAAGCGGGTGGCGTTAACCCGGCGCGAGCCACGATGTTCGTGAGCGTCCCGCCGCGCCGCGAGCGAGCCTTCAGCGCAGCACGTCGAAGCGCGTCCACGGCCACGAAGGCCGGTCACGCATGTAGCCGTTTAGCCAGTTCCATTGCGGATGGCGCTTCATGAACGCCTGCGCGTCGAACGGCCGCCCACACGGATGGCCCCAGCGCGCGAAGAATGCCATGTCGCGCGCCATGTCGCTGTCGACCACCTTGCCGTCGTTCGCGCCCCACGGATTGAACGGACCGTGATCGGAGCTGCCGAAGCGCTGGTCGTCCAGTTCCAGATGTCCGCAGATGGTCCGCGAGCACGGATTGTCCGGGCGATCGAGATAGACGTCGTGATGGTCGGCGATCATTTCCTTCGCCAGCTCGACGTCGATCCTGCCGTGATGCGTCTCTTCCAGTTGCATGAAGCGCAGCCGGCGCGCGCCGTTCCTGCGCACGTCGGTGTAATCCTCGCCTTCGCCCGTGCATTCCTGATTGCGTATTTTCAGATCAGTGGCCGTGTTGTAGCCGCTGTAGAAACCGTCCCTCGTGCTTTCGAAACCGGAGTAGTGCAGCCCGAGTTCATAGCGTGCGATCTCGCCCGTTTTCGCGTCGCCGAGCAGCCAGCTGTTCGCGTAGCCACCGTTGTTCGCGAGCGCGAACATCTCGCACCATTCGCCGATGCTATTCGCGTACTGCGTCGCGCGTCGCGAGCGGTAGAACTCCGGCGCGCCCGACGCGTTGTAGCCCGCGAAATTCGAAATGGTGGTCTCGGTCACCATCAGGCCCGCCGACGTCACCCAGAAATCCGTCAGGCTCGAAATGCAGCCAGGCAGGCCCTGCATCAGAATCCGGTTGCCCGCTGCGGGCACGATGTCGAACACGACGTTGAACGCGTCGCCCGTGGCGTAGCGGTCCCACGAGTTGTGCGCCATCACGATGCGGCCGTCGCGCGTCGCGCTGCCCGTCGCGATGAACGCACTACAGTGATGCCCGCGCCGGCCGCGCCACGGCTTCAGGCCGAGCTGCGGCTTCTGCTGCGCGGCGTGCTGCGGCCACCAGCTTTGCAGCAAATCCATGTAACCGTTCCACGCGAGCACTTCGGCGAACGTGAGTTTTGCGCCATCGGCGATGCCCTGGATTTCATCGGCGGATTCGCTGTCGATGCGTGGCGCGAACTGCTCGACGGCGGCATTGATGAACGTGTCGAATTCCTCGCCCGTGTCCCATTTCGCGAGATAGCGGGCGGTGCGGATCGCGTTCTGGATTTCGGCGGCAAGCAACGTGCCGTGCTGCTCGCCGCGCTCGTAAGGCTCGCCTTCGATATGCACGAAGATCCAGCCGGCATGGTCGCGGCGCACGGCATCGATGGACGGTTTGCTCATCTTCGCTCCCGCTCGCAGAGCGGGCATCTCCGCCGGCGTTGCTCAGCGCCGTACATCGCGGGATGCGGCTTGCGGCTCGTTCATGGTCAATCCATTGTAGGGAACTTGACGCGCTTTACCATGCGCCGAACTGGGGCCGCAGTAAGTATCGATGAGGTATCGATGAAGGTTGACGGTTAACGCGGGTTCATCCGGAAATACGCATCGAGCAACGACGTCTTGTAGACCACGCCCGCAAGCGTCGGCCGCGCGGCGCTTTCGACCACGGGCAGCCGTTCGCCCTGGAACGCCATGAAATGTTGGAGCGCGACGCCGATCGGCATGTCGGGCGTAAGCACGTCGAAATGCGGCTGCAGATAGTCGGCCGCCGTTTTCCCCGACGTGTCGCGGTTGTCGAGCAGGTCGGACGTGATGTCCTTCAGCGCGACCACGCCGAGAAAGCAGCCGCTGTCGTCCGTCACGTACAGATACTTGACAGGATATTCGAGGAACACGCGCGTCATGTCCTGCACGGTCGCATTCGGTTGCACGACGGTTTGCGGCGGCCGGATCAGCTCGCGCATCTGCGTCGCGCGCAACCGCATGCGCTCCTGTTCCTCGCGGTTGCGGTGCAGCGTGACCTCGTACATCGACGTCTTGCCGATCGCGCGCGCCGCGAAGTACGCGACCACGCACGACACCATCAGCGGCAGCACGACCTGATAGCTCAACGTCATTTCGAAGATCATCAGGATCGCCATCAGCGGCGCCTGGGTCGCCCCCGCCAGAAACGCGCCCATGCCGACCATCGCGTAGGCGAACGGCGCGGACGTCCCGTGCGGCCACAGCGCGTTCATGCCGAGCCCGAACAGCGAACCGAGCACCGCGCCGAAGAAGAGCGTCGGCGTGAAGATGCCGCCCACGGCGCCCGAGCCGACGGTCGCCGCCGTCGCAATCAGCTTGAACACGAGCACGACGACGAGCGCGGACCAGGTCCACGGCGAATGCAGGATCGAATTGACGACGCTATAGCCGTTGCCCCAGACCTCGGGCGTCCACACGGACAGAATGCCGACGATCAAACCGCCGAGCGCAAGCCGCAAAGGGAGGGGGATCGGCAGGCGGCGGAAGCCGGCCTTGGTGGTGTCCATCAGTCGGAGGAACTGCGGCGCCGCCGCGCCGCACAGCAGACCGAGCGCGACGAACAGCAGCACTTCGAGTCCCGCGACAGGCGGGAACACGGGCATCTCGTAAGGCGGCTTGTAACCGGCGAACTCGCGCATCAGGATATTCGAGACCACCGACGCCACCACGACCGGCCCGAAACTTTCCATCGCGATCGAGCCGAGCACGAGCTCGGTGACGAAGAACGCGCCCGCGATGGGCGCGCTGTACGCGGACGTGATGCCCGCCGCCGCGCCGCACGCCACGAGCAGCTTCAGGCGCGGCGGATCGAAATGCACGAAGCGCCCGATCAGCGATGCACACAGCGCGGCAAGCTGCACCATCGGGCCTTCGCGGCCGATCGAGCCGCCGCTCGAAATCGTGAACAGCGACGACGCGCTGCGCCACAGGCTGAGGCGCACGGGCACGACACCGTCGCCGATTACGACGGCTTCCATGTAATCCGTATGCTGTTTCTTGTCGGCGCCGCGCTGCGCGATGACCAGCAGCACGCCCGCGGCCAGCCCGCCCAGCGCGGGCAACGCGATACGCATCGCAATGGGCAGGCGCTTTGCCATTTCGACGAGACTGCCGTCCTGTCCGGTGAACGCGCGCTGCATCAGCGAGATGCCTTCGCGGAAGGCGATCGTCGCGAAGGCGCCCACGATGCCGACGATCACCGACCACACCAGCATCGTGTGCGCGTCGGACAGACGGAAGAGATGGGCGGCGCGGGTGCGCAGTCTCAGCAGAAATGAAAGCACGGCAGGAGCGGGCGTTTAGGGTTGGTATGGGTGGCGCGCAAGCCTTCGCATGTTATCGGCATTGCGCGACGACGGGTTGAAGAGGGGCGCGTTACCCGGCGATATCTGGCATGCGCGCCGCTACGTGGCGAAAGAACGATGTCAGTTCATCTCAGCGCACGTCCTTGTCGAGTTCGGGGTAGTGCCGGAAAACGCAGGTTTCGTTGTACGGCAGACGTCGTTCCGAGTCGAGATAGGCGGCGATATTCGGGCGCTTGAGCACCGCGTCATGCAGCCTGGCAAGCCGCGGATGACGCTCGCCGAAATGCTTCATCGCGCGTGGAAAGGCGTAATGCAGGCCGTCGATCAGCTGGAACATCGACAGATCGACATACGTCAGCGTGTCGCCGACCATGTGTTTGTCGCCGGCTGGGTTCTGCTTCAGCACGCGTTCGAAATAGCCCATGAACTTCGGAATCCGGTTGTCGATGAAATCCGTCGCGCGGATTTTGGCGGCCTCTTTCTGCTCCTCGTAGTACATGCCAGACGCGAGCGGGTGATGCGTATCGTGCGCTTCCGTGACCATGTCGGCGATGGTCAGTTGCAGGCCGTTCGCGACGTAGCGCAGGCTCTCGACCTTCGGCGCGAGATTCAGCTTCGGCCCGAGGTAGAACAGGATGTTCGCCGTCTGCGAAATGATCAGGTCGCCGTCCTGCAGGAAGGGCGGCGCGTACGGCAGGTACGCTTCCGACCGGCTGTCCAACACGTCGATCATCGCACCCGTGCCGAGGCCGTCCTGTTCGTCGCCGCGCGCTACCTCGACGTAGTCCGCACGGGCTTCTTCGAGCGCCAGCCGCACGAATTCGCCACGGCCCTGCAATCCATCCCAGTAATAGAGCTGATAAGTCATCGGTCGGTCCTCATTCGGTTGTCGACGGCGCGATGTCGCGCCGCGGTTACACACGGAAGGGAGCTAGAAGTATGCCGCGCGATGCTTGCAGTTGGTGTGCCTGTCACCAGGCAAAAAAGCGCGTCGGCGCGATCGTGGCGATACAGCCCGAAAAGCACAAAAGCCCCGCACGCGGCGGGGCTTATTCGGGAGAGTTGCCGGCTTAGCCGAGCAGATGCTGGACGAGCCACGTGATACCGAGACCGCCAACGAAGAGCCACACGTAGAGGATCAGGCCCGTCGTCAGCGCACGGGGACCGGCGTCGCGGATCTGCGAGAGGCGTGTTTCGATGCCGAGCGCCGTCATGGCCATCGTCAGCGCGAAGGTGTCGAGCATGTTGACCGTGCTGGTCGCGGCTTCAGGCAGGATATGCAGCGAGTTCACGGCGACACAGGCGAGGAAGCCCAGTGCGAACCAGGGCACGGCGAGCTTGCGCGGCGCATGGGTGCCATCTTTCGAAGCGGCGCCACGGGCCGAGCGGTTCACCCACATGCCGACGATCAGCAGCACGGGCACCAGTAGCATCACGCGGGTCATCTTGACGATGGTGGCGATATGCGTGGCTTCCGGGCTCACGTTGCTGGCAGCACCCACAACCTGCGCGACTTCGTGAATCGTGCCGCCGAAGAACAGGCCGACGCCTGTGGTGTCCAGATGGAGTATGCCGGCGCGCAGCAGCGCGGGGTAGAGGAACATCGACAGCGTGCCGAACAGCACCACGCTGCCGACGGCCATCGCGCTCTTGTGCGGCTTCGATTGCAAGGTGGATTCGAACGCGAGCACGGCGGCGGCACCACAGATCGCGCTGCCCGCTGCCGTGAGCAGCGCGCTGTCGCGGTCGAGCTTCATCAGCTTCATGCCCGCCCAGGTGCCGATCACGAGCGTGCTGACCACGATCAGCAGCGATTCGGCGAGACCCGGCAGGCCGACTTGCGCGATTTCCTGAATGCTCACGCGCAGCCCGAAGAACGCGACGGCGATGCGCAGCAGCTTGCGGGCCGAGAAATTGACGCCGGCGGCCCAGCTTTCGGGCATGCCATCCTTGAGCGCGTTGCCGTAGATCATCCCACCGACGATGCCGACGATCAGCGGGCTGATGCCCAGATTGGCAATCGCCGGAATGGCAGCGATGCGGGTGACGGCGGCGGCGAACAGGGCGACGAACAGAATGCCGTTGATCTGGCCGCGCGTCGATGACGGGGCGGGAACGGCATGGGTGTGAGCGGTGTGAGCGGTGGACATGAGCTTCAACCTGTTTGGAAAGGTTGGTTGATTCGATGGCCTTATCCTAATTTAGATATATCGATATGAGAAATCGTGATTTGGGATGAAAAATATCGGCTAATCTGATACTTTGTCGCCATGACCCCGGATCAGCTTATAACGTTCGCCGCCGTCGCCGAGCATCGCAACATCAGCCGCGCCGCGCTCGCACTGCATCTGTCGCAGCCCGCCGTGTCCGGCCAGTTGCGGCAATTGCAGGACGAGTTCGGCGAGCCGCTCTATTTACGCGACGGCCGCGGCGTGCGCCTTACGCCCGCGGGCGAGCAACTGGCCAGCTACGCCGCGCGGCTGCGCGACACGTTCCGCCAGGCCTACGCGTATCGCGACGCGCTGCGCGGCATGGAGCAGGGGACGCTGCGTATCGGCGCGAGCACCACGCCCGCCAGCTATCTGCTGCCATATCTGATCGCCGCCTTCCAGCGCCGCCATCCCGACGTGACCGTGCGAACGGACGACGGCAACACGGCGGATATCGTCGGCGCGCTGGCGTCGTTCGATATCGCGCTGGTCGAAGGGCAGGTCGGCGGTGATTTGCCGCCGGATACCGCCGTGCATCCCTGGCACGAGGACGAGATCGTCGCGATCATGCCGCGCACGCATCCGCTCGCTGTGGCGGGCGTGCCGGCCGTCACGCTCGCCGGGCTGAGCGAGCACGCGCTCGTGCTGCGCGAGGAAGGCTCGGGCGTACGGCAACTGATCGAGCGCGCTTTCGCGAGGGCGGGCGTGCCGATGCGCGTCGCGCTGGCGATTGCCGGCGTCGAGGGCGTGAAGGAGGCTGTTCGCGCCGGAATGGGCGTCGGCTTCGTGTCGGCGATGTCGATGCGCCACGAGAACGAGGCGCTGTGCCGCTTGCCGCTCGGCCCCGAGCCGCTCACGCGGCGGTTTTCGATCGTCGTGCCGCACGCGAGCGCGCCGTCGCGCCTCGTCGGTCGCTTCCTGGAACTGTGCCTGAACGGCGATGCGCGGCCCGCGACGGGGGCGTCCGGCCGTTAGGGGATAACCACTATGGCGTGGGGCGCCGACGCGCGGCAGTATTCGCAGCTAGCGCCAAGGCGCTTTTTTGATACCTGTCTTTGGAACCGATTCCAAAGGTCGTTTTTGAGCAATAAAGCAAGGTGGATGGCATGCCGGAAGTAGTGATCGTCGCGAGTGCGTTTGGGGCCGATGCGATCCGCAAGGACGGTCATCACGCGTGGCTGAAGACGGCGGCGCAAGCCGGCGCGGCCGGTTTCGAAGTGCGGCGCGAGCTGTTTGCGCTGGAGGCGGAAGCGTCGGCGGAGGCGCTGTCGGCGCTCGGCAAGGCGATTGCGGCGAAAGGCCTGTGGTCGGTGTACTCGACACCCGCCGAGCTTTACACACACGATGGCGCGCTCGACGAAGCCGCGCTGCGCCAGGCGCTGATCGAAGCGACGGCGCTCGGCGCGCGCTTCGTCAAGCTGCAACTGGGCGGCTTCGCCGGACGCGCGCACGGCGACGCGATCGCTACATGCACGAAGGGCGTCGCGGCGCGGCTCGTGGTCGAAAACGGGCAACTGGAGCGCGGCGGCTCGCTCGCGCAGTTCGACGGGCTGTTCAACGCGCTCGCGAAAGAAGGCCATCACAAGCGCGTTGGCATGACCTTCGATATCGGCAACTGGCAATGGCCGGGCGTCGATCCTGTCGAGGCCGCACATAAGCTCGCAGACCACGTCGAGTACATCCACTGCAAGGCGGTCGCGGGCGAAGGCGCGCGCCGTTTTGCCGTCGCGCCCGCCGCCGGCGATCCCGTTTTCGCGGCCGTGCTGCCGCTCCTGCCGCGCAACGTGCCGCGCGGCATCGAGTTTCCGTTCGACGCGGTGCGCATCGCCGAGGACGCGTCGCACCACGTAGCACAGCTCGCGTCCATGTAATACGGCGCGAACGCGCAGCGAATCATCAGGAGAAGCCATGCATCCGACACTCGATGTCATTACCTACGGCGAAGCGATGGCGATGTTCGTCGCAGCCGAAACGGGCGCGCTCGCGGGCGTCGGCCAGTTCACGAAGCGCATCGCGGGCGCCGATCTCAATGTGGCGATCGGCCTGTCGCGGCTCGGTTTCAAGGTGGGCTACATGAGCCGCGTCGGCAACGATTCGTTCGGCCAGTACGTGCGCGACTCGCTAGTGAAGGAAGGCATCGACGGGAGCTGCGTGACGACCGACGCGCGTCATCCGACGGGCTTCCAGCTGAAGTCGAAGAACGACGACGGCAGCGATCCCGCCGTCGAATATTTCCGCAAGGGTTCGGCGGCAAGCCACCTGTCGCTCGACGACTACGTTGCAGATTACGTGCTGCCCGCGCGTCATCTGCATCTGACGGGCGTCGCGCCTGCGATTTCGGCGAGTTCGCGCGAACTCGCGTTCCGTCTGGCGCGCGAAATGCGACAGGCGGGCAAGACCATCTCGTTCGACCCGAATCTGCGCCCGACACTGTGGCCGTCGCGTGAAGCGATGGCGGCCGCGCTGAACGAACTCGCGACGTTCGCCGACTGGGTGCTGCCCGGCATCGGCGAAGGCGAGATTCTGACGGGCTACACGAAAGCAGAAGACATTGCGCAGTTTTATCTCGACCGTGGCGCGAAGGGCGTCGTCGTCAAGCTAGGCGCGCAAGGCGCGTATTACCGCACGGCGACCGACTCAGGCGTCGTCGAAGCGCAGCGCGTCGAGAAAGTAGTCGACACCGTCGGCGCGGGCGATGGCTTCGCCGTCGGCGTGGTGAGCGCATTGCTCGAAGGCCGCACGCTGCCGCAGGCGGTGGCGCGCGGCAATCGCATCGGCGCGCTTGCGATCCAGGTGATCGGCGATTCGGAAGGCTTGCCGACGCGCACCGAACTCGATGCACTCGAAAGCGCCGACCCGCTCGTCGCATAACGTTTCACCATTCAGCAGCACGACACGACAACAAGATGCCCAGCCGCGCAAACGCTCCAGCGAGCAAAACGCGGCTCAACGGCACGCCAACCGACCGCCTCAGCCAGTCAAAGGAGACATTCATGTCCTCATCACTCGCGATTCGACGTTGGTGGACGATCATGCCGATCGTCTTCATCACGTACAGCCTCGCTTATCTCGACCGCGCGAACTACGGTTTCGCCGCCGCCGCGGGCATCAATCAGGATCTGGGTATCAGCAAGGGATTGTCGTCGCTGATCGGCGCGCTGTTCTTTCTCGGCTACTTCTTCTTCCAGATTCCCGGCGCGATCTACGCGGAACGCAAGAGCGTCAAGAAGCTTGTGTTCTGGAGCCTGGTTCTATGGGGCGGCTGCGCGGCGCTGACGGGCGTCGTCAGCAACATTCCGTCGCTGATGGTGATCCGCTTCGTGCTCGGTGTCGTCGAGGCGGCCGTGATGCCCGCGATGCTGATCTTCATCAGCAACTGGTTCACCAAGCGCGAGCGTTCGCGCGCCAACACGTTCCTGATTCTCGGCAACCCGGTGACGGTGCTGTGGATGTCGGTCGTGTCGGGTTATCTGGTGCATTCGTTCGGCTGGCGTCATATGTTCATCGCGGAAGGCGTCCCGGCAATCGTCTGGGCCGTCTGCTGGTGGTTCATCGTGAAAGACAAGCCCGAGCAGGTGACGTGGCTGTCGGAGGCGGACAAGAAACAGCTCGCCGACACGCTGCGCGCCGAGCAGGCCGCGATCAAGCCGATGCGCAACTACGGCGAGGCATTCCGCTCGCCCGCCGTCATCAAGCTGTGCGCGCAGTACTTCTGCTGGAGCATCGGCGTGTACGGTTTCGTGCTGTGGCTGCCGTCCATTCTGAAAAACAGCTCGTCGATCGGCATGGTCGAAACGGGCTGGCTGTCGGCGCTGCCGTATCTGGCCGCGACGATTGCGATGCTCGCGGCGTCGTGGGCGTCGGATAAACTCAATAACCGGCGTGCATTCGTGTGGCCGTTTTTGCTGATCGGCGCGGCGGCCTTCGCGGGGTCCTATGCGCTCGGCTCGACGCACTTCTGGATGTCGTATGCGCTGCTCGTGATTGCGGGTGCCGCGATGTACGCGCCGTACGGCCCGTTCTTCGCGATCGTCCCCGAACTGCTGCCGAAGAACGTCGCGGGCGGCGCAATGGCGCTGATCAACAGCATGGGCGCGCTCGGCTCGTTCGTCGGCTCGTACGTGGTCGGCTACCTGAACGGCGCGACGGGCTCGCCCTCGGCGTCGTATGTGTTCATGAGCGTCGCGCTGATCGGTGCCGTGATACTGACGCTTGCCGTCAGGCCGCAGCCGATGCAGACTCCAAACCTCGCTACCCCGTTGCAAGGAAAGTAATTCGATGAAGCGAAAGATCGTCGCGTACAAGCCGCTGCCGGATGATGTGCTCTCGTATCTCCAGCAGCATGCCGAGGTCGTGCAGGCGGACGCCGCGCAGCACGACGCGTTCGTCGCCGCGCTGAAGGACGCCGACGGCGCGATCGGCGCGAGCGTGAAGATCACGCCGTCGATGCTCGACGGCGCCGCGAAGCTCAAGGCGCTGTCGACGATCTCGGTTGGCTACGATAACTTCGACGTGCCTGACCTGACGAAGCGCGGCATCGTGCTCGCGCACACGCCGGACGTGCTGACGGAATCGACGGCGGACACGGTGTTTTCGCTGATCCTCGCGAGTGCGCGGCGCGTCGTCGAACTGGCCGACTGGGTGAAGGCGGGCGAGTGGAAGGCGAGCATCGGGCCCGAGTTGTACGGCGTCGACGTGCAGGGCAAGACGCTCGGAATCGTCGGTCTTGGGCGAATTGGCGGCGCGGTCGCGCGGCGCGCGGCGCTCGGCTTCAACATGAAGGTGCTGTACACGAACCGCAGCGCGAACGCCGAAGCCGAACAGCGCTACGGCGCGCGTCGCGTCGAACTGGACGAACTGCTCGCGACGTCCGACTTCGTGTGCCTGCAAGTTCCCTTGACGCCGGAAACGCATCACATGATCGGCGCGAACGAACTGCGTAAGATGAAGCGCAGCGCGATCCTGATCAACGCATCGCGCGGCCAGACAGTCGACGAAAATGCGCTGATCGAAGCCTTGCAGACGGGCACGATCCACGGCGCGGGCCTCGACGTGTTCGACAAGGAACCCGTCGATCCGAACTCGCCGCTGCTGAAATTGAAGAATGTGGTCGCGCTGCCGCATATCGGCTCGGCGACGCACGAAACGCGCCACGCGATGGCGCGCTGCGCGGCGGAGAATCTGGTCAGCGCGCTTGACGGCACGCTGAAGATCAACATCGTCAACCGCGACGTGCTCCCTCAATGAACACACCGCCGTCAGGCGCGCCGCGCCGCGCAACGATCAGCGACGTCGCCCGCGAGGCGGGCACGGGCAAGACGAGCATCTCGCGCTATCTGAACGGCGAGTTGAGCGTGCTGTCGCCGCAACTGCGCGCGCGCATCGAAGCTGCCATCGAACGGCTCGACTATCAGCCGAACCAGATGGCGCGCGGCCTCAAGCGCGGACGCAATCGCCTGATCGGCATGTTGGTCGCGGACCTGACGAACCCTTATTCCGTCGAAGTGCTGCAAGGCGTCGAAGCCGCGTGCCACGCGCTCGGCTATATGCCGCTGATCTGCCACGCGGCGAACGAAGTCGACATGGAGCGGCGCTTTCTGCAACTGTTGACCACGTATCGCGTGGAAGGCGTGATCGTCAATGCGCTCGGCGTCAGCGAAGAGACGCTGCGGCCCGTCGGCGACGGCGGGATTCCGGCTGTGCTGGTGGACCGGTCCGTCGACGGGCTCGTGACCGATATGGTCGGCCTCGACAACCAGGGCGCGACGGCGCTCGCGACGCGGCATCTCGTCGAACGCGGTTTCGACCGGCTGTGGTTCGTCGTGCAACCGTTCGAACACATCAGCTCGCGGCGCCAGCGCGAAGCGGCGTTTCACCAGGCACTCGAACAGTATCCGCAGGTGAGCGGCCGCACCGTCGTGCTCGAACTCGGCGACGCAGACGAACTCGAGCAGACCTTGAGCGCGCTCGATGCCGAACTGGATGCGGCGGTTGCCGCGCATGAAGACCCTGCGCGGGCGGGCGTCGCGCTGTTTGCGGCGAATGGGCCGGTCGCGCTGGCGCTCGCGCGGCATCTGAACCAGCGGCATGGTCCGAACTGGCAGAAGCGCGTCGCGCTGCTGTCGATCGACGATCCCGAATGGGCCGAGCTGGCCGGCATCACGACGATACGTCAGCCGACCTACGATATCGGCTATCGGGCCGTCGAGTTTCTGCATCAGCGCATCGACGGCGAGCAGACCAGCGCGCGCGATTGTCTGCTGCCGGGCGAACTGATCGAGCGGGCGTCGACGGCCCGCTGATCGACGCGAATCCGCGTCAATCCGACAGCGTTGTGGCATCGCGCTTACAATGCGCGGCGAGTTCCGTACTTTGCGCCTGTAGAGCGCCCGTCACACGCCCATGTCCGACTTGCCCGTTTCCCCCATCACGCTTGCCGTGCTCGCCGTCGCGACGATTTTCGTCGCGCTGCTTCCCATCTACCTGTACCGCCGCTGGCGCGCGCCGTTCGCGTTGAACCGGCGCGACGCGATCGCGGGCATCGCCGTGTTCGCGCTGTCCGCGATGGTGATCGAGCGCGCGCTCAACGACTATCTGCTGCGCGAAAACGCGGCAACGAGCGAGTGGCTGTCCGATCCGCTCGCGTTCGTCGTCTATGGCGCACTGGCCGCGGGCATCTGCGAGGAAGTGGGGCGCTTCATTGCGATGCGCTGGCTCGCGCGGCGCAAGACTGGCGGCGCGACGAACGACGCAGCGAACAACGGCACCGCGCTTGCCTACGGTCTCGGCCACGGCGGCGCGGAGGCATGGCTCATCGGCGTGATGGTGCAGGCGCAATGGATCGCGTTCGGCGTGCTCGAAAATCGCGGGCAACTCGATACCTATCTCAGCAACATGCCGGCGGGACCACTGATGCGTATCCATCTGCTGCTAGCGAGCATGTCACCGGCGATGGCGGGCGTGTTCGCGCTCGAACGCGTGGCGGCGCTGGTGTTCCAGATCGGGCTGTCGGTGCTGATGTGGCGCGGTGTGCGTGCCGGCTGGCGTGCCATACTGCCCGTCGCGATCGTCGCGCACGCGTTGATCGATGTGCCGGCTGCGATGTCGCAGGCGGGGCTGCTGTCGCTCGTGACCGTCGATGCAATCTATGCCGTCGCGGCGATCGCAGTGGCTGCCGCACTGATCCGGGTACACAAGCGCGCAGCCTGATCGTCAACGCAGATCAACAGATCAACAGATCAACAGATCAACAGAGTAAAAGGCCAGAGGCCAATCGACATGGAAGCCTATCAGTTCGAATGCGCGAACCCGGAGATCGAAGAACTCGCACGCGTGATCAGCGATCTTTTTCCCGAGCAGACGCAGTTCATCGAGCGTGCCGGCGAGAACGGCGTGCCGCAGATCGTCGTGCATTGGGTCGCGATGCGTTTCGGCTCGACGGCGAAACGCATGGAGTTGACGGTTGCCATCGCACCCGCAGCGCTCGCGCGCTATCGCGCGATGCCGCCGCGCGCGCGGGGCCGCAGCTTCGCCATACTGCGCGCTTATGTGGAAGCGACGCTGGGGTCGCTCGAAGAGAAGTACGCGGAAGGCAAGACCATACCGCGCGAAGTGACCGTCGAACTCGGCGACGAGTTCGCGTAAGCGGCAAGGCGGGAACGTCAGGCTCAGTCGGCGAGCCGGTAGACCTTGGCGAAGCGCGCAGCCTGCACGACGCCGTAGTCGCCGGGCGCGTATTGCATGATCCAGTCGCCCGCCGTGCCCTTGAGGACGTCGCCGCCTTGCGCCGAGCGCGCAAGCGAGAACGCCTCGTCCATCCGCTTTGCGAGCACGACGACGGGACGATTGCGGTATGCGCCGGGTTCGCCGTGTGCCAGCGCGGCGTCGGCGGGTAGGTACTTCGCGTCGAAGCGTTCGCGCGACACGACCCAGCGGTCGCCCGTCGAGCCCGTGATCAGCGCATCGCCGAGCGCGTAGCGGTTCGGTCCTTCGAGGCTCATCAGTTCGCCGTCGCCCGGGGCGAATTGCACCGCGACGGTTTCGTCCTTGACAACGCGTTGCGCGGCCGGGTCGGTGAGCAGGTCGATGTTCTTGAGTTCGATCATGATGAGGCGAAATAACGCAGAGATTGACAGGGCCGCGTAACGGAGCTCAATAAGCGGGCATCGACGCGACATGCAAACAGCATCGCAAACGCGGCGCAGGCGCGCATGATGCCAGATTCTAGTGGCGCCTGATAAAAAAACGCCTGCCGGTGAGGGCAGGCGCTGTGCCAACCAATGCGATACAGGTTACGGCTTGACGGTCGCGTCCGAAGCCGGCGCGGCCGGCTTGCGCGAGCGGCTGTGATGCGGACGGCCTTCGGGCGGCTGACGGCGGAAGGTCGTGTCGGCCAGTTTCTTCTGCTCAGGCGAGAAGCTGTTGTACAGCGGCTCGAACGCGTCGACGAGCTTCTTCGTGCCGTCGGCGTGCGCCTGGGTGATTTCGGCGTATTGCTTCATGTCGTCGAGCGCAGAGACGTTCGGATTCGCATGGCGTGCCTCGAACAGCTTGCCCATTGTCTCGCCGTTGCTGCGCATGACGTCGGCGAACGCGTTCCACTGCGACTCTTGCGCCGACGTGATCTTCAGTTGCGTGTGCAGATACTTGATGCGCTCTTCGACGCGCTGCTCGTGAATAGCCTTGCCCGCACCCTGCGAAGCGGCCGCCATGGCCGGCGCGGACGCACCAGCGGGCGCTGCTGTCTGCGCGAATGCGGCGCTCATGGTCAACGCGGAAGCGAGAATAGCGAGAGTTTTTTTCATTGAGACTCCTGTTGTCTATTGGTATGAGACCAAAGCTGCACGATGTGCCGACGTCGACATCTATCATGCCGTGCGTTATTAGTATCACGATATCGCTGCATTGCGTCTCTATTGCGACAACTGCTTACAACCGAAACGATCGGAAATAGCCGGTGGATAAATTCGTCAGCATGGAAGTCTTCGTTGCCGTCGTCGAAGCGGGCAGCCTTACGGCGGCCGCCGAGCGCTTCGATCTGTCGTCGGCGATGGTCGGCAAGCATATCCGCTCGCTCGAAACACAACTGTCCACACGGCTTCTGACGCGCACGACGCGCCGTCAGAGCCTCACCGAAATCGGCCGTCAGTATTACGAGCAGTGCCGGCGCATTCTCGCCGACGTGAAGGCCGCGGAGTCGCTCGCGGAAGCGATGACATCCGCGCCGCGCGGCACGCTGAAGGTGACGGTGCCGTTGACTTACGGCGTCGAAGTGTTTTCGCCGGCGATGACCGACTACCTTAACCAGTACCCCGAGGTCAGTCTCGAGCTCGATCTGTCGAACCGTGTGTTCGATCTGGTCGATGAGGGCTTCGATGCCGCCGTGCGGATTGGCCGCCTGCCTGATTCGAGTCTCGTCGCAAGGCCGTTGAAACCTTACCGGATGCGCGCGTGTGCGTCGCCTGCCTATCTGCAACGGATGGGCACGCCGAAGACTCCAGCCGACCTCTTGCATCACGAATGCCTCGGCTTTCTGCATTGGGGACGCGAAGGATTGTGGCGCCTGGACGGCGATGCCGAGAGCGACTACCAGTTGCGACCCGGACGCTTTCGCGCGAACAACGGCCAGGCGCTGAAGATGGCGGCGCTGCGCGGCTTCGGTCTGGTGCTGCAGCCGGAAGCGCTGCTTGCGCGCGAGATCGAGCAGGGCACGCTCGTATCCGTACTCGAAGACTATCTGCCCGATGGCGCGCCCGTGCATCTGATCTATCCGCGCGACCGGCAACCTACACCAAAGCTGACCAGCTTCATCGACTTCGTGATCGAGCGCTTCGGCGCTTGATGTCTTCAACGCGCCGCGCCGTTCGTGGGATATGTGCAGCCCGCATGTATTCGCGCGCGCGTGCGCAAGGCGCATAATTCGCGTCATCGGCTCGCCGTGTGTGGCGAGCGTTTTCTCTCAACCTTGACCTTGAACCGATGAGACCACCGCGCCTCGATCAGCTCGACGAACTCGACCGCAACCTCGTCGCGTTGCTGCAAGCCAATGCGCGTGAAAGCGTCGCGAATCTCGCACGGCAACTGGGTGTTGCGCGCACCACGGTGATCGCGCGGATTGCGCGGCTCGAAAAGACCAACGTAATCGCCGGCTATAGCGTGCGGCTCGGGCAAGATGTGCTCGACGCGAGCATGCATGCTTATGTCGGCATCATCATCGCGCCGAAGTTCGGGGCGGACGTGCTGAAGAAGCTGAACCGCATGCCTGAGGTGCAGCTGCTGTGCGCCGTGAGCGGCGAGTTCGATTACGTCGCGTGGCTGCGCGCCGATTCGCCTGAGCGCCTGAACGAGTTGCTCGATCAGATCGGCGGCCTGGCAGGTGTCGAACGCACGACGACGTCGATCATCCTGTCGCGCAAGATCGATCGCGGCATGAGCAGTCCTTGAGCGTACCGGCGTCTATTTTGCGGCTCGCGTTTACACGGTTTTGATATGTTTTTGACGAATCGACGAAACGCTTCGTCATTTCGTCGAAAATCATGGTCATTGCGCAGCACTTTGCGCCTATAAACCGACTCGCCTTCTCCATAAACTCTTAGGTAGAGGTTCGCTGCGGCGCGCCGACATCAACCAGAGAAAACAAGGAGAAGCGCATGAAAGTTGCCATCGTTGGCGCAGGTCTGATCGGTCACACCATTGCGCATATGTTGCGTGAGACGGGCGACTACGAAGTGCTCGCGCTGGACCGCGATCAACACGCGCTCGACAAACTGGCCGCGCAAGGCATCCCGACGCGCCGCGTCGATTCCGCCGACGCCGCCGCGCTGCGCGCCGAAATCCAGGGCTTCGACGCGCTCGTCAATGCGCTGCCGTACTACCTCGCGGTGAGCGTGGCGTCGGCGGCGAAGGGCGCAGGCGTGCATTACTTCGATCTGACGGAAGACGTGCGCGCGACGCACGCCATCCGCGCGATCGCCGACGGTGCCGACCACGCGTTCATGCCGCAATGCGGTCTCGCGCCGGGCTTCATCGGCATTGCCGCGCATGAACTGGCCAACCGCTTCACCGAAATCCGCGATGTGAAGATGCGCGTCGGCGCGCTGCCCGAGTTTCCGACCAATGCGCTGAAGTACAACCTGACGTGGAGCGTCGACGGTCTCATCAACGAATACTGCCAGCCGTGTGAGGCGATCCGCGACAGCCGCACGCAATGGGTGCAGCCGCTCGAAGGCCTGGAGCATTTCTCGCTCGACGGTACCGAGTACGAGGCGTTCAACACGTCGGGCGGCCTGGGCACGCTGTGCGAGACGCTGTCGGGCCGTGTCGAGACGCTCGATTACAAGTCGGTGCGCTATCCGGGTCATCGCGACCTGATGCAGTTCCTGCTCGAAGACCTGCGCCTGTCCACTGACCGCGATACGCTGAAGACGATCATGCGCCGCTCGGTGCCGGCGACGGCTCAGGACGTCGTGCTCGTGTTCATCACCGTGACGGGCGTGCGCGACGGACAACTGGTGCAGGAAGTGTTCACGCGCAAGATTTTTGCGAAGACGGTCTGCGGCGTGCCGATGAGCGCGATCCAGATCACTACGGCGGGCGCGATGTGCGCGGTGCTCGACCTGTTCCGTGAGAAGAAGCTGCCGCAAAGCGGCTTCGTGCGTCAGGAGCAGGTGGCGCTGCGCGATTTCCTCGCGAACCGTTTTGGCCAGCTGTACGAAGGCCGCGCGCTCGACGCGATGGCGACCGTCTGACGCGAGGCAGGAAAGCAGCCGGACCGAGGGCCAGTTTGACTGATTGAGGCTTCAGAGAGAGCCGATTGTTTATCAGGCGATAGCGAAGCGGGCGTTCAACCTTCAACGGTTGACGTCCGCTTTGTCGTTTACCGCGTCGCGTTTGCCGGAATCGCGGGTGGGTTACACAGGCATCGGCGGCAGCATCATGCCGGGCGGCTGCGGCGTCTGGACGATCCGCGCGAGCAGCGCGTCGTAATCGGCAGATGCGGGTGCCGTGTTGTCGAACATCAGAAGGCCGTCCCGCGCGTCGCCCGTCGGCACGAAGCGGCGCTGCCGGTATTCATCCCAATGCGCGAGCTTGTAGGCGTCGTTGGGATTGCCGCGCGCGGCGATCCGCTCGCGCGCCGTTTCTTCCTCTGTCGATACCCACACGACGCTGATGTTCACATCCCTCGGCACGCCGAGCCACGCGTGATCGAACAGCTTGCGCTCGCGCACTTCGCGCGACAGCGGGCCGACGGCGATCACGCCGATGCCCAGCCGGAGGTTCTCGGCGGCCGTGTCGAACAGCCCCCGGTACTCCGGGTCGCGAAAGTGCTGAAGGAAGAGCGGGCTGTCGCGATCGTTCGGATCGCCCGTCAGCGCACCGATCGCGGCCGCGCTGTAGACGCCGTATAGCGTGTCCTTGTCGAGCAGGCAGAAGGCCTGGCCGGTTGCCCTCATCAATGGGCCGATCAGCTGTTTGGCGAGCGTCGTCTTGCCGGTGCCCGCATGGCCACAGATAAAAACCAGGTGCGTCACGTCGATGAATTCCGGTGGTGAAGGTGGGAGGGCGGCGCGCCGTTCGCGAGCCGCCGCAACCGATCTTGAATGGGATGGCGGCATGTCGCAACCCCTATGCCATCTGGCCAGATTGACTGCGCGAATCTGTTTGATATCATTGCTATCACACGTGTGGCGGGGAATGGAAATGGCAAATCTTTTGGTCCGAAATCTGGACGATGCGTTGGTGCAGAACCTGCGTGAGCAGGCCGCGGCTCACGGGCGCAGCGTCGAAGCAGAGCATCGGGAAATCCTGGCGCAAGCGCTCTTTCAGCCCAAGAAGCTCAGCTTCGCGGAATTGCTGATGAGCATGCCCGACGTCGGCGACGACGCCGACTTCGAGCGCCGCAATGACGTAACTGACGATAGCGGGGGACCGGGTGTATTTGATTGATACCAATGTAATCAGCGAAATGCGCAAGAGCAGCCGCGCCAATCCAGGCGTGCAGGCTTTTTTCGAAACGGCGAAGAAAGGCGGGCATCGCCTGTATCTGTCGGTGGTGACGGTCGGCGAGTTGCGGCGCGGCGTCGACCTGATCCGGCATCGGGGCGACAAGTTCCAGGCGTTGCGCCTGGAAGGCTGGCTCGACACGATCATGAGTTCGTTCAGCAGCCAGATCCTGAATGTCGGCACCGACGTCGCGCAGACGTGGGGCCATCTGCGCGTGCCGGACCCCGAGCACTCGCTGGACAAGCTGATCGCGGCGACGGCCCTGATCTACAACCTGACTGTCGTGACGCGCAACGTGGCAGACTTCGATGGCACGGGCGCACGGGTGCTGAATCCGTTCCAGCTTCTTGACGCATGACCTGTCCTGCGTAGCAGCGGGCAAGGGCGCATGACGGCAAGACCAATCGACCAGCAGGGAAGGCGAACCATGCAACGGGGAGACGAACGATGACACGCACGCAAAGCCGCGCGTCGCGGGCAGCGATCAAGGTCATGGCGGCGGCTTCAGGCGCTGCCGCCGCTGCCATCATTGCCGCGCTTCTCTCCGGGTGCGCAGCAACGCCCGCCGACAAGGTGCCGTTCAAGGACGTCCCCGCCGATCGCATCGTCAAGCAGGGCTACACGCAGCCAGGCGCCGACAAGGTCGCCGTCGATCTACGTCGCGAGCGGAGCGATAACGTGATCGTGCGGTTTCGGGACGCGCTCGTGTATGTCGACGGCGAGCGGGTCGCGGACATCATGAACGGCGAGCACATTGTCCTCTGGCTCACGCCCGGCACGCATCGCATCGGCGTGTCGACGCAGTTCGATCCCGTCGTCGAGATCAACTTCATCGTCACGCCCGACAGCCGCTACTCGAATCGCGCCAGCGTCTCGTTCAAGGACGATCACCGGATCATGCTGCGGCGCGTCGCCAATTGATTGAAGGTGAGTGAATGAGCTGGGCTCGGCGCGGCGTTGACAATTCGACACAGCGTATCGGTTCAACTCCACGTAACATCGCAGCTTGACACCGCGCGCCGCGCGGCTTTGCATTGGACTGCGACCCGACGGAGACATCGGCTCGCCCATCGCGACTAACAATTTGTAATCCGCAAAGCCGATTCGTATTCAAGGTATTCAATCATGCTGATCAACTGCGCCGCGTACCAGGACGGCCGCAAACTGGCCGACATCGAAATCGACGACATCAGCGTCTATGTCGCCAAACCCGAATGCTTCGTGTGGGTCGCTCTGAAAGATCCCGGCCCCGGCGAACTCGAAGTGATGAAGCACGAATTCGGACTGCACGAACTGGCCGTCGAGGACGTGCGCCATGGTCATCAGCGTCCGAAGATCGAGGAGTACGGCGACTCGCTGTTCGCCGTCATGCACACCATCGAAACCGACGACGACGGCGAATTCGTGATCGGCGAAGTCGATGTATTCGTCGGCTCGAACTATGTGCTGTCGGTGCGGCGCGGTACGCGTCACGGGTTTCAGGAGGTCCGCGCGCGTTGCGAGCGCGAGCCCCAACTGTTGAAGGAAGGGGCGGCGTTCGTGCTGTACGCGCTTGCAGACAACGTCGTCGACCGGTACTTCCCGATTCTCGAAGCAATCGGCACCGAGATCGAGGAAATCGAAGACCGCATCTTCGACAAGCACGATCTGGCCTCGTCCCGCGCGATCATCGAAGACCTGTACTCGTTAAAGCGCCGTCTCGTGATGCTGCAGCATCACATCGCGCCGTTGCTCGAAGGCATCAGCAAGCTGACGGGCGGGCGTATTCCCGCCATCTGCGTCGGCATGCAGGCGTACTTCCGCGATGTGTACGATCATCTGGACCGCAGCGTGCGGACCATCGAAGGCCGCCGCGAAATGATCGTCACGGCCATCCAGGTCAACCTCGGCATGATCTCGCTGGCGGAGAACGAGGTGACCAAGCGGCTCGGCTCGTTTGCCGCGCTGTTTGCCGTGCCGACCATGATTGCCGGCATCTACGGGATGAACTTCCAGGAGATTCCCGAACTGCATTTCAAGTACGGGTATCCCATCTGCCTGCTCGTCATGCTGCTGATCGACTTCGGGCTGTACCGCGGCTTCAAGAAGGCGAACTGGCTTTGACGCGCGCGGGTCGCCTTGACGAATACCTCAGCGCGAAATGTCTCAGCGCTTCGTCAATGCGAGCCGCACACCCAGGCCGATAAAGCCCGCGCCGATCACCCGGTCGATCCACCGCCGCACGGAAGGCCGCGAGTTCACGGCGCGCGCCGCCGTCGAGGCGAGCCACGCGATCACGCAGTCGTTGAAAAGCCCGAGCGTCACGAACACGGCGCCCAGCACGAGAAACGCGAGCGTCTTGTGCGGGCTGTCGGCGCTGACGAATTGCGGGAAGAACGCGATATAGAACAGCAGCACCTTCGGGTTCGACGCGTTGGTCACGAAGCCGCGAAACAGCAGCGTGCCGCGCGACAGACGCGGCGCGCCCGGTGCCGCTTCGCCCTTGACCACGGCGGCCGCCGTGGGCCACAGCATCCGCAAGCCGAGATACATCAGATATGCGGCGCCGATCCACTTGATCGCATTGAAAGCGCCCGGCGACGCCGCCAGCAGCGCCGTGATGCCGAGCGCGCACGCGACGGTATGCATGCAGCCGCCGAACGCGACACCGAGCGCGGAAAGCATGCCCGCGCGGCGTCCCTGGGCGATGCTCTGGCCAGCGACATACGCGATGTCCGGCCCGGGCGTCAGATTGAGCACGGTGACGGCGACGAGAAACAGCGGGAACTGGCTGATACCCAACATGGCAACCTCGTGGCAACTCTGCAGATGAATACACGGCCAGCCTCGATGCTGAGAGCAACGGCAAGCGATGACCGAATGCGTTCGGCCCATGATACCCCGTCCCATCTGTTGCGCCGATCGCGACGCCTGGCGCTATTTAACTTGCAGCACGCGCAATTAAGCGCCAGCATATGCGACCTGCTTGCCACATAACTTGCGGCTTGCGGGAAGCTAGGGAAGCAGCAGTAAGGCGATACCGGCGCATTCCAGCGCCGTGCATCAACGAACGCCGCTGCGAACCGCACGTGAGCCTTTGCACAGGCCGCGTCGTTCGCACAGGCCGACCAACGCAGAACAAGCGAGCCATTCTTGCAACGACGACATTCGCCGTACCGCCGAAGCTACACGGCAAGCCGTGCGTCCAGCCGCGCGCTGCACGTCGCGGCGCGCTGTGCAGCGCAGCACTGTCAGTCGTTGACACTGCGAACAGGCGCCGCCGAGAATAGCGCTCGCAAACGTTTGCGGACAATCAAAAAACGGGCTCGCACGAGTCCAACAACTGGAGATACTGCATGAACCAACGCATTCGCCGCCGCGTTTTGACCACCGCCGTCGTGCTCACGGCAGCCGCCGCGATGCCGTTCTCGTCGGCGTGGGCCCAGGCCGCGAAGAAACCCAAAGTCGCGCTCGTGATGAAGTCGCTCGCCAATGAGTTCTTCCTCACGATGGAAACGGGCGCGAAGGACTACCAGAAGCACAACGCCAACCAGTTCGACCTGATCACGAACGGCATCAAGGATGAGACCGACACGGCGAACCAGATCCGCATCGTCGAGCAGATGATCGTGTCGAAGGTCGATGCGATCGTGCTCGCGCCGGCCGATTCGAAGGCGCTCGTGCCAGTGGTCAAGAAGGCGGTGGATGCCGGCATCATCGTCGTGAACATCGACAACAAACTCGATCCCGACGTGCTGAAGTCGAAAGATCTGAACGTGCCGTTCGTCGGCCCGGACAACGCGAAGGGCGCCGAGAAGGTGGGCGACTATCTGGCCAAGAAGCTGAAGTCGGGCGACGAGGTCGGCATCATCGAAGGCGTGTCGACCACGACCAACGCGCAGCAACGCACGGCGGGCTTCAAGACGGCGATGCAGAAGGTCGGCGCGAAGATCGACTCGGTGCAATCGGGCGAATGGGAAATCGACAAGGGCAATGCAATCGCTTCGTCGATGCTCAATGCATATCCGAACATCAAGGCGCTGCTGTGCGGTAACGACAACATGGCGATCGGCGCGGTGTCGGCCGTGCGCGCGGCGGGCAAGCAGGGCAAGGTCTATGTGGTCGGCTACGACAACATCAACGCGATCAAGCCGATGCTGAAGGATGGCCGCGTGCTCGCCACGGCTGACCAGTACGCGGCCAAGCAGGCTGTGTTCGGCATCGACGTCGCGCTCAAGGCGATCTCCGAGCACAAGAAGCAGTCGGATCTGTCGGGCGTCGTCGAAACGCCTGTCGATCTCGTCACGAAGTAACGGCCCGCGCGGGTGTCGGACGGCACGCTGCCGGTGGTGCGTGCCGGCCTCGCGCGAATGTTAACCAAACGCTCAAGAAATTCGCCGCGCCGCCGTTATGCCAGAGGTAAGCGTCATGACGACGGGCCACTCGCGCGACGATGAGGACGGACAACGCGCATTCCGAAGTGTTCTGCTTCGGCATGCGCAGGGCTTTGTGCCTCGCTTGTGCCTGGTTTGTGCGCTTGCCGCATGACTTGCGCGGCCGCCGGCCAGCGCCGCCTGACGTGATGCCGGCCTCGCCGGATTCGCGCAGGCGCCGCACGGCGGCTACGAGATCTGGATCACGATGGCATCAACCGACCAACAAACATTGCCTGCCGTGCTGTCCGTGAAGGGCATAGGCAAGACCTACGTCGAGCCTGTGCTCGCCGATGTCTCGCTGGCGTTGCACGCCGGGGAGGCGCTCGCGCTGACGGGCGAGAACGGCGCGGGCAAGAGCACGCTGTCGAAGATCGTCGGCGGGCTGGTCGACCCGACGACGGGCACGATGCAGCTCGAAGGCAAACCGTATGCGCCTGCGAGCCGCACAGAAGCGGAAGCGCTCGGCATCCGGATGGTGATGCAGGAACTGAATCTGCTGCCAACCTTGTCGGTCGCGGAGAACCTGTTTCTGAACCGTCTCCCGCGCAACGGTTTTGGCTGGATCGATCGCGGCAAGCTGCGCGAGGATGCGCGCGCGGCGATGGCGCAAGTCGGGCTGGAGGCGATCGACCCGGACACGCTGGTCGGCGAGCTGGGCATCGGCCATCAGCAGATGGTGGAGATCGCGCGCAACCTGATCGGCGATTGCCGCGTGCTGATTCTGGATGAGCCGACGGCGATGCTGACGGCCCGTGAAGTCGACCTGCTGTTCGAGCAGATCGACGCGCTGAAGGCACGCGGCGTCGCGCTCGTCTATATCTCGCACCGGCTCGAAGAACTGGCGCGCGTGGCCGAGCGGATCGCCGTGCTGCGCGACGGCAAGCTGGTGCGTGTCGACGCCATGGCGAACCTGACGAGCGACCAGATCGTCACGCTGATGGTTGGGCGGGAGATCGGCGAGCGGATCGATCTGGGCGTGCGCAACATCGGCGCGACGCTGTTGAAGGTCGAACGGATGAGCCGCGCGCCCGTGGTGCGCGACGTGTCGTTCGAGGTGAAGGCGGGCGAGATTTTTGGGGTCAGCGGACTGATCGGCGCGGGACGCACGGAACTGATGCGGCTGATCTACGGCGCCGACCAGAAGGATGGCGGCACGGTATCGCTGGCGGCTGCGCCGGGGGCCACGCCCACTCCCGTGCAAATCGACACGCCCGCCGATGCCGTGAAGCACGGCATCGCGCTGATCACGGAAGACCGCAAGGGCGAAGGCCTGTTGCTGCCGCAGCCGATCGCGGCGAACGTTTCGCTGGGCAATCTGCGCAGCGTCGCGCGGCATGGCATCGTCGACGCCAAGCGCGAGAATGCGCTGGCAAAGAAACAGATCGATGCGATGCGCATCCGCACGTCGGGGCCGGCGCAGCCGGTCGGCGAGCTGTCGGGCGGCAACCAGCAGAAAGTGGTGATTGGCCGCTGGCTCGCGCGCGATTGCAGGGTATTGCTATTCGACGAACCGACGCGCGGCATCGATGTCGGCGCGAAGTTCGATATTTATGGATTGATGGGCGCGCTGGCTCGTGATGGGCGCGCGCTGGTGGTCGTGTCGAGCGACCTGCGCGAACTGATGCTGATCTGCGACCGGATCGGCGTGATGTCGGCGGGACGCATGACGGGTGTGTTCAAACGGGACGAGTGGACCCAGGACGCGCTGCTCGCGGCGGCATTCGCGGGCTATCGCAATCGCGAGGCGCTGCTGCACACGCACGACACCGACGAGGGAGAAACTCAGTCATGAACGACCAACGGGTCACGGACAAGGATTCGACGGGAAGCGCCGGAGCCGGTGCCTCGGCGCCCGCCGCCGATCCGTCGGCGCCGCTCGCGAGCGGCAAGCCGGCGGGCACGCGTCTGGGCTTTTCGAACTATCTTGGCCTGATGGGCGCGCTGATCGCGATGATCGCGCTGTTCTCGGTGCTGAGCTCGCATTTCCTGACCTACGAGACCTTCGTCACGATCGCGAACCAGATTCCCGATCTGGTCGTGATGTCGGTGGGGATGACCTTCGTGCTGATCATCGCGGGCATCGACCTGTCGGTGGGCTCGGTGCTGGCGCTGGGCGCGTCGGTCGTGAGCGTCGCGGCGCTCAAGTGGCAACTCGGTCCGTTCGCGGCGGCGGTGCTGGGTCTCGCCGCGGCGGCGCTGACGGGCACGGTCACGGGCGCGGTGACGGTGGGCTGGCGGATTCCGTCGTTCATCGTGTCGCTCGGCGTGCTGGAAGCGGCGCGCGGGCTGGCTTACCAGATGACGAACTCGCGCACCGCCTATATCGGCGACGCGTTCGACTTTCTGTCCAACCCGATCGCCGTCGGCATTTCGCCCGCGTTCCTGATCGCGGTGGCGGTGATGATCGTCGCGCAACTGGTGCTCACGCGCACGGTGTTCGGCCGCTATCTTGTCGGCATCGGCACGAACGAGGAGGCGGTGCGGCTCGCGGGCGTGAACCCGAAGCCGTACAAGGTGATCGTATTTGCATTGATGGGCGCGCTGTCCGGGCTTGCGGCGCTGTTTCAGATTTCGCGCCTGGAAGCGGCCGACCCGAACGCGGGCGCCGGGGTGGAGCTGCAGGTGATCGCGGCCGTCGTGATCGGCGGCACGAGTCTGATGGGCGGGCGCGGCTCGGTGATCAGCACGTTTTTCGGCGTCTTGATCATTTCGGTGCTGGCGGCGGGCCTCGCGCAGATCGGCGCGAACGAGCCGACCAAGCGAATCATCACGGGCGCCGTGATCGTGGTCGCGGTCGTGCTGGACACGTATCGCAGCAGGCGCAAACGCAGTTGAAACAGGGGCCGCCGTGGCGCGGGACGGCGGACACCCAGTAAGAACTAACGAGAGCACCGCGGATGCAGCATGAGCTGCATTGGCCAGTAGTCAGAACAGGCAGGGGGTTTTCAGCTTATGGCGACGATCAAGGATGTGGCGGCCATAGCCGGCGTGTCGTTCACGACGGTGTCGCATGTCGTGAACAATACGCGGCCGGTGTCGGCGGATGTGCGCTCGAAGGTCGAACTGGCGATCCGCCAGCTCAACTACGTGCCGTCCGCCGTCGCGCGGTCGCTGAAGGCACGCTCGACGGCGACGATCGGGCTCGTCGTGCCGAACAGCACGAACCCGTATTTCGCGGAAATGGCGCGCGGGATCGAGGATGGTTGCGCGCGCAATGGCTATTGCCTGTTCTTCTGCAACTCGGACGACGATCCGGCGAAGCAACGCAATTATTTGCGGGTGCTGCAGGAAAAGCGCATCGACGGGTTGATCGTCGCATCGGCGGGTGACGACGCGACGCTCGCCAAGACGCTGGCTGATTCGCGCGAGCCGCTGGTGATCGTCGACCGGAACATCGAAGGCATATCCGCCGATCTCGTGCAGATCGACCACGAAAAGGGCGCTTACCTCGCGACGCGCCATCTGCTGCAACTCGGACACTCGAAGATCGGCTGCATCACGGGCCCGGTCGAGACGGCTGTCAGCGCGATGCGCGTGCATGGCTTCATCCGCGCGATGGCCGAGCGCGGCATCGAGATCGCGCCGAACGGTATCGTCGAAAGTGATTTCTCGGGCAGCGGCGGCTACCGCGCGGCGGGGCAACTGTTCGACACGGTGCAGCCGACGGCAATCTTCGCGGGCAACGACATGATGGGCATCGGCGCGCTGCGCGCGGCGGCCGAACGCGGCCTGCGCGTGCCGCAGGACGTGTCGGTGATCGGTTTCGACGATATCGAACTGGGGCGCTTCACGTACCCGGCGCTGTCGACGGTCGGCCAGTCGGTGCGCGCGCTTGGCGAAATGGCGGCGCAGACGCTGATCGAGCGGATCAGCGGCACGCCGGCGGGCGCGCCCTCGGGCGCCGCGTTCCGGCGCCGCGTGATCGCGCCGCGCCTGATCCTGCGCGAATCGACGGCGGCTTTTGCGGGGGCGCGTCGCGGGGCCAAAGCGGCCTGAGCGCAGCCGTGGCGCACGCATGACGAATGCGGGCGCAACGAGGAAGTACCCGGTTGGCAACCACAGGAGGCAACCGTGGCAACGAATGAAGCGCGCGGCCACGTAACCGTGGTCGGCAGTCTGAATATGGATCTCGTCGCACGTGCGCCGCGCCTGCCGCAGCCCGGCGAAACGCTCGCGGGCCACGCGTTCGCGCAGGTCGCGGGCGGCAAGGGCGGCAATCAGGCCGTCGCCGCGGCCCGCCTCGGCGCGCAGGTGTCGATGCTCGGCTGTGTAGGCGCCGATGCGAACGGCGCGCAACTGCGCACGGGCCTCGAAGCGGAAGGCATCGACTGCGCGGCGCTGGAGACGAGCGCGACGGCGCCGACAGGCGTCGCGCTCATCATCGTCGACGACGGCAGCCAGAACGCGATCGTCATCATCGCGGGCAGCAACGGTGAGGTGACGCCCGCGACGCTCGCGCGGCATGAAGCCGCGCTGGCGGCGGCGCAGGTCGTGATCTGCCAGCTGGAGACGCCGCCCGCCGCCGTGCATGCGGCGCTGGCCGCCGCGCGACGGCTCGGCAAGACCGTCATTCTCAACCCCGCGCCCGCTACGGGCCCGCTGCCCGCAGACTGGCTGCCCCTCATCGACTATCTGATTCCGAACGAACTCGAAGCCTCGACGCTGACGGGCTTGCCCGTATCGTCGCCGGATGAAGCCATCGCCGCCGCCGACGCATTGCGCCGCGCGGGCGCCCGCAATGTGATCGTCACGATCGGCGCGCAAGGCGTCGTGGCCGCGCTCGGCGAGGCGGCGCCTCAGCATTTCGATGCGCCGCGCGTCAAGGCCGTCGATACGACGGCTGCGGGCGACACGTTCATCGGCGGCTTTGGTGCGCAACTGGCGCGCGGCGCGGATGTCGCCGACGCGATCCGCTTCGCGCAGCGCGCCGCGTCGATTTCGGTGACGCGCGCCGGAGCGCAGCCGTCCATTCCTACCCGCGCCGAAGTCGGCAGTGCCTGACGCTCGCGACGCTCGAAGCCAACGGGCGTAGCGTCGCCCGTTGTCGCTTGTAATACTTACAATCTCTTCCAGGTCATTTCCTCAGACCATATAGAAGCTTCAAGTCTTCCGTCGATGTGCCGTAAACGCAGTCAGAGCGCCATGATCCATAGCAAACGGCGCCGCGCACAACCACCGCATACGCAATGCGTTATCAAGCGCCTCTCATCGACATCTCACAGGAAGAAGCATGAATAAGGGCATCACCATCAAGGCGCGAATCGGCCTGACGATGGCTTTTCTCGCCGCGTTGCTGGTCGCGATCGGCCTTCTCGGGCTGTTCGGCCTGAGCCGCTCGAACGAATCGATGCGCGACATGTACACGAACCAGATGCCGAGCGCCGTCGATATCGGCAACGCCGAGATCTATGCGGCGCGCGAGCGTCTCGCGCTGGATCGCGCGGCGTTCATGATCGGCACGCCGGAAGCGGCTTCGACGCTGGAGCGCGCCCGTTCGATGCGCACATTGTCGGATGAATGGTGGAAACGGTATCTGTCGCTGCCGCGCGAAAGCGAAGAAGATCGCCTCGCGCAGGAAGCCTCGAGCAAGCGGGACGCGCTGCATCAGGTGATGGAGTCCTTCTACGCAATCGTTAGCGCAAACGATCAACCGAAAATTCTCGACGGCGCGAAGCGTCTGCAAGCCGCCTACAACGACCTCTCCACGGCCGACGACACGCTGCGCAAATACCAGTTCGAACAGGCAAAAGACGGCTTCGACAGCGCGCAGTCGAGTTTCTCGACGTTCCGCGTGTTCAGCATCATCGGACTCGCCGCGGGCGTGCTCGCCGCGCTGTTCTCATACTTCACGCTGCGCGGTGCGATTGCGCGGCCGCTGTCGGAAGCGCTTGGGCACTTCGACGCGATCGCCTCGGGCGATCTGCGCCGTCCCATCGTCCCGACCTCGCGTGACGAAATGGGCCAGCTGATCGAAGGCATCGGCAAGATGCAGCGCAGCCTGACGGAGACGGTTCGTTCCGTGCGTTCGGGCAGCGAGTCGATCGCCACGGCCACGCGCCAGATCGCGGCGGGCAATATCGACCTGTCGTCGCGCACGGAAGAACAGGCCTCGGCGCTGCAGGAAACGGCATCGAGCATGGAAGAGCTCACGGGCACCGTGAAGCAGAACGCCGACAATGCTCGCCAGGCGAGCGCGCTTGCGGCGAATGCGTCGGATATCGCCAATAAGGGCAGTTCGGTGGTCGGCCAGGTGGTCGGCACGATGGGTGACATCAACCAGAGCTCGGCGAAGATCGCGGACATCATCGCGATCATCGAAGGCATTGCGTTCCAGACCAACATCCTCGCGTTGAACGCGGCCGTCGAAGCGGCCCGCGCGGGCGAGGAAGGCCGCGGCTTCGCGGTGGTCGCAGGCGAAGTGCGCAGCCTCGCGCAGCGCTCGTCGGCGGCGGCGAAGGAGATCAAGGAACTGATCGATACGTCGGTCGAGCGGGTGCAGGCGGGCTCGGCGCTGGTCGACGAAGCAGGCCGCACGATGACGGAAATCATCAGCGCGGTGCAGCGCGTGACGGACATCATGGGCGAAATCGCGGCCGCATCCGAAGAACAGAGCAGCGGCATCGACCAGGTGGCCCGCGCCGTCACGCAGATGGACGAAGTGACGCAGCAGAACGCGGCGCTCGTCGAGGAAGCGGCGGCGGCTGCGTCGTCGCTGGAAGAGCAGGCGGCCAAGCTGCGCACGACCGTTTCCGTGTTCCAGGTCGACGAGGCGGTCGGCGCATTCACCGCCACGCCGGCGAAGCGCGTCACGCGTCACGCCGCGCCTGTCAGCGCGCCCCGCAGGGTCGCGCCGTCGATGCCCGCGGTGAACCCGGCGCCCGCCGCGCCGGCCGCCGCGTCCGCATCCGCGCCCGCCCGTGCGGCAGCGGCGCCGCAAAAAGCGGCGGCGACATCGGATGCGGATTGGGAAACTTTCTGACGCACCAAAACTGGGCTTGCGAGGCGGCATGCGCCGCCATGCGTGAGCGAGCGCTTCGTCCGCTGGCGCGGACGCCTGCGTAGTGATGCAGAACCGGGGACGGCTGCCCATGCCAGGGCAGCCGTCTTTTTCTTTTCGGCGCACGCCGAACCCGACCCGGCGCGTAATTGTTCCGGTACATTGACGAACGCGGTGGCGAACTGGCCGCCCGATGTCGTCATGCATCGTCCCACGCCGCATGACAGCATGCAGACCGTATGACGTGAAGGCCGAGCGGCAACCCTCGTCGCGACCTTTGCGTTGCCGTAACCCCATGCACCGTTGCATCTGCCTCGCGACGCCACGCCCCAACACAGCCAACAGGGAAACGACATGACGGATCACGACCTCGCGCAACGCATCGTGCATGCGCGCCGCCAGCACCGCGCCATCGGCACGCTGCCGCTCGACAGCCTTCCGCCCGATGCCGCCACGGCCTACGCGATCCAGCAGGCGGTGATCGCGGGCCTGGGCGGCGCGACGGGCGCCTGGAAAATCGGTGCCAAAGCCCCGGGCGGTCCGACCTCGGGTGCGCCGATTCCGGCTGCGCTGACGCTTGCGTCACCGGCGCGGCTCGAACATGGTGCGTTTTTCCGCGTGCTGCTGGAGCTGGAGGTCGCGTTCCGCTTTGCCGAGCCGATCGAGCCGCAAGGCCAGGCCTATGCGCGCGATGAAGTGCTGGCGCGCGTCGGTTCGGTGCTGCCCACCATCGAGATCGTCGACAGCCGTTTTGCCGAGTGGCCGAACATCGCGCCGCTCGCGCAACTCGCCGACGCCCAGAACAATGGCGCACTGGTGACGGGGCATCCCGTGCCTTATGCGTCGATCGCGCGCTCGTTCGATTTCGTTTCGCCCGAGCTCGAACTGACGTTCGACGGCAAGTCGCTCGTGCCCGAATCGCCGGGCAATCCGGCAGGCGACCCGCGCGAGCTGCTGGTGTGGTTCGTCAACCATTGCGCGGCCATGGGTATCACGATCGAACCGGACTGGACCATTACGACGGGCTCGTATGTGGGCGCGCATCGCGTCGATGGGCCGGGCCGCGTATATGGCCATATCGACGGGCTTGGTGAAGTCGAAGTCGAGTTGACGTAAACCACTAACGTCCCACTCCGCGTCGAACGCCACCTTCATCCCACCCCATGCGGCAGCGGCACGTCGATGACGTTCCGCTGCATGCGCATGCACCCATGCCCGCCTGCACCGGCACTATCGATCGTGAAGGGCAGGCGACGACGGGCGAACATCTGGTTACATCCGCCTATTCAGATACGCACTGCAAACGCCGTCATACAGACATGAACGAGCGTGCATGCTGACCCTGCGAACATCATGGATTTTGACGTCGCGCAACGTTTGCGACGTCGGGAGCATGCAGTCGTGCGTATGCAGGTTTGTGTTGAACGAATTGACATACGCGCTGACGAACTGCAGGAAGTGCGCGCTGGCGCACATGCGAAACATGTAACACAGCGAGCGCGCTGTCGTCGCAAGCACCGATGCGCGCGTTATGGCGGAAAGGACGGCAGCGACGCTGTCGAAGCATGAAGCATCGCGACGATGGAAGTGAGTCACATGCACTGCACGTACATGCAAGACGCAGTAATGTGTGGACGTAATGTGGTCAGGCAGACAGCGTGTTACGTGGGTCTTTTGCGAATGTGCGTAAAAGTGCAGGAAACGCGAGTGCAGGTAACACGAGTGCAGGGAACCGCGCGATGCCACATGGTTCGTACGTCATGCGACAGATGAAGTGCGGGGAAGGAACGCAGGATGCAATGCAACACTGCCTGTCATGTTTCGCACGGTGTGGGCAATGATTGTAGGTGACCGAATTTGCGTCATCAAGCAGGGGTAGGACAGTGCTAGCTGTGGCGCGATTTTCACAACGTAGTTCGTGAAAAAAAATTTAAAAGGGTTTAGGATGAATTCGAGCGATGTCGTTTCCTGATAGCGCGCCGCGCACGACATCGTCCCAGACTTCGGCGAGGAGGTAGCATGGATATCTACAGCAGTTTCGCGACCCGCTTCGAGAAAACGCGAGAGGAGGAACTTTCGCTCGAGGAGTATCTCGCGCTCTGCAAAGAAAATCCCGCCGCGTACGCCACAGCCGGCGAACGCATGTTGACGGCAATCGGGGAACCGGAACAGATCGACACTCGTAACGATCCGCGCACCTCGCGCATCTTCGCGAACAAGGTCATCAAGGTATACCCCGCGTTCCGTGAGTTCTACGGAATGGAAGACGTGATCGAGCAGGTGGTCGCCTACTTCAGGCATGCTGCCCAGGGGCTCGAAGAAAAGAAGCAGATTTTGTATCTGTTGGGCCCGGTGGGCGGCGGCAAGTCGTCGATCGCCGAACGGCTCAAGCAGCTCATGGAACGCGTGCCGTTCTATTCGATCAAGGGTTCGCCCGTCAACGAATCGCCCCTCGGGCTGTTCGATTATGACGAGGACGGTCCTATCCTCGAAGAGCAGTACGGCATACCGCGCCGCTACCTGAAGAACATCCTCAGCCCGTGGGCGGTCAAGCGTCTGCATGAGTACAACGGCGACATCCGCAAGTTCCGCGTGGTACGCCGCTACCCATCCATCCTGCGGCAGATCGGCATTGCGAAGACCGAGCCTGGCGACGAAAACAATCAGGACATTTCGTCGCTCGTCGGCAAGGTCGATATCCGCAAGCTAGAACAGTATGCGCAGGACGATGCGGATGCATACAGCTATTCCGGCGGCCTGTGCCTCGCGAACCAGGGCTTGCTCGAGTTCGTCGAAATGTTCAAGGCGCCGATCAAGGTGCTGCACCCGCTGCTCACGGCCACCCAGGAAGGCAACTTCAAGGGCACGGAAGGCTTCGGTGCGATCCCGTTCGACGGCGTCATTCTCGCTCACTCGAACGAGTCAGAATGGAAGGCGTTCCGCAACAACCGCAACAACGAAGCACTGCTCGACCGTATCTTCGTCGTGAAGGTTCCGTACTGCCTGCGCTACTCGGAAGAGATGAAGATTTACGAGAAGCTGCTGCGCAATTCGTCGCTGTCCAACGCCGTGTGCGCGCCGGGCACGTTGAAGATGATGTCGCAGATGTCGGTGCTCACACGCCTGCAGGAACCCGAGAATTCGAGCCTCTTTTCGAAGATGCAGGTGTATGACGGTGAGAACCTGAAGGACACCGATCCTAAGGCGAAGTCGTATCAGGAGTATCGCGATTTCGCGGGCGTCGACGAAGGCATGACGGGTGTGTCCACGCGCTTCGCGTTCAAGATACTCTCGCGTGTGTTCAACTTCGACACGACGGAAGTCGCGGCGAATCCGGTACACCTGATGTACGTGCTCGAACAGCAGATCGAGCGCGAGCAGTTCCCACCGGAAACCGAGCAGAAGTATCTGTCGTTCATCAAGGACGTGCTCGCGTCGCGTTATGCGGAATTCATCGGCAAGGAGATTCAGACCGCGTATCTGGAGTCGTATTCCGAGTATGGGCAGAACATTTTCGATCGCTATGTGACGTACGCCGACTTCTGGATTCAGGACCAGGAGTTCCGCGACCACGACACGGGCGAGAGCTTCGACCGGGCGTCGCTCAATGCCGAACTGGAGAAGATCGAGAAGCCTGCCGGTATCAGCAACCCGAAGGACTTCCGCAACGAGATCGTCAATTTCGTGTTGCGCGCGCGTGCCGCGAACGGGGGCAAGAATCCCGCGTGGATCAGCTATGAAAAGCTGCGCGTCGTGATCGAAAAGAAGATGTTCTCGAATACGGAAGAACTTCTGCCCGTCATCTCGTTCAATGCGAAAGGGTCGGCGGAGGAACAGCGCAAGCACGAGGACTTCGTCAACCGCATGGTCACCAAGGGCTATACGCCGAAGCAGGTGCGGCTCTTGTGCGACTGGTATCTGCGGGTGCGCAAGTCGTCATGAAATGCGTAGCGCAAAGCTCGCTCGAACGGGTTCGCTTCACCCGGTTCGCGCGAGCCTCCTGCGAGGCGCGAGCCGCATGGACATAAGATTGCATGCGCAACTTGCGCCCCGCGTATTCCAAATCGGAGCGGGAGACTGGATGTGCTTCATCAAATCATCGACCGCAGGCTGGCAGGCAAGAACAAGAGCATTGCAAACCGCGAACGCTTTCTGCGTCGCGTAAAGGGATACATTCGGCGCGCTGTTTCGGAAGCGGTGCGCGACCGTAGTATCAAGGATATTCAGAACACCCAGAGCATCACGATTCCGCGTAAGGACATTGCTGAACCGTCGTTCCGGCATGGTCCGGGCGGCAAGCGCGAAATGGTGCATCCGGGTAACGCGGACTATATCCGCGGCGACAAGATCCCGCGTCCGCAAGGGGGCGGCGGCAGCGGCGGCGGTGGCAGCGCCAGCAACGAAGGCGAAGGGCAGGACGATTTCGTCTTCGAACTCAGCCGCGAAGAGTTCATGCAGTACTTCTTCGACGATCTCGAACTGCCGCGTCTCGTGAAGACCCATCTGCTTGCCGTGCCGACGTGGAAGAGCATCCGCGCGGGCTGGGCCGCGGAAGGCACGCCGAACAATATCGACGTGGTACGTTCGCTGCGCAGCGCGTTGGGCCGGCGTATCGCGCTCGGCGCGCCACTCGTCAACGAACTGCACGAACTCGAAAAGCAGCTCGAAGAGATGAAGGCGGACCCCGCTGACCGTCGCGACGAGATCAAGGTGCTCGAAGACGAGATCCATCATCTGCGCGGCCGCATCTGGCGCATTCCATTTATCGACCCGTTCGATCTGCGTTACGTGAACCGCGTGAAGCAGCCGCAGCCGTCCAGCCAGGCCGTGATGTTTTGTCTGATGGATGTGTCGGGGTCGATGGACGAGCAGCGCAAGGATCTCGCCAAGCGCTTTTTCATCCTGCTGTATCTGTTCCTCAAGCGTAACTACGAGAAGATCGAGGTGGTGTTTATCCGCCACCATACGCGCGCCGAAGAAGTCGACGAAGACACGTTCTTCCATTCGACGGAGAGCGGCGGCACCGTCGTATCGAGCGCGCTGGAACTGATGCAGAAGATTCTCGACGAACGCTACTCGCCGACTGAATGGAATATTTACGGCGCGCAGGCTTCGGACGGCGACAACTGGACCGACGACTCGCCGAAGTGCCGCAAGATACTCAGAGATGACATTCTCGAGAAGGTGCGGTATTTTGCGTACATTCAGGTTACGCCTGAAGAGCAGAACCTGTGGCTCGAATATGCGCAACTCGCGCTGTCGCAGCCGCATATGGCGATGAAGAAGGTCGAAACAGCGGCGGATATCTATCCCGTGTTCCGCGAGCTGTTCGAAAAGCAGGTGGAAGCCGCATGACGACTCGTCACCTGCACAACGAGGCGCGAGGGTACGAGCCCGAGCGTAAGAAAGGCGTGCCGAAGCAGAGTAAGGCCGGGCATGCCGAGGCGAACACGGCACACGCGCAGGACGCGCGTGTACCCGATGCCGGAGCAGGCGTAGTGCCTGACGCAGCTGCAGCACGGGGACCCACCGGGGCGCCCACCAAAGGGCAAAGGGAAGTCCGTATGAACGTTGCCGACAGAAGGCCGTTGCCGTGTCCGTCCGACTGGACCTTCGAGCTGATCGAAGAGTACGACACTCACATCTCGCATGTTGCGGAGCAATATGAACTTGATGTCTATCCAATCCAGCTCGAGCTCATCAGCGCTGAACAGATGATGGACGCGTACGCGTCCGTCGGCATGCCGGTCAACTACCGGCACTGGTCGTTCGGCAAACACTTTCTCGCCACTGAAAAAAGCTACAGACGCGGGCAAATGGGCCTCGCGTATGAGATCGTCATCAACTCCAACCCCTGCATCGCGTATCTGATGGAAGAGAACACGATGACGATGCAGGCGCTCGTCATCGCGCACGCGGCCTATGGGCACAACTCGTTCTTCAAGGGGAACTACCTGTTCCGTCTGTGGACGGATGCGCACGCGATCATCGATTACCTCGTCTACGCGAAGAACTACATCGCGGAGTGCGAAGAGCGTTTTGGTCTCGATCGTGTCGAAGAATTGCTCGACTCGTGCCATGCGCTGATGAACTACGGCGTGGACCGCTACAAGCGTCCACAGAAACTGTCGCTGCAGAAGGAGTTCGCCGCGCGCCGCGAGCGCGAAGCGTATCTGCAGTCGCAGGTGAATGAGCTGTGGCGCACGCTGCCGAATCGTCACACGCCTTTGCCGGAAGAGGTGGAGGAGCGCTATCCGCCGGAGCCGCAGGAAAACCTGCTGTATTTCGCGGAAAAGAACGCGCCGCTGCTCGAGCCGTGGGAGCGCGAGGTCATCCGCATCGTGCGCAAGATCGGCCAGTACTTCTATCCGCAGCGTCAGACGCAGGTGATGAACGAAGGCTGGGCTACGTTCTGGCACTACACGCTGCTCAACACGATGTACAACGAGGGCAAGCTCGAAGACGGCTTCATGATGGAGTTCCTCCATTCGCACAGCAACGTCGTCTACCAGCCGCCCGTGACAAAGCCGTATTACAGCGGCATCAATCCGTATGCGCTCGGCTTTTCGATGATGAGCGACATCCGGCGCATCTGCGAGAACCCGACGGAAGAGGACCGAAAGTGGTTTCCGGAACTCGCGGGCAGTCCGTGGTTGCAGGCGCTGCATTACGCCATGCGTAATTTCAAGGATGAGAGCTTTGTCGCGCAGTATCTGTCGCCGCATCTGATCCGTGAAATGCGGCTCTTTTCGGTGCTCGATGATGATATGCGTGATGCGCTCGAGGTCTCCGCGATTCACGATGACAGCGGGTATCGGTATGTGCGTCAGGCGTTGTCGCGGCAGTACGATATGCATCATCGTGAGCCGAATATTCAGGTGTATTCGGTTAATACGCGCGGCGATCGTAGTCTGACGTTGCGGCATTTTATGAGCGATAACCGGCACCTGTCGGGTGATAGTGATGAGGTGCTCAAGCACATGGCTCGGTTGTGGCAGTTCGATGTGTATCTGGAAAGTGTCGACGAAAACGGCACTGTGAGGAAACGCTACGAGTGTCGGTATACGGCGCCTGCCGTGCGGGTCTGATCGGGTTTTTCTGGCTGGGTTTGGGTTTGGGTTCGCGGTGCGGCTGGTTTGGTTTGCTTGTGCTTTTGCTCGCATCCGCGTTTTGTTAGCGTGCTTCACATGTCGCCCCTGTGCGGGGCGGCACCTACTTTTCTTTGCCGCCGCAAAGAAAAGTAGGCAAAAGAAAGCGGCTCACACCGCCAGTTCTTGTTCTTGCCTGAGGGCCCCCACAGGGTCTTACGCTTCATACGGCAATCACGTGACCCACGTTCGTTGCCAACGCTTCGAATGCGCGCCTCACCCGCTTCACGCGTCCGCGTCGCAACACGCCGTGCCAGCTATTCCACCGCCGCCTAGGTGGCAAACTGTGTGTAGGACGTAGTGCTACACACGCCTCACTTCGGACCGATTGCACATGCGCTCCACCCTGTAAGAGCGCCAAGCCATACGCCGCGACAACCTACACACAGTTTGCCACCTGGGCGGCACATACCATTCGCTGCTGCCTGCCCGAGTACGGGTATTCGAAGTGGGTGAGGCGCTCATTAGAGCGCTGGCAACGCACGCAAACAGAAATGCTGCCGTGTGAAGCGTAAGACCCTGTGGGGGCCCTCAGGCAAACACTAGCACTGGCGGTGTTAGCCGCTTTCTTTTGCCTACTTTTCTTTGCGGCGGCAAAGAAAAGTAGGTGCCGCCCCGCACAGGGGCGACGCGTGAAGCACGCTAACGAATCGCGGATGCCAGCGAAAGCCCGAGCAAGCCAAGGCCAAAACCAAAACCAAACCCAACCGGCATCCACATGCCGCCATCCCCTGGTATCCGTTAAGATACCGACCGCGCAGAACATTACATATCTATACAATCTCGCAGGCGCGCTGCAACCTGCTTGCAACCAGGCCGAAACCTGTCTGCAAACCTGGCGGCAGCGATAGAAAGCACAAAGCGGCACCCGACCGCTAAAAAAACCTTAGAAGGGACCGACCCAGCATGACCGACACGACCATCTTCACTCCCTCCGACACCCGGCGCCGCATCTTCGCGATCGTCGGCGCTTCGTCGGGCAATCTCGTCGAGTGGTTCGATTTCTATGTCTACTCGTTTTGCGCGCTGTACTTCGCGCCGGCATTCTTTCCGAAAGGCGATACCACAGCACAGCTGCTGAACACAGCGGGCGTGTTCGCCGCGGGCTTCCTGATGCGCCCGATCGGCGGCTGGTTCTTCGGACGCCTCGCGGACAAGCGCGGTCGCCGTTTCGCGATGATGGTGTCGGTGTTCATGATGTGCGGCGGCTCGCTCGTGATCGCCATGCTGCCGACCTATGCGCAGATCGGCGCGCTCGCGCCCGCGTTGCTGCTCGTTGCGCGCCTGTTCCAGGGTTTGTCGGTGGGCGGCGAATACGGCACCAGCGCAACCTACATGAGTGAAGTCGCACTGAAGGGCCGCCGCGGATTCTTCGCGTCGTTCCAGTACGTCACGCTGATCGGCGGCCAGCTGTTTGCGCTGCTCGTGCTCGTGATCCTGCAGCAACTGCTGACGACGGAAGAGCTCAAGGCCTGGGGCTGGCGCGTTCCGTTCGTGGTCGGCGCGCTTGCAGCGCTGGTCGCGCTGTACCTGCGCCGCTCGCTCGACGAAACGACCACGGCCGAGACGCGTCAGCGCAAGGAAGCGGGCACGCTGCGCGGCATGTGGAAGCACAAGGGCGCGTTCTTCACGGTGCTCGGCTTCACGGCGGGCGGCTCGCTGATTTTCTACACGTTCACGACCTACATGCAGAAGTACCTCGTCAACACGGCGGGCATGCACCCGAAGACGGCCAGCAACGTGATGACGGGCGCGCTCTTCGTGTACATGATCATGCAGCCCGCGTTCGGCGCGTTGTCGGATCGCATCGGCCGCCGTCAGTCGATGCTGCTGTTCGGCTTCTTCGCGACGATCGGCACGGTGCCGCTGCTGCACGCGCTGAAAGACGTGACGAGCCCTATGATGGCGTTTGTGCTGGTGGTGATTGCACTGGCTATCGTCAGCTTCTATACGTCGATCAGCGGCCTCATCAAGGCCGAGATGTTCCCGCCAGAAGTGCGCGCGCTCGGCGTCGGCCTGTCGTATGCCGTTGCCAACGCGATCTTCGGCGGCTCGGCGGAATATGTCGCGCTGTGGCTCAAGCAGGCAGGCAGCGAATCGATGTTCTACTGGTATGTGACCGTGCTGTGCGCGATTGCGGGCCTCGTGTCGTTCCGCATGCGCGATCCGTCGAAGGTAGGCTACCTGCGCAACGAGCCGTGATGCGTGCGGCCTGAAGCGCGAAGCTGAAATGCAAAAAGCGGCTCTTTGAAAGAGCCGCTTTTTTTATGCTGTTTTGTATTCTGCGCGATGCGCGCGAAACACACTCAAGGGAAGCGCGGCGCCGAAGGCGGCAGTCCGCCGCGCCACCGCATGGCGATGAACGCGCGCGCGATCAGCGACAGGTGATAGTAGAACCGCGCTTCGAAACCATATGCATACGCATACGGATGCTCGAACGCTACGCGCAGCGCCGCAAGCGGTGCATCGTTCTTCGCGTACAACGACACGACGATGGGCGCGAGCCTTCGCAACGCAAGCCGCCGAGCCGGTTCGAGCGATGCGTCGAGCTTGAGTGCCGTCACGAACTCGAAGGCCGTCAGCGAAGCAGCGAAGGTCGAGCCGCGCGTGCTGTGCGAGATCGACACATCGGTCTTGCGGTAGTACGACACATAGCGATGCAGGTAGTACACCTGTGAAGCGGCAAGGCACAACTCCGAGCCGAACACGTAATCGCAGCACATGCCCACGTCGTCGCGATAGCTGATCCGCTTGACGAGATCCGCATTCGCCATCCAGCCGTTGTTCGGGAACATCTGCACGAGACCCGTGCGTCCCGGCTGCTTTTGCAAGCCTTGCGCGAGCGCCGTGCGATGGAAGTCGGCATTCAGCGCCGCGCTTTTCGATGCATCGACGTTGCCTTGCGCATCCACTTCATACTGGTCCGCGAACGCGACTTCGAGTTGCGGATGCTGCTGCCATAGTTCCAGCAGACTCGCGATGCCGTCGTTGGCGAAGTAGTCGTCGTCGTGAATCAATGCGATCTTGTCGCCGCTGGCGCGCGCAAAAAGACTCGCGACGTTGCGCGCCTGACCGAGCGATGGCTCGTTCTTCACATAGCGAATGCGTGCGTCATGCGCGTAGCGCGCTGCGATCAGCGCTTGCGTGCGGCTGTCGCTCGAATCGTCGCCGATCAGAATTTCGATGTTCGTATGTGTCTGAGCCAGACACGAGTCCAGACATTCGACGATCAGCTCAGGCCGATTGCAGGTCGGGACGCAAATGGAAACCTTGCAGGATGTCGTCATTGTTTTCCGCTCGCTCCATTAAACGGATGGCAGCGAACGCTTCACATTACGAAATCTTTCGCTGCAAGCAGCAAGGTAGATGAAGGGCGCAGAAAAATAACCAGAAATAATTCAGTAAAAAATGCGGGGCGCGTCGAGTTGAACGGCACACAATGCGCATGCCGCGTCGAAAAAAATACGGCGGCCCTGCAAAATGTGCAGGCCGCCGTATTTCTTGCCACAAATGACCGCGCTTGCGCGCAATTTGTATCAGCCGGAATTTGCCGGTATCAGATGCCTTCTAGCCAACCGGCGTTTCGCCCTCGCCGGAATTCTTGCCGGGGCGATCCGCGGGCGACCGCTTGCGGTTATCGTCGTCACGCTCTGGCATCTTGCTGTTTTCGTTGTCGCTATGAACCGGGTGCTTTGGATGTTCGATGTCGCCGCCCGGGCTGGTTGTGGCTGCCTTTTGCTGCTTTTCGCTGCTCATGAGACGCTCCCTCCTGACAATGCCTGTCGATGATCGAGCAATTGCCGCTCCCGTCCTGCCATTGATAGACTCATCGGCAGGCGCCAACCATTAAAAACAGCCTGACGGAGACAAGTTATGAGCAAAATCGCGTTTCAGGATTTCGAACGCCAGGTCTTGCAACGCCACATGATCCGCGGACATGTGTACGAGAATGCCGCCGCGCTCGTCGACCGCGCGAACGCGTGGCTTGCGGAGCACAACGTCGATGTGATCAACATCGAAAGCCTGTCGACCTTCGGTTCGGGCGACGATACGAGCGTGAGCCACTGGTATTCGGGTATCCGCGTCTGGTATCGGGTCGAATAGCGTCGCGGCGCGGGCCGCTTTTCGCCGCCCGCGCTTTTTGCCCGCTTCTTGCCCGCTATTTGCCGGAGACCACCAGTTTCACCTTGTTCGCGCCGGCGGGCATCGCGGTGATTTGCGTACGCGTTTCGCGCGGACCGATATAGAAGTGCTGACGCGCAGGCGAATTCACGTCATGCGTGGCGTCGGGCACGCACGAGGCGATGTCCGCCGCGACCGCCTGCAAGGCAGTCACACTCGACCCTGCGCCGCCGCTCGGCGTCCATGAGCATTCGTAGCTGCCTTTGGCCGCACCGCATTGCGCGTCGGCGCCGTAGGGCTGCGCGACGCCTTTGCCGTCCTCTGGCGTCAGTTGAGAAAAGCCCGTGGGCGCGGCCGCGACGATGCGCTTGAGCGCCGTGCAGGGGCTGGGCGCGTCGTCGGCGCGCGCCGATAGCGGCATCAGCGTCGCGGCTGCGAGCGCGGTGATGGTGAAGAGCGCGTAGATCGAATGAATGCGACACGCGCGTCGGCTCGGGTGCATGTGCGTCTCCTTGGCATGGATGGCTGCGGAGCGTGCGTTGGCAGCCGATCTGCCCAGCACTGTGCAATGAACGCGCCTGATCGCTCGCGCGCGCCGGAAGCGCCTGTCTGACGTGGCGCGGCGCGTCGCTCACAGGAGAAGCCTGACGTCAGGCCGCCATTTCGTGCTGCTCTTCGCGCTCGAGCGAGCGCGTGCGGCGCAATTCCGGAAACAGCTTCATCCACAGCAGCGCGATCGCGATCGTCGCGCATCCGCCGATGAGCACGGCCGTTTGCGCGCCCCACCAGCCCGCCGTCACCCCCGACTCGAACTCACCGAGCTGATTCGACGTGCCGATGAACAGCGAATTGACGGCGCTGACGCGACCGAGCATCTCGTCGGGTGTGCGCAATTGCACGAGCGACAGCCGCACGACCACGCTGATCACATCCGATGCGCCGAGCGCCATCAGCGCGAACAGCGACACGATGAACGAATGCGACAGTCCGAACACGAGTGTCGCGATGCCGAACGCGATCACGCCGCCGAACATCGCCGCGCCGGGCCGCTTGCGCAACGGGAAATGCGCAAGCCAGATCGTGCCGCCGAGCGCGCCGACAGCCGACGCCGAACGCAGCAGGCCGAGGCCGAGCGGCCCCGCATGCAGCACGTCGCGCGCGAAGATCGGCAGCAACGCGGTCGCGCCGCCGAACAGCACCGCGAACAGATCGAGCGACAGCGCGCCGAGAATCACCGGCTGGCTGCGGATGAAACGCACGCCCGAGAACACCGATTCGAGCGTCACGGGCGCGCGCGGCACGGGCTTCGTGCGCAACGGGATCGTGCTGACGGCAGCGGACGCCAGCGCGAACGACAGCGTGCAGGCGAGATACGCCGCGCCCGGCCCGATGCCGTAGAGCAGGCCGCCGAGCGCCGGCCCGCCGATCTGCGCGGCCTGGTTCGCGGAGGTGGCCCACGCCGTCGCCTGCGAGAGCTGCGCGCGCGGCACGACACCGGGCAACAGCGACGCGACAGCGGGCGACTCGAACGCGCGCGCCGCGCCGACACAGGCGGCCAGCACATAGATCACGGGCGCGCTGATCCAGCCGCCGAACGTGCCCCACGCGAACAGGGCCGCGGCCACGCATTCGAGCCCCTGGCAGATCGACGCGATGCGCCGCCGGTCGTAGCGGTCCGCGACCTGGCCGACGACGAGCGTCAGCACGAACATCGGCAGAAACTGCGCGAGGCCGACCAGGCCGAGCGCGAATGCGCTGTGGGTGAGGGCGTAGATGTGCCATCCCATTGCAACGGCGAGCATCTGGAACGACAGCGACGACAGCACGCGCGTACACCAGAAACGCTGGAACGGCGTCTGTCGAGGCAGGCTGATTTCGGGAGCGCGGTCGGCGTCGCCGACGAGTTTGTCGAAGGCGTCAGGGGCGGTGGTCGGGCTGACCTGTTCGCTGGTGTCGGCGGGAGGTGTTTTCATCGATAGATGGATCGTCGTCCCATATAACGGGCACGATTTCCGTCGTGCATGCGGGCCTGCGCTCAGGCACCGCATTTGCACGCGCATTGGCGGAAATAGCTCAACGGAACCGCGTGTTCTGTCGAGACTTCGTTCGGGCCGCCAGTGTAGAGCAAGTCAGCCGCGCTTGCCGCGTCGCACCCGAAGGTGTCCGGCATGACCCGTTACGCGGCATTACGGTGACGTTGCGCTGCACCTTTTCAAACGACCTATCTGAACCCTTGAACCATGGATGATCTGCTTGCCCGTATGTTTCACCTGCAACCGTCGCTGCTCGTATCGCTCATGCATGACCTGATGCATGCGGGCGTGGCGATTCTGATCCTGATTGCCGGTTGGTGGCTGTCCAACCGGCTTGGCGCGCTGCTGTCGAAGGCGATGTCGCGCACCCACGCGGACCCGACGCTCGCGCCGATGATTAACGCGATCGGCACATGGACCGTGCGCGTGCTGGTGCTGTTCGCGGCGCTCAGCGAAGTCGGCGTCGCAGCGGCGAGCGTGCTGGCCGTGCTCGGCGCGGCCGGACTCGCAATCGGACTTGCGCTGCAAGGGACGCTGCAGAATATTGCAGCCGGCATTATGTTGCTGATGCTGCGGCCATTCCGGGCCGGCGACGTGATCGAAGGCACGGGCGCGACGGCCGGCATCGTGCGTGAAGTGGGGCTTTTCACGACGCGCATCGAACGCAGTGACGGTAATGCCGTTTTCGTGCCGAACAGCCAGATCTGGAGCAACCCCGTGATCAACTACAGCAGCGGCGGCACGCAGCGCGTCGAGGTGAAAGTGGACATTGCGCAGCGCAAGGACGTCGCCTGTGCGATTGAGGCACTGAGGAAGATGATTACCAGCGATCCGCGTGTGCTGGGCGGCGCGACGCTCGCGCCTGTCGTGACGGCAGCGGATCACCAGCGCGGGGGCGGCGCGGTGGTGCGTCTCGCCGTCTGGGTCAGCGGCTCGGACGCTCAACTCGCCGCCGATGATATGCGCGATCGTGCGCGGACCGTGCTGGAAGAGGCGGGCTGCAAGACGGCGGACGCTTCGCGAGCGCAGCCTGGCCGTGTGCGTCAGTCGGAAACGCCTTACGCCTGATTGATACCCCTTCGGCAGGCGCCGTTTGACTGACATCGAGTGGGCGCGCTTGACCATTTTCTCCTGCGCGAATCGGCGCACGGCACGCACCGCTTCATCGCCAGATCTGCCCGTTTTCTGGGCCTTTCCCTCGAAGCATGGCTTCTTTCCAAGCCAGGCGGCACGCACGCGAACGTGCATTTCCGCCCTGGCATGTTGCAAAGCCGCAATTCAGACTAGGTACAAACCCTAGTATTGAGATAAAATGGCGCTCTAAAGGAAGAGATTGCCATGTCGCCCCGTTTTCAGATCTTTGAAAAAATTGCCTTTTCGCTGGTCGTGATGTCCGCCGTGCTGTGCTCCGGCTATATCGCGTGGGAAACGTCGCCCGGTTTCCAGGACGCCGTGCATGCGAGCGCCGCTGCCGTGCGCTGGAGCGGCGACTACTCGTTCATCTGCGCGTCGACGGCAACCAACGCCTGCGACCAGCTGCCCATCGACTGACTCCTCGACGCCGAACGGCATAGGAAGCTGGCGCGTCTCTCGGCGCAGGCCAGCGAGCAGCGTCGCGTAATTTTCACCCCTTCCGTCCGTCTTTTTTTCAACGCGCCTGCCGGTCATCCGGCCTGAGCCGCGTCTCGTCTCGAACATGCATCTGGAATGCCGCTTGCTTTCAATTGAGCGGTTGGGCTTCGTCTGTCGCCACGACACGCGGCCCGTTCCATCGAAAACCGTCGTCGCAGCCCGTCGAGCATCATGATCTGGACTGCACGGTGTAGAACAATTCCGATGCATTCAGGAGCCGCGCCATGACGCCCGCCACCCGCTATGAAATGCAGATCCTGCAAACGGACATGCGCATGCTGATCGCCGTCGACGACACTGCAATCGAGTTCATTCCCGGCACGGCCATAGGCGGCGACATCGCGGGAAAGCCGTACGCCGTGCTGCACACGGATTCGCTTGCGACGCTGAGCAGCTGGCGCGAGGTGATGCAGGCAGGCGGGCGCCCGCATCGGCTCGTCAATAACGCCTATGGCTATCGTCAGGAAGTCAACAATCCCGACTGGTAAAGCCACCGTCCCGACGCGCGTCTTCGCGGCCACGCGGCGCGGTGCGCTTCGACGCCTCCTCAACCGCTGAACGCGGCGCATGCTGACGATCCTGCTCACGGCCGTCGTCACGCTCGTCGTCGTGCTCGCGGTCGCCAATCTGTCGACGGGCGAAAAGAAGATCGAGCACAAGATCGAGCGCCGGTACGGCAGCGACGATCCCCAGTTCATCCGCTCGATGGGTCTGCTGCTCGGCCCACCCGTGACATCCGGCAACCGCTTCGAGGTGCTCCTCAACGGCGACGAGATTTTTCCGTCGATGCTCGAAGGCATTGCGAGCGCGCAGAAAACCATCACGTTCGAAACGTTCATCTACTGGTCCGGCGCGATCGGCGAGCAGATCGCCGGCGCGTTGTCGGAAAAGGCGCGCGCAGGCGTTGCGGTGCATGTGCTGCTCGACTGGGTTGGATCGCAGAAGATGGATCGGCACTACCTGCAGATGCTCAAAGATGCAGGCGCTGAAGTGATCCAGTACCACAAGCCGCACTGGACCGGGCTTGGCCGCATGAACGACCGCACGCACCGCAAGCTGCTGGTGATCGACGGACGCATCGGCTTCACGGGCGGCGTCGGCATCGCGCAGGAGTGGACGGGACATGCACAGGACGACATGCACTGGCGCGATTCGCATTTTCGCGTGATGGGCCCTGTGGTCGGACACATGCAGGCCGTCTTCATGGATAACTGGATCAAGGCGACGGGCAATGTATTGCATGGGCCCGACTATTTTCCTGAGCCGGATGAGGTCGGCGACGGCCTCGCGCACATGTTCAGCAGTTCACCGTCCGGCGGCAGCGACGACATGCAGTTGATGTATCTGATGGCCATCACGGCGGCGACGCATTCGATCCATCTCGCGAGCGCCTATTTCGTTCCCGACAGGCTGACGATCAACGCGATCGTCGAAGCGGCGAAGCGGGGCGTCGACGTGCGGATCATCACGCCCGGCAAGCACATCGACACGCATACCGTGCGCGAGGCGTCGCGCGCATGCTGGGGACCGCTGCTCGAAGCGGGCGTGCAGATGTTCGAGTACCAACCGACGATGTTCCACGTCAAGCTGCTGGTCGTCGACGACTACCTGGTGTCGGTCGGCTCGACCAATTTCGATTCGCGCTCGTTCAAGCTGAACGACGAAGCCAACCTCAACATCTACGACGCGGCGTTTGCGCGCCGTCAAACGCAGATCTTCGCCGATGATCTCGCGAAGTCCAAACGCGTAACGCTCGACGACTGGAACAGGCGGCCATGGACCAGGAAACTCGTCGATCGCGCGGTCGCGCTGCTCGATTCTCAACTTTGACGGGCAAACTAAGCGCGTGACGCCCGTGCGATCCGCGCGTGGCGGCACACGCATGCATGGGCGGCGCTCGCTCGGGCGGATCGCCTGTGGGCGGCTCCTGGCTGGGCGGTGCGCGGTCCGGTTCGCGCCCGGGAATGGGCGGTGAGTGCGGGTCCGGGTCGGGATCGTCGTCGGGCGGCGGCGCCGGATCGGGTTCGACCTCAGGTGGCATCGGCGTATGCAGTCGTTTGCCGATACGGAACGGTGAAATAGAAAATGCAGGAAACGCGGTCAGGTTCATCGTGAGGATCTCTCGCATGCAGTTCGATACACCGATGAATTCCGCAATGCATGTGCCATCGATCCGCGCATCACGATGCATGCGTCGTAGAACCACCGCCTGCACGATAGTTCGACGCGCACGATAGTGCTTCGCGCTAGAACCGCTCGATCATCCCGATCTGCACACCACGAACGGGCGCCCCCGGATAAGCGACGGGGATGCCCGTCACGTTCACGCCGCGCAGCGTGAACGTGGCCTGTCCGCGATTTTCGAGGTCTGCGGCGCTGAGATACAGCAACAGCGCCTTCGACACCTGGTAGTCGAAGGCGATGCTGAACTGATCGGCGTCGTTGTCGCCGCCGCTGCGGTCGCGCGCGTGCGCGTAGCCGACGGATGCACTCGCCTGCGGCGTGATCTGCCATAGAGCGGACACCGAGAGGCCGTCATCGTGATAGCGCGGCGTCCCACCATCGCCGTTGAAGTACGCGACGAAGCCCGTGAGCGCGCCCCACTGATACGACGCGCCCGCGAAGTTCGCGCGCAATGCGCCGTCGCCATGTGTCTGCTGGTGCGCGTAGAGCAGCTTCATCCCGCCGAGCGCCCATTCAGCCGTCACGTAGTAGCCGCCAATGCCGTTGCCGTCGTCGCCGGGGTCCCGCAGCGCAACCATGCCCGTCGCGCTGAAGCCGCCGATGGTCGGCGACAGATAGGCGAACGCGTTGTCGGTGTAGGGCGTGATCTTCGACAGGTTGTTCAGGCCGGATGCGATCGTGCCGGCGCCGAATGCGTCGAGCTGTCCCTTGAACGGAATGTAGAGCGGCGAATACTGCCGGCCGGCGCGCAACTCGCCCCACGCGCCGTGCGCGCCGATCCACGCCTGCCGGTTGAAGATGCTGCCCGGCACCGAGAATGCGCCGCCTGCCGAATCGAAGCCGTTCTCCAGCGTGAAGACGAGGCTGTTGCCATCGCCAAGCGGCTCGCTGCCGTGCAGGCCGAAGCGCGTGCCGCGATACGCGCCTGAGTCCATGCGCGCGACATAGCCGCTGCCGGGATTGGTCACTTCGATACTGGTATCGATCAGCCCGTAGAGCGTAACGGAGCCCTGCGCACGGGATGGCCACGCAATGACGAGCAGACAGGCGAGGGCGAGCAGGCGGCACACGGCAACGAGCGCTACGAGGCGTCGCCGCGAAGGGGAGCATGGATCAGGAAACGGCAGCGGGCTGGACGTGACGGACGTTGGCATCTCTCGGGCGATTGTTATGGCGTCGCGAGGGCGCAACGCCATCGACGACACTGCCGCATGCAGATACCAGCGAATACTAACCGAACATCACCAGCGCAAGGCGCACTACATGTTCGTGTAAGAACTGCACCAGCCGCCGCCCGCCACCTGCTTCGTTCCGAACAGCGTGCAGCCGCCCCATGCATCCGTTGGATTGCCTTGGAACAGCGAGCAGTTGGCGCAGGTCTGCCCGGCCTGGTAGGTTGGAAAGCGCGCCTTGTCGACTTTCGCTGCGGCGATCACATAGCCGACCGCTTGTGCCGCTGGATCGCTCTCACTCAGCTTGTCGTCGGCGCGCGCGTCGCGGCTCGCGGCGAGCGCTGCACACAGGCCGGCCGCGGAGCCGAGGCCCGCGACGATGAACTCACGCCGGGTTGTTGTCATGATCGGTCTCTGGTGGGCGAGGCGGTGAGGCAGATGTGAAGGACGGCATCGGCCGCCGCTGATTGATGGCGGCGAACACGGCCATCAGCAGCACGAATGCGAGCACGAGCAGGCTCGCATTGAGCAGCGCGCGTTCGTAGCCAAGCTCGCTGACGTTGATGAACGGATAAGGATAGAAGTCCGACTGCGCGCCGCGCAACAGGGTCAGCGCGAGATAGCCGAGCGGGAACACTAGCCATCCCAGCAGATGGCGCAGCGTCAGATGAAAGCGCGGCACGAACAACAGCCAGTAGAGCGCGGCGAGCATCGGCACGACGGTGTGCAGGGTTTCGTTGAGCAGCATGCGCCAGCCCGACGGCGTCCACAGATGGCGTAGCAGCAGGTTGTAGGCAACGCCGACGAACACGATATAGCAGGTCACGGCCGTCACGACCGTGGGTTGCCGGAAAAAGCGCACGAGCGGCGGGCTGCGACGCGGGAAGCAGGCGACGCAGGTGAAGCACAGCGCGCAGGTAAAGATGGTCAGATTGGTCAGATAGCTGGTGAGCCGCTCGATGCCGTCGATCACGCCGAAGCCGCGCGACAGCATGCGATGCACGGTGATGTCCGTCTGCGCGGCAAACGCGAGCCACGAAATCAGCGCGATCGACATCGCGAGCGCGACGGATGCAACGCTCGGCGCGTGCAGCGGCAGCTCGGGCTCGATGATGCTGGTCGGTAGCGTATCTCGGCGCACAGCGGGGGACACAGGCTTCTTCATGCGTCGATTCTATACGCGTGAAGCGACGCGTGCAGGCGCTGCGCGGGTCGAAGCGCAGCCGGACTATCCGCCAGAATCAGCCGGATCAGCCCAAAAAAAGAGCCGGTCCGCAGATTGCCGCGGCCGGCCCGTTACATCGTCCCATCACGGTCCGTCAGGGACGCAGGAACTCAATGCACGATGTCAGTGACCGTGGCCATCATGGTCATGATCGTGATCGTCGTCATCGCGGCCGCAGACGTTGTCATGATTGTGATCGCGGCCGTTCTTCGACACGCCCGGCAGGCGCTGCGCGACATAGTCGGGCAGATCCGACGTGTCGATCGCGAACACGAAGAACTGGTTCGGATTCGCGATACCCGACGGATGGTTCGTGTCGGTGACGGTCCCGATAAAGTCGTTGTCGTTCGCGACGTAGAGCGTGTGCTTCTTCACGCCGCGCACCGTCACGTCCGGACCGAACGCGATGCCTTCGATCTTCGCGGGAATGTCGTTCGCGTTGTAGCCGTGGGCCGTCAGCGCCGCGACGATATCGAGGAACAGCGTCTTCTTCACCGCAAACGGCGCGAGGCCGCTCGCGCCGCTTGCCTGGCTCACGTCCGCTGCGCCCGTCAGGTCGATGCGGTTGAGTTGCTTGAACGCAGCCGTCGAGTTGTCGCCGAGACCCTTGCCGTCGCGCTCGTCGACGAGCAGTTCGTGATCGTTGATCGCAAGCACGTCGCTGATGGTCGGGTACTTCGGCTTGGACGCCGTACCGATGTTCGTCAGCTGATACGCGTACTGCGTCGTGCGGCCCGTGCGGATGTCGATCTTCACGATGCGCGTGTACGGGGCGTCCGTGCCGCCGTCCTGGATCAGCGGGCTTTGCATCGCGCCGAACAGCGTGGTGCCGTCGGGCGAGATCGCGAGACCTTCCATGCCCTTGTTCGCGACGCGGCCCGACGTGTTGATGCTGATCTCGTCGTTGCCGACGGGCGAGAGCGTCGACACGGCGAACGTATCGGGCAGCTTGTACGTTGCAATGCGGCGGCCGCTCTTGCGGTCGAAGCGATAGACGTAGGGGCCGTATTCGTCGGAGATGAACACGCTGTCGCCGTCGTTGGCGATGCGGATGCTTTCGGGATCGAAGCGGCCATCGAGCGGATACGTCGACAGATGCGTCGGATCGAAGTTGTCCGAGCGGCCCGTGAAGTAGTTCGTGTGGTTGTCGCGGTTGAGCTTCGGCGCGCCGTTCGGCACGCCATACGCGGCGCCCGTGCCATAGACGAGGCGATCGGACGTATGCAGCAGCGTCGTGTCGACGAGCTTCGGCGTCAGCGTGAACGGCAGCGACGCGCCCTTCGGCGCGTCTTCCAGGTGCAGACGCAGCGTCTGGAAGCGATTGATGTACGACGCGGTGTCGTCGATCGCCGCGTTGTACGAGATCGCGTTCGGGCCGCGATCGGGCACGGCGAGGAACGTATGGCAACCCGCGTAGCCGATGCCCGAGCCAAGACCGCCGAGCAGATCGCCGGGCGCACCGTTTTCGAGCTTGCCCGACGTCTCTTTCGATTTGTCGAGCAGATTGCCGTCGAGCTTGCCGATGGCGATCAGATCGACGGAAGCGTGAGCGGCGGGAGCAGCGGCGAGCGCCGCAAGCGAGGTGATGGCACCGATCATGGTGCGGGTGAAGAGCGATGAGCGCAGCACAGGAATGTCCCTTGGAGGATCAATGCGATGAAGGCGGCGCCGGGCGCGTACGGCAAACGAAAGCAGTCTGGCGACCGGACGCAAGGTTTCTTACTTTTTATTTCCGGGGACCGATACTGCGTGACATGTATGTCCGAATTGTGACGGCGCGCCGGCGTGGGGCGCGCTGTGTGCGCAAGCGCACATTCGCATGAGCAAGCGTCATCGACGAAAGCGCACTCAGACCCGCGCCGCATGAACGGGCACGGTGCAGTTCAAGCTATGGTCAGCGCCGCTCGCTGATTTCCGGCGCGATGGCCGCATGATTCAGCAGCGCGACGAGCGTCATGCCGCCCACCACGTTGCCCGCGAGCGTTGGCAGCAGGAAGCGGCCGAAATAATCGGCGAATGACGCGTCGCCCGCCAGCACCGCATACGCGACTTCCGTCGATCCCGCGATGATGTGCGACAGCTTCGCCACCGCGACCACCCACGTGATCAGCACGACGGTCAGCAGCCGCGCGGAGCGCGCGCTCGGCAGCAGCCACACCATCAGCGCGATCAGCCATCCGCCCAACACGGCGCGTATGAAGGTCGGAAAGGTATTGGCGGGACCAACGGCGGAGCGCGCCGTTTCGTCGAGCGCATCGACGACATCCGCTTCGAATACGCCGGGCAAACGCAGCATCGCGGCAAAAGCCCACGAACTGAGCAGATTGCAGAACAGCACGACGATCCACAGGCGCAGCGCCTTCAGCAAGCAGTCGAGATCGCGCCGCGTCAGCACGGGCAGCACGACAGTCAGCGTGCTTTCGCTGAAGAGTTGCTGACGCCCCATGATGACGAGCACGAAGCCCGTCGTGTAGCCGAAGCTCGACACGAGATGCCGCCATGACGTATCGGGCAGGCCGGCCTGGAGAACGGCTGTCGTGAGAAACGAAAATCCCATTGAAAGCCCCGCTGCCAGCGACGACCAAACGAGCGCCATGACCGTGCGCTCCAGCGCGGCTTCGCCTTCTTCGCGCACGATCTCGTGCAGCATCAACGCGTGCGGCGCCGTGTGTTGCGCGGCCTGGTCCTTCTCGCCCGCATCGAGATGCGGTGACTCCGCGCCGGCTTTTTCCGGGTGGTCGGGCGGCGTGGCACGATCGGTCGTGTCAGGATGTCGTTCGTGCTGGATGGTGTCTTTCGTCATGGCCGCTCGCTCGTACGCTGTATGCGCGCATCCATCGCAGTCGCAAAAACGGTGCCCGAAAAGCGCGGATATGTTCGCGCTTTTTGTCGGACCAGCCTCGTTTCGAGCGGCGAGGAGCGTCGTGCTACGATGAACGCGACCATCATCTGCAACCGTCTGCAAGCGAGACTCAACGCGACATGGCAACCCTTTACGCGAAGCTTGGCGTGTCTCAAGACGCCACCTCGGAAGAGATCAAACGGGCGTACCGGAAGGCCGCGATGAAGTGGCATCCGGACCGCAACGCCGGACAGGAAGAGGTCGCACGCGCGGCCTTCCAGGAGATCAAGGACGCGTACGCGATCCTCTCCGACGACAGTCAGCGCAAGGTCTACGACGCCGTCTACGCGCAGGAGATGCGCCAGTATGAGGCGCTCGAAAGGCGTCAGCGCGAAGTCGAGGCAGCGCGGGCGCGCAAGGCCAAGGCCGAGGCCGAGGCGAAGTACACGCAGATGGTCGGCGTGGCCATGCGCTATGCCGACGAAGGCCATAGCCGCGACGTGCTGTTCGGCGTGCTGCTCGGACGCGATTGCGACGCCGACGTGGCGCAACGCATTGCCGATAGCGTGTGGGCCTTGCAGCAGTCGCGGTACGCAGCGCAGGCAGGTGAATCCGCCGATTCGGCTGATGCCGATCGCGCGGACCCCGTCGCTAAGGCTGCGTCATCACGCGAACCTGTTGCGGAAGACGCGCCTTCGCAACCTCAGCCCGCAGCAACGAAACACGACAAGCCTGCGCAGGAACCACGCAGCGCGGGTCTGTTCGATTCGCTGTGGCAGGGCTTTTTCGGCATACGCTCATAGCGCGCCGCGATTTTCGCTTCACACCGCGTGCCATTCAAAATGGCGCGCTCGACTTACGCATGGACATGCTTCGATGAAAGACGCTTTTGAACGACGCGCGTTGCTGCTGCATCTCGGCGACGCGCTGCAAACCCTCTCCACGGCGCTCGCCGCCGATGCAAAACATCACACTGTGCATCATCTGTTGAACGCCCATCCGGAACTGGCCGGGCACGCATGGCTCGCGGCCGTCTCGCCGAAGATGAAGGCGGCAGAGTTTGCGAAACGCGCGAGCGCATCGTTTGTGGAATGGCCCGCGCTGCTGCTTGAAGAGCAAGTGGACTACACGCGCCTTGCGCTTACCGTGCGCGACCATTTGTTTTCGGACGATCGCACTGGCTGGCGCACGTACGTCGACGCGATGAAGCGCGAGGTCGAATGGTTTGGCGATGCGCTGCCTTTCGCGGAGGAACCCGTACAGGCGGCCGAAACGGCGCAGCCATCCGATGAAACCGACACGCGCGCAAATGACGCCGACGTCGAGCGTGCCGGCGAGGGCAGCGATCCGCAGCGTGACAGCGTCGAGAGCAACGGAGGTTTGTATCCCGCATGGCCGTGGAAGCCAGTCGTGTGATGTAGCAGGAACGACATCGCCTCGCGACAGCCGGCTTGATTCCGGCCATAGCGAGGCGATAGAAGATCACGCGTTCAATGACACAACGCGCGATCAGACACTTCGATCAGTAACCCCAGCGTTCGCGTTGACGCTCGTGCCACTCATGCTCACGCCACGCTTCGTGACGGCGCCATTCGCGTTCACGCCACTGATGCTCGCGCCATTCGCGACGCTCGCGCCAGTCGTCGCCGTAGCCGTAGCCCACGGCAACGGGGGCGGGCGCAGCGTACACCGGCTGGGCGGGCACGATCACACCCGGCACGCCGAGTCCGACGGCGACGTCGACATGCGCCGAAGCAGCTGCCGAAGCCGCCAGCATCGCCACGCCGATAGCTGCACCAAGCATCATCTTCTTCATTTTTTGCTCCCTGCGCATGGATGCGCGTCACTGAATTCGGCTTCAGTCTAGGGGCGCGTGTCGGACACAGGTGCTACAGCCGTGCGAGAAAAGTAACGCAGGGTAACAGCGCTCAGGAAGTGCTCAGCCAGCGCTCAGGCCGCGCACAGTCTCGGCACGCGATGAAACTGGCGGTCGAAGTAGATGAGACTATCGCCGTTGGCGCACACGCGAATCTGCGTGGCCTCGACGAACATCACCGAATGCGAGCCCACTTCCTTCAGATCGACGATCGTTCCTTGCAGGCTCGCGAGCGCGTCGCGCAGTACCGGCACGCCGTGCGGGCCTTCGTCCCAGATCGGCAGGCTGAAGCGCGCTTCCATCGGCAGTTGCGTGAGCCCGGCGAAGTGCCGCGCGAGCAGTTCGTGATGACCCGGCAGCACGTTGATGCAGACATTGCGATTGCGTTCGAACACGGCATGCATCGCGCTCGAACGGTTCATGCAGACGAGCAGCGTAGGCGGCGCATCCGTCACGGAGCAGACCGCACTCGCCGTGATGCCGCAACGCCCGGACTCGCCGGATGTCGTGATGATGTTGACGGCCGCGCCCAGATGCGCCATTGCCTGGCGGAACTGCTTGCGCGCGTCGTCGGGGTCGAGCATGGTCGGACGTTGCATATCGGACATGTGAGTGGCTCCCTGCACGGTGGTCGCTATGAATCGATCGCTGAATCGACCGCTCGCCCGCGATGGTTGCGCGCGCGACGATCCCATGCATCAAGCGTACGGCATGCGTCGCACGAAAAAAATCCGCGCGAGTGGCACGCGGGTTGGCACGCTTCCCGACCCGTCTAAAGGTTTTACCAGGTTGCATTCGACTCGCATCTGCGCATCGCGCGTTGGCCTGTGCTGTCACGCGATCAGGCCTGCAATAAAGGCTTTGCACGCGAATTTGGGCTGGTTATGATGAGCTTTCTCAAAATTAAACAGCGAACGCGTGGAGACAGCCGGACAACATCCGGCGCGCGTCGCAGACAGGTTCAAGACATGAGTCCAGCCAGCAAGATCCCGCCCATCCAATCGCCCGCGCCCGTCGTGTATATCGTCGACGACGACAATGGCATGCGCACATCGCTGGCGTGGCTGCTGGAGTCGGTCGGCGTGAAGTCGGAGGGGTTTGCGAACGCCGCGGATTTCCTGCGGGCCTTCGACGCGAACATACCGGCGTGTCTCGTGCTCGACGTGCGGATGCCGGAGACGAGCGGCTTCGACGTACAGGCTGAACTCAACGCGCGCGGCGCGACCTTGCCGATCATTTTCGTCAGCGGGCACGGCGATATTCCGATGTCCGTGCGTGCGTTGCAGAACGGCGCGATCGATTTCGTCGAAAAGCCGTACAACTCGCAGCAGATGCTCGAGCGCATCCAGCGCGCGATGAAGCTCGCGACGCAACGGCATGCGGCGGATCAGAAGCTTCGCGATCTGCGTCAACGGATCGAATCGCTGACAGCGCGGGAAAAAGAAGTCTTGCGCGGCGTGCTGGACGGAAAGGGCAGCAAGCGCATCGCGTCGGATCTGTCGATCAGCGTGAAAACGGTCGACGTGCATCGCGCGAGCATCAAGGACAAGCTCGGGGCCACGTCTATCGCGACGCTGGTGCGCGATGTGATGGCAGTGTGGAGTCCGGGCGAGGGCGGGCGAGAATGATATCGAACAGCACGGCTTGAGTGAAACGTGCCGTGCCTTTTGCTCGTTGTTCTATCGCATGTAAAGCCCGCCATTAACATCCCAGCACGCGCCGTTAGCGAAGTACGCATCGCCCGATGCGAGCAGCACGGCGACCTGCGCGACGTAATCCGCCGAACCGAGACGCCCGCCGGGGATGCTCGCAATGACCTTGTCGAGTTTGTCGGCGGGCACGCTTTCGTGAACGATGGGCAGATCGAGCGGTCCGGGCGAGATGGCATTGACGGTCACGCCGTGCGCGGCGAGATCGCGCGCGAACACCTTGGTCAACGTGATCGCGCCGCCTTTTGCCGCGGCATAATGCGCGCCTGTCGCGGAGCCGCCATTCTGTCCCGCCAGCGAAGCGATGTTGACGATGCGTCCCGCGCCGCGATCGGCGAAATACTGGCCGAACACCTGGCAGCCAAACAGCACGCTGCGCAGATTGATGTCGATTACCTGATTGAACTCGTCGGCGCTGATCTCCATCACAGGCACGACCTTCGACGCACCCGCGTTGTTCACGAGCACATCGACGCGACCCCAACGCGCGATCAACGCATCGCGTGCGGCTTCGAAGTCCTGCTTGCGTGTGACATCGAGTGCGATCGCGCACGCGGTTTCGTGATGCGCGCTTAGTTCGGTGGCCAGTGCAATTGCGGCATCGAATGCGATATCGGCCAGCGCGACCTTGTAACCCACGCTATGAAAATGCTTCGCGACGACGGCGCCCAACCCGCGCGCCGCACCCGTCACGATGACGACTCTGTTCGACATGAGTAACAATTCCTTCGCTGCGTGCGTCCAACTGAACGTACGCCGTTGATCTCAAGAGGCGGCAAGCGCCGCTTCGAAGTGCGCGGCAACGGCGCACACCTGTTCGTCCGCGCCCTTACGCCCGACGATCTGCAAACCGGCCTTTATCGGCGAGCCTTCAATCGGGATCGGCAAGCTCAGCGCGGGATGCCCGCTCAGATTGAACGGACGGATCAGCGACGACATCGTGAGCACGGGCGTGCCGTTGCGCGCGGCTTCGATCGTGATTGGCAAGGCGGGTAAGGTCGGCAGCACCAGTACGTCGGCATTTTCGAGTGCGCGATCGACGGCGGCCGTGAATGAACGCCGCGCGCGCTCGGCAGCGTCGAGTTGCGCCTGGGTCGTTTGGACCGCTACGCGCAAGCGTGCGTCGACATCCGCACCGAGCTTGCCCGTTTCGACGAGATGCGCGAATGCGCGCGCCGTTTCGACGTTGATGACGGCGAGGCCCGCTTCGAAGGCTTCTTTCAGGTGCTCCAGTTCGATCGCGTGTGACGCAAAGCCCGCGACCTGCACCGCGCGCGCCACGCCCTGGCGGATGGCCGCGTCTGCGTCGACGGAAACGATCGCGACGTTTGCGCTAGCGTTCGCGCGTTTCGCGGCGTCCGTGTCGAACGCGGGTGCGATAGCCGCCATTGCATGGACCAGCGTGGCGATATCGCGTGTGAACGGACCCGCGCAATCAAGCGTGGATTCACGCGGCACGGCGCCTTTGCGTGACACGCGCCCGAACGTCGGCTTGAGTCCGATCACGCCGCAGCATGCAGCCGGTCCGCGAATCGAGCCGCCCGTGTCGGTGCCGAGCGCGGCATCGACGAGTTTCAATCCGACTGCCGATGCCGATCCACTCGACGAACCGCCGGGAATGCGCGCGGCGTCCTGCGGATTGACGGGCGTGCCTGTGTAGTCGTTGATGCCCGTCATGCCGAACGCGAGTTCGTGCATGTTGGTCTTGCCGGTGATGCGCCAACCCGCATCGAGCAGACGCTGGACGACTTCGGCATGCGCGGCGGCGGGCGGCGCGTCGGCGAGCGAGCGGCTTGCACCCGTAGTCGGATAGCCGGCTACGTCGATCGAGTCCTTGATGGCGATGGTCGGGCCTGGCGCGGCAGGGTCCGCGCTCAGCGTGAATTCGCTGATGAATGCAGTCATGTTGTCGTGTCCTTGCGAGCGTTGACTTGCCAGGGCGCATCGAAGAGGCGCTCGGTGCGAAAGTGCTGGATCAGCCAGTTGCGGCCGTCCTGCGCGGGCACAAAGTCGATTTCGAGCCGCGCGGCGATCAATTCGGCGCGCGCATCGACGTAGCCCGACGCCTGCAGCATGATCCAGCGGCCTTTCGCGCGCGCACCGTCGACCTCGATCGTCTCCGACGTCAGGAAATGCACGTTGGTCGCGAAGTGCGGCACGGGCGGCAGATAACGCTGCAGCATGGCAAGGATAGCCTCATGCCCGCGCAGATGGCCAAACTTCTGCGTGTACTGCGGGCCGATGCCTTCCCAGATCGCGTCTTGCGTGAACAGCGCGGCAAGCGTCTCGCCGTCGAGCGTACCCGAGGGCACATCGCACAAGGCCATATAGCGCGCAATGGTCTTGCGCACCGCGTTCTCGGCTTCGAGCGCGACGATGCGCGCCTGCAAGGCTTCGAGCGCGCTGGATGCCAACGTGATATCGCTCATGGCTCAGGACGCGTTCTGTGCAGCAGGCGGCACCGTCAACGCACGTCCGACACGCGCCTCGATCTTGCCGTAGCGCCACAGGTTGTATTCGCCGACGGGGGTCGTGCGATACAGGTTGCACACGGCCACGGCCGTGTCGAAATCGGCGACGTCGGCCATGATGTAGAACGTCCACGGCGCACCGTCCGACTGACCGACGACGAGCCGGTCGTCGTCCATCACGCCGAGCACGCGCACGTTGTCCATCGCTTCGACGGCGGCCAGCATCTTGCCGTAAGCCTGCCATACCTCGCCGATCTTCTCGCGCGGCAAGTCGAAGAAATTCTGCGTGACGCCGCAGCAGAACAGCACACGCAACGGCAGCGAACGATTGTCAGTCATGAAACGAAACTCCCTTGAAAACAGGCCTGAAATGAAAAGTATCCAACGCAGTTACAGATAACCGGGGATCGGCGGCACGCCGACGAACACGGCGCCCGCGCCGTCGTAGTTGCCTTCGCCGAGGAACGCGTGCTGCGTGACGACCATCGCATCGCGCATCAGACGTTGCAGCGGATGCGAGCGGTAAATCGCCATCGTGCCGCCCAGCCGGTACGCGCGGCCCACCACGTCCGCGCCTTCGCGTGCGATCTGTGTGGCCGCGAGGCGCAGCAGGCTGACCTGATCGGGCGTCACGTCGTTGCCGGCGAGGATCGATTGCCACACATCATCCGTCGATTCGTAGAAGAACGCGCGCGCCGAGCGCAACTGCGCTTCGGCCTTCGCGAGTTCGATCCGGTAATACGCGCGGTCGGCGAGTTGCGGCGCGCCCGTCGTCGTCTTGCGCCCGCCCGCCATCTGGTTGGCGACGTCGAGTGCGGCGCGTGCAAGCCCGAGGTTCACGACGGCGAGCACCTGGGCCGCGTACGCGATGGTCGGATAGCGATACAGCGGCTCATCGACGGTCGGCGTTCCGCCGCGCACGAAGGTCCAGTCATCGGCGACGAACTGGTCGGTGACGCGCAGATCGTGGCTGCCTGTGCCTTGCATGCCGACCACGTCCCAGTTCTCGACGATCTCGACCTGCCCGGGACGGAACACGGCCGTGCGCGGCTTGCCGGGTGCGCCGCCATCCTTGCCCACGCCGATTCCTACTCCGAGCCAGTCCGCGCCCTTGCAGCCGCTCGCGAATTTCCACGTGCCGTTCACGCGCCAGCCGCCGAGCGCAGGCTGCGCGGCCTGCACGGGAAAGAGGCCGCCGGCGAACACCTGATCGGGGCCGCTGGCGTAGATTGCTTGCTGCGTCGCGAGCGGCAGCGCGGCGAGATACACGTTCGCGCTGCCGAAGCTCGCGACCCATGCAGCCGAACCGTCCGCGACCGCAATGCGTTCGATCATCGCGAGGAATTCGCCCGGTGCGCGCGCGTCGCCGCCGAAGCGCCGCGGCGTGCCCGCGCGATAGATGCCGGCGCGCTTGAGCTTCGCGATCACATCGCGCGGCACGTGCGACAGCCGATCGAACTCGTCGCGACGCGCGGCGATTTCTTCGATCACCGCATCGAGGGGCAAGGCATCGGCGGGTTCCGATTGCAGCGTGTGAACGTTGCTTGTGGCGAGGGCAGTGGCGGCTGACATGTCGAATCTCCTGAATACGTTTGACGTTATTGACGTTCAGGCCAGTCTAGAAACGCAAAAAAGCGGCAGCAATTGGGGCGCCGGTCCGCGTTTCCTGGTATCGACGCCCGCGCGTCTAAAGAAATCTTTAGACGCGTGACAGATAAGGCCGATGTTATGGTTACGCTTGCACTCCAGCCCCGTCTCACGCGCATCATGAACTTTCCCGCCGAAGAAGATTTTCACCGTCTGCTCGACGCATTGACGCTGTGCGTGCTGCTGCACGACGCGCAGACGAAGGCGATCGTATGGGCCAATCGCGCGGCCTGTGTCGCATTGGGTTTCTCGCTCGAAGAACTGCTGCCGCTCAAGGCACCCGACATGACGCGTCCCGAGCCGAAGTACCGGCGCGAGGTCGGCGTGGCCGCGATGGATCGCGCGATCACGCAAGGGCCGCAGGTGTACGAATGGTGTTACCGCTCGCGTGCGGGCATCGACATGTTGTCGGAAGCCATTGCGACGTATGTGCCGTTGCATGAGCGTGCCGTCGTGATGGTGCAGTTCCGCGACATCACCGAAGAAGAGGCGACGCGCCGCAAGCTGCGCCGCTATGAAACGCGCCTGCGCGAATTCATGCAGGATCTCGGCGAAGGCGTGGCGGTGCTGACGCCGCGCGGCAAGCTCGAATACATCAGCGAGTCGGGGCGCCGCGTGTTGGGCGTGGGGCCGGGTGAAGCACTCGGTGGCGTGCCCGATTACTGCACGCCCGCCGATCGCAACCGGCTCATCACGCAGTTGCGTCACGCGACGAGCGAGCAGCCGACGCATGCGCAGCGCTACCGGATCACGCGCCGCGACGGTGCGACGCGCTGGCTGCGCATCACGTGCCGGCGGGTTGCGATCGAAAACGACCTGAATGGCTTGCTGATTCACTTCCGCGACATCAGCGACGAGGTCGCGACGGAAGAAGCACGCCGCACGGAAGCGCGCATGCTCGAATATGCGGGCCGCTACAACGCAATGGGTGAGATGGCGACGGCCATTGCGCACGAGTTGAGTCAACCGCTTGCCGCCGTGCGTAATTTTATCGAAGGCGCAATTCAGCGGCTGGGGCAGGGCAGCGTCGACTCCGCGATCTGGGGACTGCGCAGCGCGGACCGTCAGGCCGAGCATGCGGCGCTCATCATCAAGAGCGTGCGCGAGTACATCGTCAAGCGCGAGCCGACTGAAACGCACGCCGACCTGCGCGATATCCTGAGCGACGTCGCGTACTTCATCGAATTGCGCGCGAAAGAAGCAGGCGTGCGCGTGCGGATCGAACAGGCGAGCGAAGCGTTGCCCGTGTTTTGCGAACGCGTGCTGATCGGCCAGGTGATTTTGAATCTCGCGTTCAATGCGCTCGAAGCGTTGACGGAAGCAAAGGGCACGACGGGCGTCGTGACGCTCGCGACGGCCATGGCGGAGGGGCGCGCCGAGTTGCGCGTGATCGACAACGGCCCCGGCGTACACGCCGACGCGCACGAACGTCTGTTCGACGGCTTTTCTTCTTCGAAGGCGGGCGGCAACGGCATCGGCCTTTCGCTGTGCAAGAACATCGTCACACGGCACGGCGGACGCATCTGGGCACAAGCGGCAGACGGCGGCGGGCTCGAATGCCGCGTCGCGTTGCCGCTCGAACTCGCGCTCGCTCCCGATGCACGCATCTAGCTTCGTCTCAGCGTCCAAGCGAGCGGGCCGTCTGACCGCCAATGCCGAAGTCAGTGTTGGGAATGTCCTTGATCATCACGCGCGTGGCCTGAAGCGGCGCATCGAGCACGGCGGCGGCCGTTTCGGATAATGCGGCGATCAGCGCTTCTTTTTGCGCATCGGTGCGGCCCGCAATCAGGATCGCGACGATCACGGGCAGCGAAGGCGGCGCGCCATGAGCCGCTGTCTTGCCGCCCAAACCGAAATGCGTGGCGGGCATCTCGCTCAGCAGAATACGCACCGCTTCGGCAGGCGCGCCGATCGCGGCGACCGTCGCTTGTGTGAGACCCTGGATCAGCGACGCTTTGCGCGCTTCGTCGTGTCCATGCGGCAGATAGACTTCGAGTGTAGGCATCGGGGTTCGCTCCTTACGCACAGCGGCCTTGCGTAGCCGCTGCGCGCATCGCGCATCAAAGGATCACAGCAGGAAACCGATCGCGCTCAGCGCTTCAGTCGAGTCGATCAGGCGAATCACCTTTTCGACGAGTCGCGGTTCGCCCGTCGCGAAGCTGATCTTGTGCGTGAGATCGGCGGCGAAGATCGTCGACACGCCGCGCTTGTAAGCGACGATCACCTGCGCCGATTTCACTTCGACGACATCGGCGGTATCGCTCGTCAACGTGAAGCGCGACACCGTGCGTACGGTGCGTGCCGCATCGGAGGCCGAAGCGGAATAGCCGGACACCATGCGCTGCACGCGCAGTTCGCGCATGTGCTGATCGTCGTACGCGTAGTTCAGCGTCGCGGCAAAGTCGGTGGCTTGCGGATCGATCGGCACGACATAGAAGCCCGATGCGTCCCACAGTTCGAGCCACGCGCGATAGTCGCGGCGATCGAGCATCTCGGCTTCGCGCCAGATGAATTCGATGGCGCGCGCGAGAGTCTGTTGCGAGAAGAGTGCGTTGCGATCGTCCATCATGCCTGCTCCATCATTGCGCGCCACTGGCGATACGCTTCGCGCATGCCCGTTTCATCCGTTGCGTGTGCGGTTTTTTCGCCGTTCGCGGCCGTCGTTTCGCGATTCAATCCACGGTTGACGAGAATCGGCACTTCGGGTCCTGCATATGAGCCGCGCTGCACGCGTTCCCATGCTTCCGCATCGTCGGGACTGCCGAAACCGAACGGGCCCTGGAAGTGTTCGTGAATGCGCAGGCGCACGCGGTTCGCTTCGTCGGGGCCGCCGTCCATTGCGAGCGCGACGTGGCGGATTTCCGTTTCTTCGGCGGAAATGGGGCGCAGCACGCGGAAGAACGCCATCGACAGCGCGAGGTTAGGAAACAGATTCAGGTTGAAGCCGACACCCATCAGCGAACGCACGATGCGCCGCACTTCTTCCGGCGTGTGACGTTCGGCGAGCTGCGCGGCCAGTTCGTTGAAGCGCTCGGGCAGCGGCGCGCCATCGTCCTTGTCGAGGTCGACGAGTTCCGGCACCAGCACGGCGAGGCTATGGCCATTGCCGAGCGAACGGCAGAACGCCTCATCGCTCGTCATGAAGCTGGTGATCGCGGCCGCCGTTTCGTCGTCGATCGATTTCATCCACGACTTGTGTACGACCGGGAAGTGATACAGGTCCGTCGTGTTCTCGAGCTGGATTTTCCAGTTGCCCTTGAACTTGAACTTGTGTTCGCCATTCGCCTTGATCGGAAAGCCTGCGCCTTGCTTCATGAACAGGTCGATCCACGGCTTCGCGCCGCCGAGAAAATCTTCGAGCGGTTCGACGTTCTCGTCGAAGCTCGCGAAGATCAGCCCTTGATAGATGCCGACGCGCAGCTTCGCGAGCGGCAGGTCGCCTTTCTCGCATACGCCTTCGTAGCCGTCGCCGTAGGGCAGCGCACGCAGCGTGCCGTCGAGCGCATACGACCAGCTGTGATACGGGCACGTAAAGCCTTTTGCATTGCCCTTGTGTTCTTCGCACACGGTCGCGCCGCGATGGCGGCAGCGGTTCTGCAGCACGTTCACCGCGCCCGTCTTGTCGCGCACGACGATCACGGGTTGCCGGCCGATCGTGGTGGTGCGGAAGTCGCCGGGGTTCGGCAGTTCGCTTTCATGTGCGACCCAGACCCACGTCTTGTAGAAGATGCGCTCGAGTTCGGCTTCGAACAGGTTCGGGTCGTAGTACAGCGAGGGCGCGATGCGATCGGCGTGAACGCGCTCGCGCAGCGTACTGGTGTCGATGGTTTGCCAGGTAGTGTCGCTCATCGGTGTTGTGTCGGGACGTGATTGTCGGAAGTGAAATCGAACGAAAGCGCACACAGGTGGTGTTTCTTTCGCGTTGACATCAGTCTCGCTTTGCACCGATCATGCGTCAAATCGATTAAAAATGAGCCGGCCAATAAGTCCGGCAAATAATCTAGACACAGTCGGAAGCCCACCATGACCTCAATCGATCACGTCGATCTCAATCTGCTGCGCGTGTTTCAGGCGATCGTCGATGAGCGCAGCCTCACGAAAGCAGGCGAACGGCTAGCGTTGTCGCAACCCGCCATCAGTTATTCGCTGGCGCGTTTGCGCACGCTGTTCGACGACCCGCTGTTCATCCGCACCCGCTCGGGCATGCAGCCCACGCCGATTGCGCTGGAGCTTGCAAGCATCGTGGGCCGCGCGCTCGATACGGTGCGCGAGGCGCTGCGTTATGCGGAGAGCTTCGACCCCGCGACGAGCACGCGCACGTTCCGGCTGTCGCTTTCGGATGCGGGAGAGATGGCTTATTTGCCGGCGATCTGCGAGGCGTTGCACGAGCGCGCGCCGCGCGTGAAGCTGTCGGTCGAGCCGCTGCCCGTGGAAGAGATAGAAGATGCGCTGCGTTCGAGCAGGCTCGATTTCGCAATCGGCAATCTGCCGATGCTGATGGCGCGCACGCGCCATCAGCTGCTATTCGAAGAGACGTATGTGTGTATGACGCGCAAGCGCCGCGGCCTGCCGGCAGGTTCGGCGTTGAGTCTCGAACATTTTCTGCAGGCTTCCCATGTGCAGGTGCGCTCCGTCGAGCACAGTCACCATGCGCTCGACGATGCGTTGCGCGCGCAGGGCGTGGGCCGCAACATCGTGCTGCAGTTGCCGCACTTCGTGGCGCTGCCTGGCGTGCTGGCCGTGACCGATCTGTTCGCGACGTTGCCGCAAAGGCTTGCGGGCATCCTCAACGGCAACGACGCGTTTCGCGTCTACACGCTGCCTGTGCCGATTCCACAGGCCACCGTGACGATGCACTGGCACGAGCACTTCCACGAAGACGAAGGCATCGCGTGGATGCGAGACCTGATGGCCGAAATGGTGAAGCGCTTCGACAAGACGTAGCGTCAGAGGTCGAGCACGAGCACGGGCGAGCGGGAGCGCGACACACAGCAACAGATCACGCTGTTGCTCGCGCGTTCCGCCTTGCTCAGGCAATGGTCGCGATGCTCGGGCTCGCCGCTCACCACGTCGACCATGCAGGTGCCGCATACGCCTTCGCCGCAAGACGTGTCCACTTCGATGCCGATCGCAGCGAGCGCCTCGACGATCGAGGTCTTGCTGTCAACGCGAACGGTCTGCCCGCTGCTGGACAGTTGCACGTCGAAGCTGTCGAGCGCGGAATCGCTGCCGGGCGCTTGAGGCTCGGCGGTGAAGCGTTCGAGATGAATCGCGTCGGCAGGGAGGCGCGCTTCGCCCGCCGCGACCACGCGATCCATAAACGGCACGGGGCCGCATGTGTAGACATGCGTGCCTTGCGGCACGTCGGCAAGACACGCGGCGAGTTCTGCATCGAGCGCGTCCGGCTCGATGCCGAAATGCAGCGTCGCGTACGCGTCGAACGGAGCGCGCGAGAGCAGCGGAAGAAACGCCGCATGTTCGGCGCTGCGCGCGAAGTAGTGCAATTCGAACGGCACGTTCACCTTCTGCAGCCGATACGCCATTGAAAGCAGTGGCGTGATGCCGATGCCCGCGCCGATCAACACATGCCGGCTGGCATTTTCAGCGAGGCGAAACAGATTGCGCGGCGCGCCGATGGACAGTTCGGTGCCGATCTGCACGTCGTCATGCAGCGAACGCGAGCCGCCGCGCGACTGCGTTTCTTTCTTGACGGCGAACAGATGCGTGTCGCGGCAATCGGGGTCGCCGCATAGCGAATATTGGCGCGTGACGCCCGATGGACTCGTGACATCGATGTGCGCGCCGGGTTCGTACGCGTCGAACGGCACGCCATCGAGGCGCGAAATGACGAATGAGCGGACGCCGTGTGCTTCGTCGCGCACTGCGTCGACGCGAACCTTGAACGATTGAGCTTGCATGGTGCGATCCAGTCTGTTGCAGTTGGCGGATTCGCATTCAGCTTAAGGTTCGCATCTGAATCAGGCAAATCGATTAAAAATAGTCAGATGCATAAGTCTGTTCGATAATACGTGCCCGTGTGCTATCGGTTGACGTCCACCACGAGCCGCCCGCGGATCTTGCCGTCGAGCACGTCTGGCGCGGCCGCCAGCGCTTCCGCAAGGCTGATCTCCTTGACCATTGCGGCCAGCCGCGCCGTGCTCAGGTCTTGCGCGATGCGCTGCCATGCCTCGACGCGGCGCTCGTGCGGCGCCATCACGCTGTCGATGCCTGCAAGTGTCACGCCGCGCAAAATGAAGGGCGCGACGGTGGCGGGGAAGTCCATCCCTTGCGCGAGTCCGCATGCGGCGACGATCCCGCCATACGCGGTGCCCGCGCAGGCGTTTGCCAGCGTGTGACTGCCCACGGCATCGACGGCGGCGACCCAGCGTTCCTTCGCGAGCGGCTTGCCCGGCCCGGACAGTTCCGCGCGATCGATGATCTCCTGCGCCCCCAGTTCGCGCAGATAGTCCGACTCAGCAGGACGACCCGTCGATGCAATCACGTGATAGCCGCGCTTCGCGAGCAGCATGATCGCCACGCTGCCGACGCCGCCCGCCGCGCCCGTCACGAGCACCTTGCCTTGCGCCGGCGTAACGCCGTGACGTTCCAGCGCGAGCACGCATAGCATCGCCGTGTAGCCGGCCGTGCCGACGGCCATCGCGTCGCGTGATGTCAGCGGGGCAGGCGTGCGCACGAGCCAGTCGCCGCTCACGCGCGCGCGTTGCGCGAGCCCGCCCCAATGCTTTTCGCCGACGCCATAGCCGTTCAGGATCACGTGGTCGCCGGCTTTCCATTGCGCGTGCTCGCTCGCTTCGACGATGCCCGCGAAGTCGATGCCGGGCACCAGCGGAAAGCTGCGCACGACGGGCGAGCGGCCCGTGATCGCAAGCGCGTCCTTGTAGTTGAGCGTCGACCATTCGACACGTACGGTCACGTCTCCTGCGGGCAGATTCGCTTCGTCGATGTCGGTGATGGACGCGCGGCTGCCGTTGTCCTGCTTCTCGATCAAGATGCCTTTCATGGTCCCGTCCGTTGAGTTCGCCTTGCGTGGGTGCGTATTAGTCTAGGCGAGTCTCGGCGAATGCGGGCTATCGGGTCCGGCTTGTAATGTTCAACAATGCGGCGTGTCTTTGCTTTCGACGCGCGAGTGGCGGCACCTTCAAAAGCGCATTGAAGCGGAGTGACGGCGCGATGGAACAAACGGCGGCATGCCGTTTGTCTTTCGTCGCATGAATGACGCGGGCGCTAGCGCGTGTAGTAGCCGCGCTGCTGCATGCACTTCGAATAAGCGGTCCAGTAACGGACCATCGGCGGCTCGGGTGGAGGCGGTGGCGGCATGGCCGCGAGCGAAGCCGCCGACGGCATGCTGGCTCCCGAAGCCTCGAGCGCGCCCGATGCCGGCATCGCGCCCGAAGCACCCGATGCCGCTGCAACCGTCGACGGAGCTGCGACCCCGCTCGCACCGCTTGCGGCCGTTGCGATGGTTGCCCCGCTTGCGCCCGCTGGGGCGGACGCCGCCATCGCGCCCGATGCGCCCGAGGCGCCCATCGCGGAAGGCAAGGGCGGATTGACCGGCGAGGGCGCAACGATAGGCCGCGGCGCAGCGGCGGCCGCCTTGCCGGGTGGCGGCGGACGCTGCGACTCGCGCGCCATGTTCACTTTCGTCGTCTTGTTGGCATCCGCGTAACACGCGGCGTTGTCGACGGCCTGTTGTCCCGGGCTCTGGCTGCGTCCCGGATAGGTCAGCGGGTGCTGCGCAACGGATGCGCCGCTGACGACGAAAAGCGCGATTGCAGCATGGGCGAAGCGTGTCATAAGCGAGCGGACTCCCTGGCGAAGTCTTGGTCTTGTCGGCGCGGATGCGCGTCGCGAGGTACGCATGAAGCCATGACGTGCAACATGGCCATTGCGGCCAGTCAGGCCATCGCAGGCCGAAGGGTAGCTATTCCAGCATATCGCCTCACAGCGGCGCAGCACGCCAGAAGCACGCCATTCGTCGCCATTTTCCGTGCTGCAACGCGATATGGGTCACAGCATGATCAATGCAGCAGGCCGAACACGGCAACACCGTTGGTCGCGCCGACGTAGACCTTGCCGCGCGAGATCATCGGCGTGATGAATTTGTTGCCCGCGCCCCACTGGTCGCGGGTTCCCGCCTGATTGCTGTTGTAGAGTTCGCTGCCGAGATTGGTCGCGTCGTACGCGTGCAGCGCGCCCGTCGTGCCGTTTTCCGCGGCCCACAGTATGGCGTTCGAGGTCCCGTTCGCCGATATCGCGGGCACGGCGCCCGGATAGGCGAAGGTCGTCGGGCTCTTCGATGCAGCCGTGCTGGCAACCATCGCATTGGTGACGGGCAGCGCCTTGATGTTGTCGTTCAATGCGCCGTAGTAGACGCTGCCGTTGAAATAAGCGGGCGAGCCCCAGATGCCGCCCGCCAGCGTGCCCGTCAACACCTGCCAGATGTTGTTCGCGCTCGCATTGAATTTGCCCATCGTGTCGCGATCGACCACATAGATCTTGTTGTCCTTGCCCGCCGCGACCGCGAGATGCTTGATGGTGCCGTCGGCAGTCTTCTGATCGGGAAGCAGCATCGCACCGCCCGAGCCGAAGTCGCCGTCTGCGTTTGCGAGCGCCACGACGTCGAGCGGCGCGAAGTAGTCGGTCACCTTGAGCGGGCTGGCCGATAGCTTCATGAACGAATTGCCGTAATCGCTATCGACGGGGAAGCCGTTGGCATCGAGCGTCGTGCCGAACGTGCCGTTGCCGTCCACCAGGTAGATGGACGTGCCATCCGATGCCATGCCCGAGCCCGCCATCCACACCGAGCCCTGATGGCCGTTCGGCGCGACGTTGACGACGCCTGTCTGCTGCAGCGTGTCGGCGCTATAGCTCATGATCCAGCCCGTGTAGGCGCCGGCCATGCAATGCGCCGTCCAGCCCATGAAGATGTTGCCGTTTACGAGCGTCAACGCGACGCGCTCCGTATGCAACGAAGGATCGAAGGTGAGTACGCCGTTGACGCTGTTGCCGCCCGTGCCTTGCGCGGTCGCCGCGATTTCGGTCGGACCGCCGAAGAGTTCGGCGCCGCTCGCGAGATCGAGTGCATGCAGGCGGTGATGAAGGCCGCCGCTTGCATCCTTCGTCATCGCGACCGCGTACAGCACGCCATTCGCGCCACGACTGCGGTCGATGACGGGCGTCGACGTAATGCCGATTTCCGGCGTGATGTCGTTGCAGCCGCGATTGTCGCTGGGTGTTTCGTTCGTGCCCGTCAGCGAGACCTTCCATAGTTGCGCGTAGTTGTCGGCGTCGTACGCGTAGACGCTGTTGTGCTCCGTCACGACATAGATCACGTTGTGGGTCGTGCCGTTGATCGACAGGCTGGTGACCGAGAGCGGCTGGCCGTCCACCTTGCCGTCGGCGGGCAGAAACGCGAGTTTGCCGAACGTTGCCGAATTGACGTTGGACGGTGTGAGCGTCGTCTCGGCGAGCATTTGACCGGTGCGTGCGAGATCGTTGTGATGTGTCAGCACGTCGGTGGCGACTGACGCTGTCGGTGCTGCGCCGCCGCCCGAACCCGACGTGCCGCTGCCTGAGCCTGAGCCCGATCCTGTGCCGTTAGTGCCGGCGTTGCTGGCGCTCGCGCTGTCCGACGAGCCGTTGCCGCATGCCGTGCAAAAGAGCGCGAGCGTCAGTGCGACGGTAGCCTTGCTGACGCGTGAAAGCGTGCGAGCCGTATCGCTCGTCGAAGAGACCAGGGATGCTGACAGCTGTCGATGCATGCGCGTGTCTCCCCACGCCCCAATGAGCGTCCTCGGATGGAGGCATGCGCGTTATCGCTGTTCTATGCGGCGCTTGCCAATCTGTCCATGGTAAGAACGACGGCGCACGCTCAGGCGACATCGCTTCGTCTCTTTCCGCCAGACGGCCGCTTTTCTCGCGATGGCGGAATGATGGCGCTCGGGAAAGCTAGTGCTGCCGATAGACTTGCGAGTCGTCGCTTGCGGGCAACGTGGCGGGACTCTCGGGTGGAGACCAGGCCTGAACGGTGGGAAGAGGCGGGTGCTGCACGGGCTTTGAGGCTGTTTTTGCTGGCGTACGTCGTGCCGCGACGGTGGTCGTGGCGGACTTTGCCGGCGGCGTTTTGCTTGCGACCTTCACGGGCTTGCGCGGACTTTGCGCGTTCGCTTGCACACAAGGCGAACGCGGTCCGCACGCGGTATTTGCCTGCTTCGTGCTGGTTCGACGTTCCTGTTGTGCAGCCGTCGTGCTGTGAGCGCGCGTGGTCGGCGGCACGCTGGCGAGCTGACGTGTGCGTGGCGCGGGCTGAGGCAGCGGAGGCGCAAGTGGCTTTGCTGTGAGCTGTTTCGTCTGTTTCTCGGGCGTCTTTTGCGTCTTAGGCGGTGTCTTGGCTGGCGCCACGGGCGCCGTCGTTACCGGCAAGCTTGGCGTGCTGCTAGCGAGCGTGCTGCTGTGGGCGTTTGCGGACTGATGAGCGGCGGCGCCCGCCATGACGGCCGTATCAGTGGCGTCGCGGCTGCGCAGCGCTTCGATCTGCTCTCGCAGGCTCCGCGCGAGTTCCTGCGTGCGATCGGCGATCGTCGGTCGATCGTGACGCGGCATCGCGCGCAGTTCGTTCTGGGTGACGATGCGGCGCAAGCGGCTTTGCATCGCATCGCGTTGCGTCAGCGTAATGTAGGTGCCGAATGCGATCGCGAAGCCTAGCAGCACGACAGCGGCGCCCGTGCTCAGCTTCCAGTCGGGCGTACTCACTGACGTAGGCGAAGCGATACGGCGTGGCCTTGGCCTGATGCGCCTGAAAAGTGGCGGATAAGTCGGCAACGGGTCGTGCGCATCATCCGCAGCCCTGTTCGCGCGTGCATGAGGCACTGAAGCGTCGAGGGGAAATAGCAGATCGAGCGGCGGCGCAGGATGGTCTCGCTGCGCGCCAGGTTTTGTCTCCTGCGTCGTGTCGCATTGCTCGTGCGGCGGCACTGGACGCTTGCGAATCGTGTCCATGGACAGACTCCCATGCCGGCACGCGTGACGGCATCGCACATTCTTCTCGTTGGCAACCATCGTGCGCAGGACATCGCCTTTACGACGCAATGCGTCGCACGTAATCGCAATGGTCGTTATGCAATATGAGTCAGCTTTCGCAAGAGGTCAATGAAACTCGGCTATTCGGTTGAAAAAAGCCGGTGTGCGTGTGTGTGAAGCGCGACAAACGGATTGGATTTCGCGAATTGGGCAAGTAAATCACCAATCGCAACTGATTCAGGCGATTCGGAAAATCGCCAGAAAAGAATTCATCGTGCGATACGCGCCTTTTAAAAATGGAAAATAAATGGGCAAAAAACCAGCTAGCTGTTTTGCGCCAATCATATATCCCTATTTACAGGTCATTGAAAGATTGCGCAATTTTGACCTGGGAAACGTGCGTCACGTGCAAGTTCAATACGGTCCTTGTCACCGTGCGAATGCAATCGCATAAAATGCAAGCGATTAATCTTCATACGTTACAAAGAGTTACCCCGTTTCAGCAGACGTAAGCATTGTCGTTCGGTACGATTCGGCCTTGCAAAAAGAGTCTGGGTAGCTGGATGTTTTTGTCTGAAGGCTGGAAAGGCCGTCGCACGGCGCTTCCGGTTTAAATCTGATTAATGACCGCGTATATCGCATTATTAATCAGACATTATCCTGATCTGTTTTGCAGTTACATCTGGTTGCAATCGGTTGAGCACGGCCTCACTCGCACTGAAAAATGTTGCGGGCATGCAGGAAACGCGCTGCTCCAAATTACCGGCACCCCCGGCGCACCGGCAGTCGACGCAGTAAGAACGACTCCGCGTGCAAGACAGCCAACCCAGAAATTCAGCGTACGCGTTCGGGCATTTTTGCCAGGCGTTTTCGGACGGATTTCGATTGCCCATTCGTACTTCCATGAAAGCCAATTTACTTCTTGTTTCGTCATCGATAGCCGTCCTTCTCGCGGGCTGCGGCGGTGGTGGCGGCAGCGACCCGGCCGGCGCATCGGCCAATAGCGGTTCTCAAACTTCCGCGATGTCGGGCGCGAATGCGACGGCCAACGGCAACACCACGGGCAACATCAGTTGCGTATCGCCTTCGACGGCAAGCGCGTCGGCAGGTGGTCCGCTGATTTCCGCCGATACGACTAGCAGCGACGGCACGCGCATGTTCGCGTCAGGCGCGAGTTTCCCGCTTGTGTTCACGACGAACACGAGCAATGCCGACACGCTGAACTGGTCGATCAACGATACGACGGGCCGCGTCGCGGCTAGTGGCAGCTTCGCGGTGCCGGGTGGCGCAGCGACGACGACTCTGACCTGTAATTCGACACTCGCGGGTTACTTCGCGGTGGCCGGCAGCCTGAAGGCGGGCGGTGGCGCGTTACCGCAGGCCGGCACGCGTCCCACGGGCATCGCCACCTTCGGGGTGATTCCGAACCTGAGTGGCATCGTGCCCGCCGTGACGTACACGAAGCAGGAGCAGCACCGCTTCGGCATGCAGGGTGAAAACGATCGCGCAGCGGTGCTCGCTGGCCTCGGCATCACGCAGACGATCGACGACCGCCAGATGTCGGTGATGGAGCCGAATGGCGCGAACACCTTCAATCCGTCGGCGAACAATCTCGACTCGTTCTATACGTCGGGCAACGTGATGCGCCTGATCCGTCTGGATGGCACACCCGGATGGGCGTCGAAGTCGGGGGGCGTCGAGGACTTCACGACCTTGCCGAAGGACATGTCGTACCTGCAGAACTACATGAGCCGCGTCGGCACCGAGTCGAACGCAATTCGCCTGAAGTACTTCCCGACGCAGTCGGCGAACTACTATCAGGTGACGTGGGAGCCGAATCAGTTCTGGACGGATACGGATGCCAATTTCGTGTCGCTGTACCAATCGGTCTATCAGGGCATTCACTCGACTGATCCGGGCGCTGTCGTGATGGGGCCGGCGGACGCGTTCCCGAGCCTCACGAACAACCGTCTGCAACGCATTGCTTCGCTGGGTTACGGCAAGTACATCGATGGCGTGGCGACGCACGGCTACTACGATGCGGGCACGTCGCCTTCGCATCCGCCCGAACGTCTCGCAACCGACCCCGTCGCCGCGAATGCTGCGAACGCGCTGAACAACTCGATGCGCACGCTGCGCACGACGATGCTGAACCAGTACCGCTCGGGCATGAAGCTGTATCAGACGGAAGTGGGTATCAGCTATGACCTCGGTTCGCAGTACGGTCCCAACTATCCGACGGGTAACGTGCTGTTCGCGCAGGGCGCCGTCGTCGCGCGCACGCACATCATTTTGCTGGGCGAAGGCGCGGACGTTTCGTACGTGTTCTACGGTGCGGACTATCCGGGCGAAGTGGGCTATGGCACGTTCTTCGATCTGTCGAACGCGCAAGGCTCGTTCGGTGCGAGCAACATCAGCCCGAAGCCGGCCGCCATGGTCGTGAGTGCGATGTCGCGCATTCTGGATGGCACGAATACGCTTGGCCCTGTGAAGAACACCCCGTCGGGTGTCTATGCTTACTCGTTCCAGCAGGTCAACAATGGATCGGTGATCACCGCCTTGTGGACGCACAACGACGATGCGTGGAGTGCAAGCGCGGGCTTCAGTTCGACGTATAGCGCGGCCTACAGCCTTGCAGTCGATGCGCCTGGCACGAGCGGCACGGTCAAGGTGCTCGACATGATGGGCAACCCGATGACGCTGAACTACACGGACGGCACGCTAAAGCTGAATCTGACGGAAGCGCCCGTTTATGTGGTGTCGAAGAATGCGAGCGTCGCGAAGAGCAACGTGAACGCACCGCCGGGTTACGTCGGTTCTTGAGTGAAGTGGCGCATGGGTAGCGGACTTCACGCTGCTCACCAAGCCGGGAGTTCTTGTGAAAAAAGCGCGCGGATGTTCCGCGTGCTTTTTTCTTTTGTGCGATTTGCGTCGTGTCCGGCGCAAAGATCTCCTCTGCAATGTGCGCTAAGCCTTTGATTGAATAGGCGAGTACATTGCAATTGAGAGTCGATGCGTGTGCCTAATAAAGTGGCATCGCAAACTTTTCGTAGATCGTGCGAAATAAGTGCTTGACAGCCCCCTGGGGGTTCCGCATAATTCGGCCTCTCCAAACGACGGAGACGCAAGAAAGCAGCAGAAAACAGCGGCTTTTTAGCGAATGTTCTTTAACAATCAACAGCCGATAAGTGTGGGTGCTCGATGGC
>NZ_FNDI01000047.1:0-47554 GCF_900100565.1 Paraburkholderia steynii | reverse complement strand
GCGGTGTTAGCCGCTTTCTTTTGCCTACTTTTCTTTGCGGCGGCAAAGAAAAGTAGGTGCCGCCCCGCACAGGGGCGACGCGTGAAGCACGCTAACAAATCGCGGATGCCAGCACAAAAGCAAGCACACAATGAAGGCTTGCGCAGCAAACATCCCATCGCGAACGCCAGCAAAAAACCAAAACCCCTAACGTTCAAATCTCAAGCTCCAAAAACTGCGTCCCTTCAACAGGATTAAACACATAAGCAGAAATCGGCCTGAACCCAAGAGAAGCATAGAGCCGCTGCGCGCTCTTCATACTCGGCAGCGTATCGAGCCGCATCCTCCGATACCCCGCTTCCTTCGCAGCATGCACGACAGCCTGCGCAAGCAGTGTCCCAAGCTGACGCCCACGCCCTTCGGGCCGCACATAAAGCCGCTTCATCTCGCAGATATCAAACTCGAAAGCCCGCAGCGCAACGCAGCCGATCACGCGTTCGTCGCGCCAAGCGAGCAATATCGTGCCACGCGGCGGCGAGTACTTACCGGGCAGCGCGGCCAGTTCCTCATCGAACGCCTGAAAGCCAAGGTCAACACCAAGACCATCCGCGTACTCGCGGAAAATCGCCCGCACGGCGTCGATATCGTCGGGAAAACGGGCGGGCCGAATGTCGATCATCGAAGTCTTTCTGCAATGTGTGATGTATGCAAGTGTAGTCGCGCATCGCGATACGTTCACACCAAGGAGAAAGCGGACGCACCCCGCACGAAGAAGGGCAAGAGATCATGGCAACGATATAGCCAGATCCGCCGACTGCGGCCCAAGCCGGATACTCTGCGAGCAAGGCGCAAGCGTCGGCACGTCGCATCCTTCAGATAGGCATTGAGCCCAAGAAGCGCAACAGCAACAACCTTGACGCCTTCAGGCGATCGCATCAGCCTCCGCAATATGCCGCACGATGGCCGCATTGACCTTGTCAGCGTGCGTGAGCGGTCCCATGTGTCCTGCACCTTCGACGATGGCAAGCCGCGCCGCTGGCAACAGCATCGGCAGTCGCTCGGCAATCGCGCGCGTCGGAATGGGCGCGTGCTGGCCGCGCATGATCAGCGCCGGGACACGCAAACCTGTGTATGCGCTGGCGGGCGTGCGCTCGTCGAGCAGTGCGCGGAAGTCGAGTGGCGCCTTCGGCGCCCAGCGCGTGAGTGCGTCCTGCACCGAAGGCCGCAGTGCTGCCCACGCGCCCCGGCCGCCCCAGTAATCGACGAATGAAGCCGCCGCGCCCCGATAGTCGCCACAGCTCACGCCATCGGCGGTGCGCTTCGAAATCGCAACGATTTCCGCAAGCGCGTGCGCTCCATACGAGCCCATCATCTTGAGCAGATGAAACGCCGAGGGCTCGTATAGCGTCAGACTCGCGATACGCTCGGGCCGCTCGACGGCTGCGCGCAACGCCACGCCGCCGCCATACGAGTGGCCAACGAGATGCACCTTGCCATGCGATGCGTCGATGATGCCGACGGTCTTCGCGGCCTCGTCGGCGAGCGTGAACGCGCGCTCGCCGCTCCACGGCCCCGTGCTGTCGCAGCCGTAGTGCTCGGGCGCGGCGAACGCGTGACGCGAGCCAAGCGCTTCGCCGAGCTTGCGCCATTGCGCCGCTCCCGAGCCTGAGCAATGCAGTGCGATCACCGACGTTACGGATGAAGAGGCTTGCGATGTGACTGTGCTGTCCATGTTGTTGAGAGAGTCAGAAAGTTGGATCGTGACGTCGGCGCGTGTGCGTCAGTCAATTTCGCTTGCATGCATGCGGCGTTCGAGTTCGACCATGTCGACCGCGGATGCGAGGTACGCGTCGCGGCGGCTATGTTCAGCACGGTCAAGCGCCTTTCTCAACAACTGGAATAGATAGATGAGCATGATGTCCTCTGGTCGATCACGTGATCGATTGCGTAGCGGCATGAATGCCGTGTACTCGCAGAGTCCATGCCACGTTGCTGCAAGCCTTGTCTGCCGGGCGTTTCAGCTGTCTCTGCGGGTTTAATACCGGGCGAAGCGTCGTCGCAAAGCCGACAAACCCTGAATGGAAGTTGGACTGAAACAGACACGTATGCCGTGTCGCGACGCATCACGGGACGACTTCGCCGCGCGTGAGCGCAGCGAAGTCAGTTGACGCAGGAAAAGCGGCGTCTGAAGGAAACGACCAGACGATCCGCGTCAGACTCCATTCACACGCGTTCCACCACGACTTCGAGATACTCGCTCGGCAGGACGAGCGTCGCGTCGTTCGAGCGGTTGCGGCTCTCGATCAACGCCATCAGATCGCGAAGAAACGCCGCGTGCGGTTCGCCTTCGAGTGCGGCAAACGCCTTGTTCATCGGCCCATAGAACGTGCGGAACACGTCGACGAAATGTTCCGGCGAACGGTAGCGGAACGTGAAATCGCGGCTGGCCGCGATGACGTTCCTGGCGTTCGCGCCGAAAAGCTCTTCCAGGCGCGCCTTCGTGCCCCAGAGCGCGGGTGACTTCACGCCTGCCGGCGGTGGAATGTACTTGCCGATCGTCTTGAATAGCTGCCCAATGAAACTCTCCGGCGTCCAGTTCGCGAGACCAATCCGTCCGCCCGGCTTGCAAACACGCACGAGTTCGGCGGCCGCTTTCTCCTGGTCAGGCGTGAACATCACGCCGAAGGTCGACATCACGATGTCGAATGAGGCATCCGCGTAGGGCAGCGCTTCAGCGTCCGCTTGCTGGAACTGCACCGGGAGCCCTTCGGCTTGCGCGCGCGCACGGCCGGAATCTAGCAGCGAGGCGACGTAGTCGGTCGATGTGACGTCGCAATAGCGGCGCGCAGCGGCAAGTGTCGCGTTGCCGTTGCCGGCGGCAACGTCGAGCACGCGATTGCCGGCGCGTACATCGAGCGCTTCGCAGAGGTTCTCTCCGACGATTTGCAGCGTGGTACCAACAACGGCATAGTTGCCCGTCGACCAGGCCACCTGCTGGCGGAGCTTGACGGCGGTGAAGTCTGCAACGGGTGCGAAAGCGGAATCAACAGCGGACATGAAGAACTCCTGAAGGGCCAGGGCAGCGATGCGCGAGTGCATGGTTGTGCTGCGTGTCTGATGGCGCCGCGAATGCTTGCTGCGAGCATGCCCGCGCGGCGAACGGGCAAATCAAACTGAACTAGAAGACGCGACGGCTACTCGACAGTTACTCGACAGCGCTGATGCCCGAGCCGCCCATTTCGCTCGGCAGGTCCCTGAGTTTTGGCAGGCCATCGTTCATGGGTAGCACGGACTCCGGGTAGTGAACGTGGACACCCGCTGCATACGGGAAGTCGTCTACAACCGCGGCATAGACATCGATGAGGCCGAGTCCCGGGTGCTCCGTGAAGAGATGTCCGCCGCACAACCTGCACCATTTGCGATAACTGTGCGGTGTCTTGTTGTAGGTGCTGATGTCCTCGGCACCATGTGTGACGCGCAGTGCGTTGGGGCTCCAGAGCGTGAATGCATTGATCGGGCTGGCCGACCAGCGGCGGCACGACTCGCAATGGCAATAGCCCATTCCCGCAGGTTCTCCACTCAACGTGAACTGCACGGCGCCGCAAAAGCATTGGCCTCGATAGATGTCCGCGTGACTCATGTTTGTCTCCGGATAAAGAGGTGCCCGCGCCTTTGACGTTCCATGAGCGCTTCACCGTTCGTTGGTGCAGAATTGCATGGGTGCTAGTATCGGCACGCAAGCCGGTTCGAGGAATGACCAGGCGTCCAGATGTTTTGCGCAGGACGCCGAAACTGATGGGCGCTTTTATGGATGCTTTTTCAGATGTCCTTCGCGTGGTGCGTCTCGGAGGGGCGGTGTATCTAAACGCCGACTTAACCGCACCCTGGTGTGTCGTCGGGGAAGTCACGTCGGATTTGTGCGCCACGTTCCTGCCGCGCGCTGAACGCATCGTGTCCTATCACCTCATAACGGAAGGCAGTTGCTGGGCTGCCCTCGTTGACGATCCTGCTTCTGCGATTCGTGTCGACGCAGGAGAACTTCTCGTCGTACCGCAAGGCGAAGCGCATCTGATGGGCAGTTCACTCGACGTCGAGCCCGCGCCTTCGGACGAACTCATGGCGAAGTATCTGAGCACCTCGCCGGGCGAAGTGATGACGTTGAATTTCGGCGGTGGTGGTGCGCACACGCGGATCATCTGTGGCTTTCTTGCGTGCGACGATTCATTGACGAACCCGGTCCTTTCGGCACTGCCGCGACTCTTCAAGGTCGACATGCGCAACGATCCACAATCGGCGTGGCTCGAATCGTCGTTGAAACTTGCCGCCAACGAAGCGGCCGACTGGCGCGTGGGCAGCGCGATCGTGCTCGCACGGCTTTCGGAGCTGCTGTTTGTGAAGGCGGTGCAACGTTGCATCGAGTCGCTGCCGGCAGATCGCAAGGGTTGGCTGGCAGGAGTAGGCGATCGTTTCGTTGGCCGCGCACTCGCCATGCTGCATGCGCAACCCGCCTATGGCTGGACCGTCGAAGAACTCGCACGCAAGGTAGGTCTCTCGCGTTCGGCGCTTGCGCAGCGCTTCACGGAACTGCTTGGCCAGCCGCCCATGCAGTACCTCGCCCGATGGCGCTTGCAGGTCGCAGCGCAGACGTTGCGGGACGGAAACCAGACGCTTGCGGCAGTGGCCGAGCAGGTTGGGTATGAATCGGAGGCTGCATTTAATCGCGCGTTCAAGCGGGAATTCGGCATGCCGCCCGCCAGTTGGCGACGCAGCAAAGGTCTGGCGGATGGCCGCGATTCGATCGATGCAGACGCCGATACTCGAATCGGTGACGATTCGTCTGAAGAGCGCTTCGTGGCGGGTTAGCGGCGGTTGAGCTAACGCGCGCTAACCGGCGAGCGTGTGGCCGGAAAGAAGCAATGGCGGACGAGGGTTGCACGCGGTAGCGTCGCCTCGTCATTCCTCACGAGCCGGTTCAAGTTCAACGACTGCAAGTTTCGCAGCCGTGTCGCCAATCACGCGGCTCCGATGTCCTCGACCGCTTGTGTCTTCGAGAAGCAGGGCATCGCCGGGCCGGACGCGGTGGTGCTCTCCATCAGACGCCTCGAATTCCATTTCTCCGTCGAGAACGAATACCCACATGCGAAGCGGAGATGGATGCAGGTCACCGATCCATTCGGCCGGAACCACAAGGAAGCCGTTGCGTAAGGCGGGTACAAATGCTGAAACGTTAAAAGCCGGTGCGGGTGGCGCAAAGCTACGTGTGAACGTTTCGACGGATGCACGTTCGAAATGCGATTCGCCAGCGGGGTCGGCATAGAGTCGCAAGTAACTTACCGTAGCGGACGTGGCCATCGCGCATCTCCTTTCAGGAAGATGTCAGTCTACAACTGTGGATGCAGTGCAAGATCGGCGATGCGGCAGCGATGAGCACTGACACGGTTTCACCACGGGTGGAGGACGCTAATCGGCGGAGGCAACTGCGTTGCTCGTCTATTCGCAACTAACTGTCTGCCGCCACCAGCGCCCCCGACAGCTGCCGCGCGAACTTCTGTCTACAGGCAGAGGGCGATATACCCGTTTGCCCAGACATGCAAGCGCCAACGCGCCCAAGGGCGGCCCCACAACGCCTCCACGCACCATCTACGGCGCGTGTCGATCGACAGTGCTAGTCTTTGCGCTGATCGCGCATACCGGCCGTCGCGAACTTCATCGCGCTTCGCGGCTCTTAGCGCAAACGGCGACGCGTCGCGGGCCGCATCTGCACCCGGGCGCCGCGCTGTCCACCGTGCTCAACGGGCACAGACGACCGAGGCGAGGTAACGTGAATGAACACACCATCCAACAACGACGTTGTCTTTCTGTTCGACGTCGATAACACGCTGCTCGATAACGATCACGTGCTGACTGACCTGCGCACGCACATGACGCGGCAATTCGGAGAAGAAAATAGCGCGCGCTACTGGCAGATCTTCGAGGATCTACGCAGCGAACTCGGCTATGCGGACTACCTTGGCGCACTGCAGCGCTATCGAACCGAGCACCACGACGACACGCAGCTATTGTTGATGTCGTGCTATCTGATCGATTATCCGTTTGCGAATCGCGTATTCCCCGGTGCGCTCGATGCGCTGCGCTATGCGAGCGAGTTCGGCAAGACGGCGATTCTTTCCGATGGCGACGTCGTGTTCCAGCCGCGCAAGGTCTCGCGCTCGGGCCTGTGGGACGAAGTCGAAGGACGCGTGCTGATCTACATTCACAAGGAGCTGATGCTCGACGACGTGATCGCGCATTATCCGGCGCGCCATTACGTGATGGTCGACGACAAGCTGCGCATTCTCACAGCGATGAAAGAGCAATGGGGCGACCGCCTGACGACGATTTTCCCGCGCCAGGGTCACTACGCCCTCGATGCCAAGGAGATCGCGAAGTATCCCGACCCTGACATTACGATCGAACGAATCGGCGAGCTGACGTCGATCGACTTCGACGCGTTGACGGCCAAGCGGCGTTGACCGACGAATAAAGCACGCCGCTATTCGCTCATCCATTCGCCGCTCAGATCGCTGCTTTGCAGCAACTCCAGCAGCGTGCCCGCCGGCTGACTGAGCCGCTTCGCGCCCAGCGCGATGAATTCGACGTCGGGTAGGGCGGGCAAGCTCGCGCTGTTCACGGGCGGCGCGAGCCCGCGCGCGGACACGTATTGCGATTTCGCCGTCAACCCCAAGCCGCCGCGCGCGGCCGCGATGCAGCCCGCGTGGCTGCTGCTCGTGCAGACCACTTCCCAGCCGAAGCCTTTCTCGGCGAGCGCATTCAGCACGACGGCGCGCGTCACGCTCGGCTCAGCGACGAGCACCAGCGGCAACGGCTGTTCGAGATCGACGATCGTGCCGGGCCGCGCAATCCATTCGAGCCGCGAGCGCAGTAACGGCGTGCCGCGTCGCTCGCCCAGGCGTCGCTTGCCGACGAGCAGATCGATCGAACCGGCATCTAGCAGTTCATACAGGCGGCTCGTCATGCCGATCGTGATCTCCAGTTCCACATCGGGATGAGCCGCGCGAAACGCGGCCAGCACGTTCGGCAATGCGCCGAGCGCGATGTCGTCGGAGGTGCCAAGGCGCACGCGTCCCTTCAACCTCGGCTTGCGGAACTGCGATTCGGCGCGATTGATGGCCTGCAGGATCACGTTGGCATGCACGAGCAGCGCTTCGCCGTCGGCGGTCATCGCGAGCGAATGCGTGTCGCGCACGAATAGCCGTCTGCCGACGCTCTCCTCGAGGCGGCGAATATGTTCACTGACGCTCGACTGATTCAGGTCGAGCCGTTTGCCTGCCTCAGTAAAGCTGCGGCAGGTGGTGACGGTGGCGAACGTCCTGAGCCAGAGGGGATTGAGCATGCGGCATTGTCATCGGCATTAACGATGACAGTCAATGCCTTCAGGTGACTTCCCGATTGCCGGTGAAATCGATACCATGATTGCTACATCTGGATCTGGACGAATCGGCCCGATCGCCGGTTCGGCGAAACGCCCGTTTCCGAGGCGCTGTCATTGCGACGCTATGTTTAACGGCTTCCGTCGCGCCTCTCCGAACTTCATCATGACCCGCGATTCCTCACACACCGCGCTACTCTGGATCGTCGCCGCTGCCTTCTTCATGCAGGCGCTCGACACAACCATCGTCAACACTGCGCTGCCTTCGATGGCGCAAAGCCTTCACGCATCGCCGCTCGCGATGCAACCCGTCGTCGTCTCATACTCGCTGACGATGGCGCTTCTCACACCCGCCTCTGGCTGGTTCGCCGACCGCTTCGGCACGCGCCGCGTGTACTTCGCCGCGATTCTCGTGTTCGTGTTGGGGTCGGTGTGCTGCGCGGGCGCGCACACGCTGGATCAACTCGTGATTGCGCGAGTGCTGCAAGGCGTCGGCGGTTCGATGCTGCTGCCCATCGGGCGGCTTGCCGTGTTGCGCCGCGTGCCGGGCGAGCAGTACGTATCCGCGCTCGCTTTCGTTTCGATTGCGGGGCAGGTCGGGCCGATCGTCGGGCCGACGCTGGGCGGCTGGCTCACGCAAGCCATTTCGTGGCACTGGATTTTCCTCGTCAACGTGCCCGTCGGCGCGATCGGCCTGATCGCCGTGCAGCACTTCCTGCCGCACGATAATGCAAGCCATCCGCCGCCGTTCGATTTCATCGGCTGTGGTCTGCTTTCGCTCGCGATGATCCTGCTCTCGCTCGCGATCGATCCGCCGATGAGCACCTATCGTGTCGAATGGTCAGTGGGTCTCGCGATGGCGGGCGTCGTCGCAGCGCTGGCTTACATTCCGCATGCACGTTCGAGCGAGCGGCCGCTGTTCAGGCTCGCGCTATTCAGCGAACCGAATTTCAGCGTTGGCTTGATCGGCAACCTGCTGTGCCGGATCGGATCGAGCGCGGTGCCGTTCATGCTGCCGCTGCTGATGCAGGTGCAACTCGGCTATTCGCCGCTGCGCTCGGGGATGATGATGCTGCCCGCCGCCATCGCCGGAACCGTGTCGAAGCAATGGATCGCGCCGCTCATCAAGCGCTTCGGCTATTCGGCGTTTCTGCTCGTCAATACGATGATCGTCGGCTCGACGATCGTCGCGTTCGCGCTCGTGTCGAAACAGTCGGCGCCGCTGCTGGAAATCGCGCTGCTCGCCGTGTTCGGCGCGGCCAACTCGATGCAGTTCGCCGCGATGAACAGCGTGACGCTCAAGGGCTTGTCGCACGCGGATGCAGGCAGCGGCAACAGCCTGTTTTCGATGGTGCAGATGCTGGCGATCGCGATGGGCGTGTCGATCGGCGGCGGGCTGGTCAACCTGTTTTCTGCTGGCGTGGGTTCGTCGGCGACGGGATTCATGCTGAGCTTCGTTTGCGTCGGCGTGATCACGCTGCTGTCGGCGCTCGTGTTCCGGCGGCTCGATGTATCGCCGGCACGGCCTGCCGTCGCGGCGCGTACGGCGCGGTGATTCGCGCTTCATCGGGGCATATGGGTGTACTGCGCACGCTCAACGAGATGATCGACCATGCGCTGCGCGGCAGGCTGTAGCGATTCGAAATCGCGAAAGCACACCACGAAATTCCGCTTTGCCCATTCGTCCGTCAACGGAATGACACGCACGTCGAGAATGCGCGCGTACGTGTCGCCGACCACTTGCGGAATCACGCTGATGCCGAGCTTCGCGGCCACCACGCGAAACGCGGCATCGAAATTCGATACCACCGCCCGATATGACACCGTGCCGCCCGCGCGCGCGGCGGCGCGTTGCAGCATCATGTGTACCGAGGTTGTCGGCGGCAAGCCGACGTGCTCATAGCCGAGCGTGTCCGTGAAGCGAAGCGTCGAGCGTTTCGCCAGCGGATGATCGGGATGCACGGCCAGCGCGAGCCGGTCCTCGCGATACGGCCGATGCTCGAGCCCTTCCAGATCCACGTTGTCCCAGCACACGCCGACGGACGCGGCGCCTTCGCGCAAGCGCCGCACGAGATCGTGCGACAGCCACTCCTCGACATGCACGCGGATGTTCTCGTGCGCCGGCATGCTCATGAACGAGGCGACATCGTCGAGCAGGCTTTCCGCAATCGCCGATGCCGATGCGCACACGCTGACGCTGCCGCGCAGACCGCTGCCGAATGCGGCGACGTCGCTCGCAATCCGGTCCATCGTGAACAGCACGCTACGCGCATGTTCGAGCAGTGCGACGCCGGCGGGTGTGGGCTGCACGCCGCGTCGCGAGCGCGTGAAGAGCGGTACGCCGAGGTCGCTTTCCAGTTGCGCAATCCGCTTGCTGACGGCAGAAGGCTCGATGTGCTCGTCGTGCGCGGCGCGCGCCATGTTCTTGTGCTCGCACACGGCCACCACGAGCCGCAAGGTTTTCAGATCAATGTCGCGCACGCGCTGTGTCTCCTTGTGAGTTTCCTGTTCGGAAACCTGGCGCTTCCAAAATAGCGCTTTATGTATCAGATGGAATGTCTAAAGTTAGCACAACGCCGGCATGACTACGACCGGCTTGCACTTTGGAGACACCTCCCATGCCCCCATTCCCATCGAACGTCGTGATCCGCGAAGTCGGCTTGCGCGACGGGCTGCAAAGCATCCAGACCATTCTTCCGACGCACCGGAAAATCGAATGGATCACCGATGCGTATGCCGCCGGTCAGCGCGAAATCGAAGTCGGTTCCTTCGTGCCCGCGCGTCTGTTGCCGCAACTGGCCGATACGGCGGAACTCGTCGCGTTCGCGAAGACGCTGCCGGATTTGCGCGTGTCGGTGCTGGTGCCCAACCTGAAAGGCGCCGAGCGAGCCATCGATTCACGCGCCGACCTGATGCTCGTGCCGCTGTCCGCGAGCCACGCGCATAGCCTCGCGAATCTGCGCAAAACGCCCGACGAAGTGATCGCCGAAGTCGCGCGCATGCGGGCGGCGCGCGACGCTGCGGGTTCGAAGACGTTGATCGAAGGCGGCATCGGTACGGCGTTCGGCTGCACGATTCAAGGCTCCGTCGATCAGTCCGACGTGCTGCGCTGCATGCAGGCGCTGCTCGATGCGGGCGCGGATTTCGTGAGTATCGCGGACACCGTCGGCTATGCGAGCCCTGCCGCCGTGCGCGATCTGTTCGAGAAAGCGCGGCACATCGCGGGCGACCGCTTCTGCTGCGGCCATTTTCACGACACGCGCGGTCTCGCGCTTGCGAATGTCTACGCGGCGCTGGAGGCGGGTGTTGCGCGCTTCGATGCGACGCTCGCGGGCATCGGCGGCTGTCCGCATGCGCCGGGCGCGAGCGGCAATGCGTCGAGCGAAGACCTCGCGTTCATGCTCGCGGACATGGGCATCGAAACGGGCATCGACATCGAAGGGCTTCTGGCGTTGCGCGCAAAGGTCGCGCAGTGGCTGCCGGACGAAACGCTGCACGGCTCGCTGTGGCTCGCGGGCTTGCCTAAAACCTTTGCCAATCACACTGCTATTGCCTGAGGGCCGCCATGAACACTTCCACTCGACTGCCTCTCGACGGCGTGCGCGTCATCGAATTCACTCACATGGTCATGGGCCCGACGTGCGGGATGATCCTCGCGGATCTTGGCGCGGAGGTCATCAAGATCGAGCCGCCGGGCGGCGACAAGACGCGCAAGCTGCCGGGTCTGGGCATCGGCTTTTTCCGCACGTTCAATCGCAACAAGAAGAGCGTCGTGCTCGATATCAACACGTCCGAAGGCCACGCAGCCGCTGAAGAACTGATCGGTCAATGCGACGTCATGCTCGAAAATTTCCGGCCTGGCCTGATGACGAAACTCGGGCTCGATTACGACACGTTGTCGAAGAAGTTTCCGCGCCTGATTTACGTGTCGCACAAGGGCTTTCTGCCGGGGCCGTATGAAAAGCGCCTCGCACTGGATGAAGTCGTGCAGATGATGGGCGGCCTTTCTTATATGACCGGGCCAGTGGGGCGGCCGTTGCGCGCGGGTACGTCGGTCAACGACATCATGGGCGGCATGTTCGGCGCGATCGGCGTGCTGGCTGCGTTGCGCGAGCGCGATTTCACAGGGCGCGGCCAGGAAGTGCAAAGCGCGCTGTTCGAGAACTGCGTGTTCCTCGCCGGCCAGCATATGCAGCAATACGCGATGACGCATGAAGCGCCGCCGCCGATGCCGTCGCGCGTCTCCGCGTGGAGCGTCTACGACGTGTTCACGCTGGCGAATGACGAGCAACTGTTCATCGGCGCAGTGAGCGACAAGCAGTTCGTCACGCTTTGCGACGTGATCGGACGGCCCGATCTGGCCGAGGAACCGCAATTCGCGGACAACGCGATGCGCGTCGCCGTGCGTCCTGAACTGCTCGCACGGCTTGGCGACATCCTCAAGCATCATCGCACCGACGAACTCGCGCCGAAGCTCGAAGCAGCGGGCATTCCTTACGCGCCGATCGTGCGCCCCGATCAACTGTTCGACGATCCGCATCTGAAGCAAAGCGGCGGCCTCGTGCCGATGCAAACCGACGACGGCGACACGACGGAAGTCGTGCTGCTTCCGCTGACGATGGGTGGCCGCCGGCCCGGCGTGCGTCAGGCGCTGGCGAAGGTCGGCGAGCATACGCAAGAGATTCTGGCGCGGCTGACAGGTAGAGCGGCCGCCTGAACGCATAGCGGGCGAGGAAGTAAAAGACACGAACGAATCATAAACCATCAGGTATCCAAACTAATTAACGACCGATGGTGAACTTCAGGAGACATTCATGCAGCGTACTATCACAGCAGACAATCCTCCGTTTGCGCCTTCTGATGCACAGACCCATTTGCGCGCCGCTGCGTCGTTGTCGGCGCGGATGGATCGCTTGCCCGTCACGCGGCATCTATGGATGCTCGTGCTGCTGATTTCGCTTGGCGGCTTCTTCGAGGTCTACGATCTGATCTTCACCGGCTATATCGCGCCGGGCATGGCGAAGAGCGGGCTGCTCAAGACCACGACGGAGTCGTTCTTCGGCCTTCAGGGCATTGCAGGATTTATCGCATCGACGTTCGCGGGCCTGTTCGTCGGCACGTTCTGCTTCGGCTGGCTGCCGGACCGCTTCGGGCGACGCAAGGTCTTCACGGTTTCGCTGCTGTGGTATTCGATCGGTTCCGCGATCATGGCGTTTCAGACCTCGCCGGAAGGGCTGATCCTGTGGCGCTTCATCACGGGCATCGGCGTTGGAATCGAGATCGTGACGATCGACAGCTATATCACCGAACTCGTACCCCAGCATATGCGCGGCCGCGCGATGGCGTTCAATCAGGCCGTCATGTTCGCTGCCGCGCCTGCCGCCGCGATTCTCTCGTACTGGCTCGTGCCGATTACGTTGGCGGGTATCGATGGCTGGCGCTGGGTCGTGCTGCTGGGCTCCGCTGGCGCGGTGATCGTGTGGTTCATCCGGCTCGTCGTGCCGGAAAGTCCACGTTGGCTCGCAAGTCACGGACACGTCGAACGCGGCGAGCGCGTGGTCAGGAAAATGGAAGAGATGGCCCTAAAGCAGACGGGCCGCGCGCTTCCCGCGCCGCTTCCCGTCGTCGAACAACCGGTACATCGGCGAGCGTCGCTGGCCGAGTTGTGGCAGCCGCCGTACCGTTCGCGTCTCATCATGTTGATCATATTCAACTTCTGCCAGGCGATCGGTTATTACGGATTCGCGAACTGGGTGCCGACGCTGCTGATCGGTCAGGGCATCACCGTGACGAAGAGCTTGCTGTATTCGTTCATCATCGCGATTGCGCTGCCTTGCGGACCTTTGCTCGCGATGCTATTCGCCGACAGGGTGCAGCGCAAATGGCTGATCGTCGGCTCCGCGTTTGCAGTCGTCGTGTTCGGGCTGATGTTCGGCCAGGTGAAAACGGTGATGCCGCTGATCGTGCTGGGCGTGCTCATCAGCCTCGCGGGACAGACCATCTCGGTTTGCTATCACGCGTACCAGGCCGAACTGTTTCCGACGCGTGTCCGTTGCCGCGCGAATGGGATCGTCTATTCCGCAAGCCGCGTAGGTGCGATGATGTCAGGCTTTATGATCGCGCATTTGCTGCGTGAGTTCGGCGTAGCCGGCGTGTTCGTCGGAATTACGGCGTGTATGCTCGTGGTGATGATTTCGATTGGCGGTTTCGGGCCGAAGACGAACGGCATGCGGCTTGAAGAACTGTGCCATTGAAAACAGAAACGCCGGCCGGGTCTCGAAAGACCCGGCCGGCGTTTTAACGTCGTGCCGCGATTGAACGCGTGAAGTTACGCGTTGCCCGCCGCCTTCAATTGCAGACGGAACTTGTGCAGCAGCGGTTCCGTGTAACCGCTAGGCTGCGCGCGACCTTCGAACACCAACGCGCACGCCGCCTTGAACGCAATCGAACTATCGAAGTTCGGCGCCATCGGTTTGTAGCTCGGATCGCTCGCGTTTTGCTGATCGACGACCTTCGCCATGCGCTCCATCGTTTCGCGCACGAACTCAGCCTTGACGACGCCGTGGCGCAACCAGTTCGCGATGTGCTGGCTCGAAATACGCAGCGTTGCGCGGTCTTCCATCAGGCCGACGTTGTGAATGTCCGGCACCTTCGAACAGCCAACGCCCTGATCGATCCAGCGCACCACATAGCCGAGAATGCCTTGCGCGTTGTTCTCGACTTCGCTGCGGATTTCTTCGTCGCTCCACTGCGCACGTTCGACGACAGGAATAGTCAGCAGCCCGTCCAGCAGTTCATCGCGCACGCCGGCGAAATCCGTGCGCTCCAGTTCCTTCTGAACGGCCTGCACGTCGACCTGGTGATAGTGCAGCGCATGCAGCGTCGCGGCCGTGGGCGAGGGCACCCATGCCGTGTTCGCGCCTGCCTTCGGATGGCCGATCTTCTGCTCGAGCATCGCCTTCATCAGGTCGGGCATCGCCCACATGCCCTTGCCGATCTGCGCGCGGCCGCGCAGGCCCGCAGCGAGGCCGACGAGCACGTTGCTGCGCTCATAGGCGGCGATCCACTTGCTCGACTTCATGTCGCCCTTGCGCATCATCGGGCCCGCTTCCATCGAGCTGTGCATCTCGTCGCCCGTGCGGTCGAGGAAGCCCGTGTTGATGAACGCGACACGCGACGAAGCCTCGCCGATACACGCGGCGAGGTTCACGCTGGTGCGGCGCTCCTCGTCCATGATGCCCATCTTGATCGTGTTGCGCGCGAGGCCGAGCAGGTCTTCGACGCGCGAGAACAGCTCGCTCGCGAACGCGACTTCAGCCGGGCCATGCATCTTCGGCTTGACGATATAGATCGAGCCTGTGCGCGAATTGAGCTTGTGCGTGCGGTCATGCAGCGCGCACAGCGTCGTGACGACGCCGTCGAGAATGCCTTCGGGAATCTCGTTGCCGTCGCGGTCGAGCACGGCCGGGTTCGTCATCAGATGGCCGACGTTGCGGATGAACAGCAGCGAGCGGCCGTGCAGCTTCACGGGCTGGCCGTTCGCGCCTTGATATTCGCGGTCCGCGTTCAGGCGGCGCGTGAACGTCTTGCCGCCCTTCGTGACTTCTTCCGTCAGGTTGCCGACCATCAGGCCGAGCCAGTTGCGATAGAGCAGTACTTTGTCGTCGGCATCGACGGCGGCGACCGAGTCTTCGCAATCGATGATCGTGCTGACGGCCGCTTCCATTAGCACGTCCTTGACGTGCGCGGGGTCGGTCTTGCCGATCGAATCGTTCGCGTCGATCTGGATTTCGAAGTGCAGGCCGTTGTGCTTGAGCAGCACGGCAGTCGGCGCATTCGCGTCGCCCTGATAGCCGATGAATTGCGCTTCGTCCTGCAGCGTGGCCGTGCCATTCTTCAGTGCAATGCTCAGCTTGCCGTTCTCGATGCGATAGCCGGTCGCGTCCTTGTGCGAGCCGTTCGCGAGCGGCGCAGCGTCGTCGAGGAACTTGCGCGCGAACGCGATCACGCGCGCGCCGCGCACCGGGTTGAACTTCGCGGTGCGTTCCGCGCCGTCGGCTTCGTCGATTGCATCGGTGCCGTACAGCGCGTCGTACAGGCTGCCCCAGCGCGCGTTCGCGGCGTTCAGCGCGTAACGCTGGTTCGACAGCGGCACGACGAGTTGCGGGCCCGCCTGTTCGGCGATTTCGCGGTCGACGTTGTCGGTCGTTGCTTTCACGCCGGCAGGCGTCGGCACGATATAGCCGATGCTTTCGAGGAAGCCGCGATACGCGCGCAGGTCACGCACCGGGCCCGGATTCGCGCGATGCCACGTGTCCAGTTCGACCTGCAGGCGGTCGCGTTCGGCGAGCAGCGCGCGGTTCTTCGGCGCGAGATCGTGTACGAGGGCATCGAAACCAGCCCAGAAAGCGGCGCTATCGACACCGGTTCCTGGCAGGGCTTCCTTTTCGATGAACTGTTCGAGGTTCGCGGCGACCTGCAATCCGCCGCGTTGGGTCAATTGAGTCATGGGCTGTTCCAAGAGGGGCAAATTCTGGGCAAATTATTCTTTTTTAGCGCGGCCTTCAGCCGTTCGCGTGGCTGGCAACGGCCGCAGCACCGGCCTTTGCCACTTGCGCATCCTGATCGGCCTTGACGCCGGAAACACCGACGGCGCCGACCACCTGACCATTTACCACAACGGGCACGCCGCCTTCCAGCGTGCCCGACAACGGCGCGCTCAGGAACGCGGTGCGGCCGTTGTTGATCATGTCCTCGTACTGCTTCGATTCGCGGCGGCCGAGCGCGGCGGTGCGGGCTTTGTCCGTCGCGATGTAGGCGCTGACGGGCGCGCAGTTGTCGAGGCGCAGCAGCGACAGCAAGTGGCCGCCGTCGTCCACCACCGCGATCGTGACGGCCCACTGGTTGCGTTCGGCTTCGGCGCGCGCCGCTTCGATGATTTTCGTCGACTCGGCGACCGTCAGCACGGATTTTGTCTGCATGTTGCGATTCCTGAAACGATTGAAGTGAATTCCACCGACAGACCGGCCGCAAGCCGCCTTTGTACATGTCAGCCCACATGCGCATGCACTGTGGACGTGCATGCGAGGTCCAGTCTTATATATGACCTGGTGTCCATTGTTCCGGGTTCCAGGCGACTTGTCGACCCGGTGGAACACTGGTCATACCAGTTTTTCTCATTCTTTTTACGGCTTGAAGCACTTGCAGGCGCTGCGCCAGGGAAAACCCGCGCAACAAGTCAATGCGCTTGACCTTGATTCGCTCGGCGCGAATACTACTAAGATGTTAGTGAATGACGGATGCAGGCAAGCCATGTTCGCACTCGACGATCACCGGATTCATCTTGCAGCCGAGCCGTTCGCACGCGATGTCGATGCGCGGACCGTGAGCCCATTGCTCGCGAGTGGAACGGCATGCAGGCCGCCTGTGGATGGCGCGGTCTACGGAACGCTGTTGAACGATCGGGCCGCGCTCGATGCACTCGGCGACGCGGTCAACGCGGCGCCCTACAAAGCGCCGCCGAAAGCGCCCGTGCTGTACGTGAAGCCGCGCAATACGTTCGCCGGTCATCGTGCGAGCGTGGTTGTTCCGGACGACGCGCAAGGCGTGCAGGTAGGCGGTTCGCTCGGCGTCGTGATCGGGCGTACGGCATGCCGTGTGAGCGTCGAGAGCGCACTGGAGTACGTCGCGGGCTATACGATCGTGGCCGACCTTTGCGTGCCTCACGAAAGCGTCTATCGCCCCTCGGTGAGATTCCGCGCGCGCGATGGCTTTTGTGTGATCGGTCCCACCGTGGTCGCGCGTCGGCATGTGGCAAATCCCGACGCGCTGCGGGTCGCGATCCGCATCGAAGGAAAAGAGCCGTTCATAGCGAACATGTCCACATCGATTCGCAACGTCGCGCGCCTGATCGCCGACGTGACCGACTTCATGACGCTCGCACCCGGCGACGTGCTGACATTGGGCGTCCCGCACGGCGCGCCCATCGCGCACGTGGGCGACGAGATCAGCATCGCAATCGGCGACTGGCCGCCGCTGTGTTTCTCGATGACAGCAAGAGAAGGAGGCGGACGATGATGCGCGGCCGTGTTGCCTATGCAGGCGCGATTCATGAAGCGTATCCGCACGAACGTGGCGTGCGTCTCGCCGATGGCCGTGTGTGCCGCGAGGATGAAGTCGTGTGGCTTGCGCCCATTCAACCCGGCACGATCTTCGCGCTCGGACTCAATTACGCGGAGCACGCAAAAGAACTTCAGTTCTCGAAACAGGAAGAGCCGCTTGTTTTTCTCAAGGGCGCGGACAGCGTGATCGGTCATCGCGGGGTGACGCGGCGTCCTTCCGACGTGACGTTCATGCACTACGAGTGCGAGCTTGCTGTCGTTATTGGCCGACCGGCGAAAGAGGTGACGCGCGACGACGCGATGCGATACGTGGCCGGCTACATGATCGCGAACGACTACGCGATTCGTGACTACCTTGAGAATTACTATCGGCCGAATCTTCGCGTGAAGAACCGCGACGGCGGGACGGTACTCGGCCCCTGGTTCGTCGATGCCGCGGATATCGTCGATGTCGCGCAACTCGAATTGCGCACTTATGTGAACGGCACGCTGCATCAGAAGGGCAACACGCGCGATCTGGTGACGGACATTCCCGCGCTGATCGAATACCTCAGCAGCTTCATGACGCTGGCGCCCGGTGACATCATTCTGACGGGAACGCCTGAGGGCGTCGTCAATGTGAATGCGGGCGATGAAGTCGTCTGCGAAATAGACGGCTTGGGCCGTCTCGTCAACGCGATCGTTTCCGACGCGGCCTTCAACCGCGATTGATCATTCAGGACCCGCCATGCGAATCGAACATCTGATCAACGGCAAACCGAAGGCCGCGCGCGATTACTTCGAAACGGTGAACCCGGCCACGCAGGAAGTACTCGCCGAAGTCGCGAGCGGCACGGCGGAAGATATCGACGCCGCCGTGCGCGCCGCGAAAGACGCGTTTCCCGCATGGGCCGCAAAGCCCGCTGTCGAGCGCGCGAAACTCGTGCGCAAGCTTGGCGAACTGATCGCGAAGAACGTGCCTGAACTCTCCGATACGGAAACGCGCGACACGGGGCAAACCATTTCGCAAACGCGAAAGCAACTCGTGCCGCGTGCCGCCGACAACTTCACGTACTTTGCGGAGATGTGTACGCGCGTCGACGGTCACACGTATCCGACCGATTCGCATCTGAACTACACGCTGTTTCATCCCGTCGGCGTGTGTGCGCTGATTTCGCCGTGGAATGTGCCGTTCATGACGGCGACATGGAAAGTTGCGCCGTGTCTCGCATTCGGCAATACGGCTGTGCTGAAGATGAGCGAGCTGTCGCCTCTGACGGCGTCGATGCTCGGCAACCTCACGTTGGAAGCGGGCATTCCTGCGGGCGTGCTGAATGTCGTGCATGGCTATGGCAAGGACACGGGCGAGCCGCTCGTCGCGCATCCCGACGTGCATGCGATTTCCTTTACCGGTTCCACCGCGACGGGCAACCGGATCGTGCAGACAGCCGGGCTAAAGAAGTTCTCGATGGAACTGGGCGGCAAGTCGCCATTCGTGATTTTCGACGACGCCGATTTCGAACGCGCACTCGACGCCGCGGTGTTCATGATCTTCTCGAACAATGGCGAACGCTGCACGGCGGGCTCGCGCATTCTTGTGCAGAAGTCGATCTATGCGACATTCGCGGAACGGTTCATCGAGCGTGCAAAGCGTCTGACCGTTGGCGATCCGCTCAGCGAGCAGACGATCATCGGCCCGATGATCAGCCAGGCGCATCTGGCAAAAGTGCGCAGCTATATCGAGCTGGGTCCGAAAGAGGGCGCGACGCTCGCATGCGGTGGACTCGACGCGCCGTCTCTGCCGGACGTACTGAAGCGCGGTAACTTCGTTGCACCGACGGTGTTCGTCGATGTCGATAACCGCATGCGCATCGCGCAGGAAGAGATCTTCGGGCCAGTCGCGTGCCTGATTCCATTCGACGACGAAGCCGAAGCAATTCGACTCGCCAACGATATTTCGTATGGACTTTCCAGCTACGTGTGGACCGAGAGCACGGGCCGCGCGCATCGCGTGGCGGCCGCTGTCGAAGCTGGCATGTGCTTCGTGAACAGCCAGAACGTGCGCGACCTGCGCCAGCCGTTTGGCGGCACGAAGGCATCGGGCGTCGGACGTGAAGGCGGCACTTGGAGTTATGAAGTGTTTCTCGAACCGAAGAACATTTGCGTATCGCTCGGCTCGCATCACATTCCGCGCTGGGGCGTCTGATCTTTCCGAACGACGCGCGGTTCCGCCATTTTCGCATGGGAAAGGAGAACACGATGGGCAAGCTCGCACTGGCCGCCAAAGTGACCCACGTGCCTTCGATGTATTTGTCGGAACTGGATGGGCCACATAAAGGCTGCCGCCAGGCTGCAATCGACGGACATCATGAAATTGGCCGTCGTTGCCGTGAACTCGGCGTCGATACGATCATCGTTTTCGACGTTCACTGGCTGGTGAATAGCGAATACCACATCAACTGCGCGCCGAAGTTCGAAGGCGTTTATACGAGCAACGAACTGCCGCATTTCATCAACAACATGGCCTATGCGTATCCCGGCAATGTGCAACTCGGCAAGCTGATCGCCGAAGTCGCGAACGAAATGGGCGTGAAAAGCCGCGCACATAGCGAAACCTCTCTCGAACTCGAATACGGCACACTGGTCCCGATGCGCTACATGAACGCGGACCAGCGCTTCAAGACGATATCGATTGCAGGGTGGTGCATGTGGCACGACCTGCCGACCAGCGCGCGCTTCGGGCTCGCCGTACGCAAGGCCATCGAGGAACGCTATGACGGCACGGTCGCGATTCTCGCGAGCGGCTCGCTGAGTCATCACTTCGCGAACAACGGTACGGCCGAGCAGTTCATGCACAAGGTGTGGGACCCGTTTCTCGAACAGACCGACCGTCACGTGGTGTCGCTGTGGGAACAGGGCGACTGGAAAACGTTTTGCGGCATGCTGCCGCTCTACAACGAAAAATGCTGGGGCGAGGGCGGTATGCACGACACGGCGATGCTGCTCGGTGCGCTCGGCTGGGATCGTTACGAAGGCAAAGTCGAAGTGGTGACGCCTTATTTCGGCAGTTCGGGTACTGGGCAGATCAACGCGATATTCCCCGTTACGCCGCTGCCCGCCTGATCGAACAATGGAGATTTGCCGTGCCGCATCTCACGCTCGAATACAGCGCCAATCTGGCAAATGAAGGCAGCATCGAAACGCTTTGCCGCAAGCTCGCGCAATGCCTCGATGCGCAACGCGAGAACGATCAACGCGTCTATCCGCTCGGTGGAATACGCGTGCGCGCGGTGCGCTGCGAACAGTACTGCATCGCGGACGGCAGGCCGGATGCCGCGTTTCTGCACGCGAACCTGAAGATCGGCGCGGGCCGGTCGGAGCATGCAAAGAAGGCAACGGGCGACGCTTTATTCGACGTCATCAAGCAGCATTTTGCCGATGCATTCGAGAAGAACGGGCTGGCGCTTTCGCTGGAGATCAACGAGTTCAGCGAAGCAGGCACCTGGAAGCACAACAATCTGCACGCGCGGCTGAAGGGCTGATAAAACGCTGAGCGTGATTATCGGGAACTCAACATGCTAGACCAGACGACTATCCGTGAACTCGCCGGGAAACTCGACCAGGCCGAAAAAACGCGCACGCAATTGCGGCACTTTTCCGCTGCCTATCCCGAGATGACCATCGAGGACGGTTACGCGATCCAGCGCGAATGGGTCAAGATGAAGCTTGCCGAAGGGCACGTGATCAAGGGACGCAAGATCGGTTTGACGTCGCGCGCCATGCAGCGCTCGTCGCAGATCGACGAACCGGACTACGCGCCGCTTCTCGACTACATGTTCATTGAAAATGGCCAGGACATTCGCGCCGATCGCTTCATCGCGCCGCGTGTCGAAGTGGAACTGGCGTTCATTCTCGCGCGACCGCTCAAAGGGCCCGGTGTGACGCTCACCGATGTGCTCGATGCGACGGCCTATGTAACGCCCGCAGTCGAGATCATCGACGCGCGCATCGAGCAGTTCGATCGCGAGACGAAAGCGCCGCGAAAGGTCTTCGATACGATCTCCGACTTTGCGGCGAATGCGGGCATCGTGATGGGCGGTCGTCCCGTGCGTCCGATGGATGTCGACCTGCGTTGGGTCGGCGCGTTGCTTTACAAGAATGGCGCTGTCGAAGAGAGCGGTCTCGCCGCTGCCGTGCTCAATCATCCGGCGACGGGCGTCGCGTGGCTCGCGAACAAGATCGCCCCTTATGACGAAATGCTGAACGCGAACGATGTGATTCTCAGCGGCTCATTCACGAGTCCCATTCCTGCGCGCGCGGGCGATACGTTTCATGTCGATTACGGTCCGCTCGGCGGCATTGCGCTGAATTTCGTCTAACGCTGCCCGGTGCATCGCCGCATTTTTTTAAAACTACCAGGCCGCCCGCACATCAAGGCACAATCAGAACGTCGCGCATTCGACGCCGCACGGCGGGATGCGCCCATCGCGTGGACGCTTTTGATGCGGAGGCGGCACCATGACGTCGTCGATCAAGCTCGTGCTATTCGATATGGAAGGTGTGTTGTCGCATTACGATCGCGCGGCGCGCACGCAACGCCTGGCGCAGTTGACGGGCAAGCCACCCGAAGCCGTGCGCCACGCCATTTGGGAGTCGGGCCTCGAAGCGCGTGCCGATGCCGGTGAGATTACCGACGACGCGTATCTTCGCGAGCTTGGAGACATGCTGGGCTGCGCAGTCAGCCGCGACGACTGGCTGACAGCGCGGCATGCATCGATCACGCCGGATACGGAAACGTTGGCGCTCGCCGCTCAAGTGGCCGGTCGCCATCCGATCGCCGTGCTGACCAACAATTGCCGGCTTGTCACCGATCATATCGGCTATCTTAATCCGCCTGTCGCGCAGCTATTCGGCGCGCACGTTTATCCGTCGGCGGCATTCGGCGCCGCGAAACCCGCTGCCCAAGCGTATCTGGGCTGCGTTCGTCAGCTTGGCGTCGATGCCAACGCGACGCTCTTTATCGACGACTCCGACGCGAATGTCACGGGCGCCATCGATGCGGGGCTGCATGCGTACAAGTTCACCAGTGCCGACGCGCTTTCGGAAGAACTTGCACGCTTCAATCTGCTTTAGCGCGGGACCGTTTAACCGACGCTTTGCGCCGAACAAAGCGCTGCTCGACGACAGCCTCTCCCCATTGCGTGCCCTCGGCCTCCTCGGCCAGCTGGAAGCCGAACGCTTCATACAAATGACGCGCGGCATCTAGGCCCTTGAACGTCCACAGATAGGTTTCGTCGAAGCGTTCGTCGACGAAAGCCATGGCGCGCGTCATCAACTGCCTGCCGATACCTAAACCGCGCAGCGAATCGTCGACGATGAACCACCGCAAGTGCGCAACGCGGGTCTCCGCGTTTCCGTCGATGGCGATCGATGCCAGCGTTCGCCCGTTGTCGGAGACGAGCCACAGCTGTCTGCTGGGATCGGGAAGCAATCCGGCGAATTCGGCCAGCCCTGTCGCAACGAGCTTTTCGAAGTACGCGCCAAAGCCGGAGTGCTCCGAATAGTAGCGCGCGTGAAGACTCGCGACGTCGCCAATGCAGCCGGGCTGATAGCCCTCGATGATTTGCAGGTTCGATGCAGGGGCTTGCAGCGGCTCTTTGGCATCGTTGTCCTGCTCGAGCGCGCTTGCGTACAGCGAGAGCGCGCGCACCAAAGACTGCTGATCGGACGGCGCAAGCTTGCGCAGCGCGCTCGACACCTGATCGGTCGCAAACTTGTCGATCTTCTTGCGCAGTTGCTGGCCCGCTTTGGTCAGGTAAAGCTCCGACGAGCGTGCATCGTCGCTCGATGCAGTGCGCTCGATAAGCCCGGCCGTTTCCAGTTTGGCGACCTGTCTGCTCGCGTTCGACTTGTCGAGCCGCAGAAGATGAGTGAGATCGCGCGCCTGAATGCCCGGCGTCGCGCCGATTTCAAGAATGGCATGCACGGCCGACGGCGCGAGATCGCTGTCCGCCAGCGTGGAGCGCATGAAACCCAGTTCGCGCACGAGTTTGCGCGAGAACTCGCGCAGTTCGAGGATGGTCGAGTCTCGCGACTGGATGGGGGTGTCGATGATATCCATGATCTTTGCTCTAGTTGCGCTTCGCAACCACTATAGTTGCGAAGCGCAACTTATGCAAGTCCGGATATGGGACTCGAGCAACGGCCTGTCAGCTCACTCTATCTTCCACTTGATCGAACATCCGAATGCCGGATACTGGGTTTCGGGTGCGGCGCCCGTTTGCGCCATCTGCTGCATCGCCTCGAACAGGTCGCGGCGCGCATCGGGAAGCGGGTCTTTGCGCGACGCATCCAGTCTGCCGCGATATCGCAGCAGCAACCCGGAATCGAAACCGTAAAACTCCGGCGTGCAGACGGCATCATAGGCGCGCGCGACCTGCTGCGTTTCATCGAACAGATAGGGGAAGGGCAACTGCCAATCAGCCGATAGCGCGACCATGCGCTCGAACGAATCTTCTGGATAGGTAATGCTGTCGTTCGAGTTGATCCCGACGGTGCCGATACCCAGCGTCGCGAGATCTCGCGCTTCGCGCACGATACGCGGCAACGCGGCTCGCACGTACGGACAATGGTTGCACATGAAGATCACGACGAGTCCCTTCGGGCCGCGCACGTCGTCGAGTGCATAGGTGCGGCCGTCGGTAGCGGGCAGCGAAAACGCGGGCGCTGCCGTACCCAGTTCGCCTGGAGGAGATTCAGTACCCATCCATTGCTCCTTGATTCGAAGTGTCGAAGAACCTTCTTTCTTTCAGCAGTTGTGACGCTAACGTGCTAACGCCCCATCGCCGCAGCCATCGTGTCTTCCTTCACTTGCGTTGCAACGGGCATCGCATCGGGCGCGACATGGGACAGCCTCATCATGCGCGGTTGCAACAGCAGCGCAACGAGTCCCGTCCACCCTGTCTGATGCGAAGCGCCCACGCCACGCCCGTTGTCGCCGTGAAAGTACTCATGGAACAGGATCAGATCCTGTGAACGCGGGTCCGCCTGCAGCATCGGATACGCGGCCATCACGGGCCGCACGCCTTGCTCGTTCTTCATGAAGAGTGTGGTGACGCGTCGCGCGAGATCGTCGGCGACTTCGCTGAGCGAAGAATACTGCCCCGATCCGGTTGGATGCTCGATACCGAACTCGTCGCCATAGTAGCGATGGAACTCGTATAGCGATTCGATCAGCAGATAGTTGACGGGTATCCACACCGGTCCGCGCCAGTTCGAGTTGCCGCCGAACACACGCGAGTCCGATTCGCCAGGTTGATATTCGATGCAGACATGCACGCCGTCATGATCGAAAACATACGGTTCCTGGAGATGCACACGCGAAAGCGCCCGCACGCCATAGGGAGAGAGAAATTCGTTTTCATCGAGCGCGCGCTTGAGCAGCGATTTCATTCTGTGTCCGCGCAATAGCGAGAGCAAGGATGTGTTGCCTTTTCCGGATTCCGTCCAGCGCGACACGAGTTTCGCCAGATTCGGCCGGTGATCGAGGAACCATGCGAGCCGTTCGCGCAACCCCGGCAAATGACCATGTATCTGCTCGTCGAGTACGTGTACCGCGAACAGCGGAATCAAGCCGACAATTGACCGAATGCGCATCGGTACGCGCGCGCCGTCCGGAAGATGCAGCACGTCATAGAAGAATTCATCGCGTCCATCCCACAGTCCTGTATGACAACCTTCGCCGCAACTGACGGCTTCCGCGATATACAGAAAGTGCTCGAAGAACTTCACTGCGATTTCGACGTACGCCGCGTTCGTCATCGCGAGTTCGAGTCCGATCTGCATCAGATCGAGTGCATAGGAGGCCATCCACGCGGTGCCGTCCGCCTGATCGATGCGGCCGCCCGTCGGGAGCGGAGAAGAGCGATCGAAGATGCCGATATTGTCGAGCCCGAGAAATCCGCCCTGGAAGATGTTGCGGTCGTCTGCGTCCTTGCGGTTGACCCACCACGAGAAATTGAGCAGCAGCTTATGAAACATCACTTCGAGAAACTCGTGATCGCCGACACCCGTGATCTCGCGGTCGAGTTCATAAACACGCCACGTGGCCCACGCATGCACAGGCGGATTCGCATCGCCGAACGCCCATTCGTAAGCGGGCAGCTGCCCGTTCGGATGCATGTAGCGCTCTTTCACGAGCAGTTGCAATTGCTTCTTCGCAAAGTCGGGATCGACGACAGCGAATGCGACCGCATGAAACGCGAGATCCCACGATGCATACCACGGGTACTCCCATTTGTCGGGCATCGACACGATGTCGCCATTGCACATGTGTCGCCAGTCCGCATTGCGGCCACGCCTGCGGCCTTTCGGCGGCACCGGCTGGCCGGGATCGCCGTCGTGCCAGCGCGTCACGTCGAACTGATAGTACTGCTTCGACCAGAGCATCCCGGCAAGCGCCTGACGTTGCACGAGACGCGCGTCGGCATCGGCGATATCGTGCTGAAGCGCCGCATAGAATTCGTCGGCCTCTGCCTGGCGGCGTGTAAAGAGTGCCGGCATGTCGAGCGGCGCAGCCTCGACAGCGGATTCGGGACGCCAGCGCAGATACAGCACTGACTGTTCGTGCGGGCCAAGCTGGAGAAACACGTGCGCGGCGGCGCGCGTGCCCTTGTCGCGGCGTATCGCGCGTTCGTCGCCATCAACGAGGTAATCGTTGAAGCCGTCCTTGAACGGCCCTTCGCCGTCGATGCCGAAAATGCGGCGCGAGTTGGTTTCGTTTTCGCAGAAGAGCCATTCGATGGGCTGCTGCGCTGCTGCCGTCACGATCGTCGTGTCGAGCGCGGGATTGCGGGCGATGACCCGCGCGCCTTCTGCTGCATTCGGCTCAAGCGTGAGCGATGGCTTGCCGGGCTTGCCCGACCACGCCCACCGGTTGCGCGCCCAGAACTGCGGCAGGGCATGCAGCGTGCCGGGCAGGGTCGAACGGTTTTCGACGGTCACACGCATGACGATATCGTCTTGTGTGTGCTTCGCATATTCGATCCAGACGTCGAAGTAGCGGTTGTCGTCGAACACGCCCGTATCGAGCACTTCATACTCGGGCTGGTCCGCGCCGCGCCGCGCGTTTTCGTCGATCAGGTCCTGATACGGGTACGCGTCATGAGGATACTTGTAGAGCATCTTCATGTACGAATGCGTCGGCGTACCGTCCAGATAGAAGTAAAGCTCCTTCACGTCCTCGCCGTGATTGCCCTGCGCGTTCGTCAGGCCGAAGAGTCTTTCCTTGATGATGGGGTCGTGTCCGTTCCAGAGCGCGAGTGACACGCACCAGTCGAGCGGATCATTGCCGAAGCCCGCGATGCCGTCCTCGCCCCAGCGATACATCCGGCTGCGCGCATGGTCGTGTGGAAAGTAGTCCCATGCGGTGCCGTATTCGCTGTAGTCCTCGCGCACGGTGCCCCATTGACGGTCGCTCAGATACGGTCCCCAGCGGCGCCAACGCGCGAGGTCCGGGCCATGAAGACGCGAACCTTCCTTCGACTGGAGCAGATTGATTGCGCTTGCAGGCTGCATGGCACCTCCCGGCCGAAATCGATCGTCCGACACGTTCTACATTTGAACGTCTGTGCTTTTCCGTCTCGCGCGGCGTGCGTGGATGGAATCATGATGATATGCGTCAACTCGCTGTATGGCGATTGAAGGGCGCAGCTATCGGTCGAGCCGCGCCGATATTGCATTGTCAATCCGCGCGCGCATTGTGCTGCATACTTGAGCGCATCACATTGCGGAACCTGTCGACATGGATTCGAAGCTCGCACGCTCGTGGTTGACGTTCAGCGCGCCCGTGGCCGCGGCGCAGGCGGCCGGCCGCCCGATAGTCGCGTTGGAGTCGACGATCATCGCGCACGGCATGCCGTACCCGCAGAACGTGCGCACGGCGCGCGAAGTGGAAGCGGTGATCCGCGATCTCGGCGCACAGCCCGCGACGATCGCGCTGATCGGCGGGCGCATCCGCATTGGACTGTCGGACGACGAACTCGAACTGATTGCGCGCTCCGACAACGTTCACAAGGTCAGCCGCCGCGATCTGCCGGCCGTGCTGGCTAGCGGCGGACTTGGCGCGACGACGGTGGCAGGCACGATGATCTGCGCCGCGCTGGCGGGGATCGAAGTGTTCGTGACGGGCGGCATCGGCGGCGTGCATCGCGGCGCGCCGGATACCTTCGACATATCAGCGGACTTGCAGGAACTGGCGAAGACGTCGGTTGCGGTGGTCTGTGCGGGCGCGAAATCGATTCTCGACATCGGGCTCACACTGGAATATCTGGAAACGCATGGCGTGCCCGTGCTCAGTTGCGAGCAGGACAACTTCGCCGCGTTTTATACGCGCGACAGCGGCTTTCGCGCGGATTTCAGACTCGACGATGCGGCGGAGCAGGCACGCTTCATTCGCGCAAAGTGGGATCTGGGCCTCGCGGGCGGCGTCGTGTTGAGCACGCCCGTGCCCGAAGCCGCTGCGATGCCGTCCGAAGAGATTGACACGTTGACCCGGCAGGCGCTCGAAGAAGCCGCTGCACAAGGCATCACTGGAAAAGCCGTGACGCCGTTCCTGCTGGCACGCATCAAGGCGCTGACAGGCGGGCGCAGTCTCGCGACCAATATCGCGCTGGTGAAGCACAACGCCGAGGTCGGCGCGCGGCTCGCGTTAGCGCTGGCCAATGAAGGACAAGCGGCCGCATGAATATGCCTCTAGGTCTCGGATACCTGAATCTGATAAAGGCCCCACGGAGACAATACGAAGCGATCCTTGAGCGGCTTTGCTGCGAGTTCCGGGATCTTGTCGGCATCGTAGATCGCCCATAGTGGACCGAGGCCGCCCAAGGGCATCGGCTTGCCGTCCAGATGCGTCGCGACGATGAAGTGCCATGCGCGAATGTTGTCGAGCGTGGTCAACACTGCGTAACCGTCGACGGCGCGCAAGGAAATCTTCGTGTCGCCCGCGCTGGGTGCGCCGACCTGCTCGAGTACATTGGCCAGCAATGGGCCGCTTAGCGTGTGCTGCTTCGCGTCGTATTCGATGGTTGGCTTGATGGTGACGGCGGGCAGACTCGCGAGCGACGGATAGTCGAATGTATAAGCCGACGAGAATTTGACGAGTTGCTTGGCCATCAATGGATCGAATGCCGGATCGAGCGCGCCGCGATTCGTGCGTTTGATCGCGCCGGACACGGTGAGTATCGCGGGAGCCGCAGCGCATGCGGCGGTTTTCGCATTCGTCGCGCCGAGTGCGGGCGTGACGCTGACGCCGATGGCAGCGGCGCTGGTCAGGAACTGACGTTTGTTCATGTTTATTGGCTCCGCGGATGTCGTTGATTGCTTTTCGAATCTTATACACCGACAACAAGTCTCTGGCGTTGCCGGTAGCATGTTCAGTGAACGCTTCACGAGGCGTGGCTTGCGTGGTTTTTCCTGTAACGTCCCGGCGTAGAATCGGTTTGTATTCAACGTCCCACCGAACCGGGAGAATCGCATATGGAAGACGATTCACAACGCGAACTCGCGCAACTCGTCGTCGTGCGTCCCGACAGGGAAATTGCCACGACGCAGCGCTTGCCGTACTTCGTCGGCATTTCGTCAACTACAGCGGGCGCGCAGGGACTTTCGATGCATCTCGTGGTCGTTCCGCCCGGTGGGCATGCCGAGCCTCACATCCACTGCGGTTATGAAACGGGCATCTATGTGCTCGAAGGGCGCGTGGAGACGCGTTATGGACCGGGCCTGCGTCAGTCGATCGTTACGGAAGCAGGGGACTTTCTGTTCATTCCGCCTGGCGTGCCGCATCAGCCGTTCAATCTCAGCATGACGGAGTCGGCGCGCGCTGTCGTGGCGCGGAATCGTCCTGATGAGACGGAGCAGGTGTTGCCGTATGAGGTCGTTGAATAATCGCAAGCGGTTTGGTGGTTCGGTGGTTCGGTTTTTTGGGGCTTTGCGCTGGCATCCGCGCTATGCCTTCGTGCTTCAAGCGTCGCCCCTGTGCGGGGCGGCACCTACTTTTCTTTGCCGCCGCAAAGAAAAGTAGGCAAAAGAAAGCGGCTAACACCGCCAACATTTCTTCCTGCCTGAGGGACCCCAACCGGTCCCTTACTTCACGCGGCAACTTCTCGATTCATGTTCGTTGCCAGCGCTCTTGCGGTGCGCCTCACCCGCTTCACGCGCCCGCGTCGCCGTATGCCGTGCCAGATATTCCACGGCCGCCCAGGTGGCAAACTGTGTGTAGGCCGTAGTGCCTCGCACGCCTCACTTCGAACCGATAGCGCGCGCCTCCATGTAAGAGCGCCGAGCTATACGCCGCGACAACCTACACACAGTTTGCCACCTGGGCGGCACATACCATTCGCTGCCGCTTGCGCGAGTACGGGTATTCGAAGCGGGTGAGGCGCTCATTTATAGCGTTGGCAACGCACGCGAACAAGGGCGTTGCCGTGTGAAGCGTAAGACCCTGTGGGGGCCCTCAGGCAAAAACAAGAAATAGCGGTGTTAGCCGCTTTCTTTTGCCTACTTTTCTTTGCGGCGGCAAAGAAAAGTAGGTGCCGCCCCGCACAGGGGCGACGCCTGAAGCACGAAGGCATAACGCGGAGGCCAGCGCAAGGGCAAACCCACAGGGGCGACGCCTGAAGCACGAAGGCATAACGCGGATGCCATCGCAAGAGCAAACCCACAGGGGCGACGCGTGAACGGCAAACACCGTAACGCGAATGCCAGCGCAAAAGGCGAGCACGCCGACCGGCAATGCCTGAAACACAAAGACAAAACCGAAACACCAACAGGCAACGCCCGCGCCGCGAAGGCCCCAACCGCTATCAGAAAACCTGATCGTTCCGATCCAAATTACGCGTTTTTCTTACGCCTGCGAATCCTGCATAGTAGACACACCCCGATACACACGAAGGTAGTGACTGCCATGAACATGCGAACCGACCCCGCATTGCTCGCCGACCCACAGCTGAGTTTTGCGACCGTCGCATCGGGCATCTGCATTCCCTATGTCGAGCGGGGCGCGGGCGAGCCCGTCGTGTTCGTACACGGTTCACTCTGCGATTACCGCTACTGGGACGCGCAGATCGCGCCTTTGTCCGCGCAGTTTCGCTGTATCGCGCCGAGCCTCAGTCACTATTGGCCCGCAGCCGAAGCGTGCATCCAGAATGAATTCGGCTGGCAGGAACACGTCGGCGAGCTGGCTGAGTTCATCGTTGCGATGGATCTCGCGCCCGTTCATCTCGTGGGGCATTCGCGCGGCGGCTGCATCGCATTCCAGCTTGCGCGCGACTATCCGCGTCTCGTCAAAACCTTGACGCTTGCCGATCCGGGCGGCCCCTTGCAACTGGACGGCATGCGCGAAGCGTCATTGCCCTCGGCGATGAACGCATTGCGTGCCAAGGTGGCCGGCATGATCGAGGAGGGTGTCGTGGAGCCCGGCCTCGAACTGTTCGTCGATTCCGTCAGTGCGCCGGGCGCCTGGAGAAAGAGCACCGACGCGTTCCGTATGATGGCCATCGACAACGCCAGCACGCTGCCCAAGCAGTTTCTCGATCCGCTGCCAGCCTATTCGCGCGAGACGGCGTCACAGGTGACATGCCGGACACTGCTGATCGACGGCCAGAAGAGTCCGCGCATGTTCCGCAACAACGTCGAAAGCCTCGAAGGCTGGATCTATCTCGCGGAACGAGGCACGATAGCGGGCGCTTCGCATGGCATGAACGTCGCGAATCCGGCCGCGTTCAACAGAATGCTGCGTTCGTTCATCGACTACTGACGCGCACTAAAACCCACTCAACCGAGCCGCAAGATCATCTCGACTTCGCGATCCGTGTCGTCGTCGATCGCTTCTTCGCACGGCTCGTTTTCCACGGCTTCAAAGCCTGTCGACCGATATAGCGCGATCGCGCTGACGTTCTCCACGCCTGTATTGAGCGCGATCTGCGTCAGGCCCATCGCGCGCGCCTGATCGACGGCAGTCGCGATCAGTCGCCGCGCGATGCCGCTCCTTCGATGCGTGTGTACGACGAACAACCCCCACAGAAAGCCCTTTTGCTGCACGGGACGCAGCGGATAACGCCGCAGTCCGGCGACGGCGACAAGCGTCTCGCCGGCGAAAGCGCCGAACACCACCTGATTCGCCGTCGCACAGATGCGCGCCTCGATTTCATCGATCGTTCGTTTTTCTTCTTCCGCACGTGTCGACAGAAAAGTCTCCGGGGCTTCGTCGATCGCGCACAGACGTAGCGACGCATAGGCGGCGGCGTCGCCGGCGCATAAGGGGCGGATGATCGGGCTGACTGATTCCATCGCGCGATTTTAAGGTACGAGCCGCGGCGTGGGCTTCATCAGCTTTAAAAGCAGATTGAAATACGTCGTCGTACAACAATCATCTGAGGATGCGTTTCTGAGTTTCAGCGGGGAGACAAAGTACAGACGGAATATGCCGGTCAGCACAGCACTGGCTAAGGCTGCAAAGGCTCGCCAGGGTAAACGCCGGATTGTAAAAAATGGTGCGACGCTTCAATCTGTCATCAGACAACCTATGAGGCGGAGAATGTGTTTCCACATTCGTTGCGCTCGCCGGTTGCGCAATCTTGCCGGCTGAACGCTGGTGCGCAAGGAGGAGACAGTATATGGCCAACGTTGTGCAAGGCGTGACCGCTGAGAGGCGAACCCGCATCCGCTACGGGATTGTCGCGATGCTGTTCTTCGTCACGGCCGTCAACTATGCAGACCGTGCAACGCTTTCGATGGCGGGCACGTCGATGTCGAAAGACCTCGGTCTGGATGCTGTGGCCATGGGTTTCATCTTCTCCGCGTTTGGCTGGTCGTATGTGATCGGCCAGTTGCCGGGCGGCTGGCTGCTCGACCGCTTCGGCTCGAAGCGCGTCTACGCTGCCAGCATTTTCATCTGGTCGCTGTTCACGGTCATGCAGGGCACGGTGACCTTTCTGAGCGTCTCAGTCGCTGTCACCACGCTATTCGCACTGCGCTTTCTGGTGGGCCTCGCCGAAGCGCCGTCGTTTCCTGCCAATGGGCGCATCGTCGCTTCGTGGTTTCCCGCTGCGGAGCGCGGCACGGCGTCGGCCATTTTCAACTCCGCGCAGTACTTCGCGACGGTGCTGTTCGCGCCGATCATGGGCTGGGTCACGCACCGTTTCGGCTGGCCGTATGTGTTCTATTTCATGGGGGCAGTGGGGATCGTCGTGAGCCTCGTCTGGATGAAGACGGTCTACAGCCCGAAGAACCATCCTCGGATCAGCCGCGCAGAACTCGACTATATCCAGGAAGGCGGCGCGCTCATCGACATGGACGGGCCGAAGAAGAGCCGCGCCGTGAATCAGGCCGCAACGCTCGCCGGTGCCTCGACGCAAAGCGCGAACGAAGCGCCGAAAGGGTCGTACGTCAAGCAACTGCTCGGCAACCGGATGCTGCTTGGCGTGTACATCAGCCAGTATTGCATTACCACGCTCACGTATTTCTTCCTGACGTGGTTCCCCGTTTATCTCGTCAAAGAGCGTGGCATGTCCATTCTCAATGCGGGCTTTGTCGCCGCATTGCCGGCGGTGTGCGGATTCGTCGGCGGCGTGCTCGGCGGCATCTTCTCCGACTTCCTGATCCGCAAGGGCTGCTCGCTGACCGTCGCGCGCAAGGTGCCGATCGTCGTGGGCATGCTGCTGTCGACCAGCATGATTGCCTGCAACTACGTGGACTCGTCCGCCGTCGTCGTTGCGATCATGGCATTCGCGTTCTTCGGCAAGGGCTTGGGCGCACTCGGCTGGGCGGTCGTTGCGGATACATCGCCGAAGCAGATCGCGGGTCTGAGCGGCGGCATGTTCAACATGTTCGGCAACGTCGCCGCCATCACGACGCCGATCATCATCGGCTATATCGTCAAGGCGACGGGGTCGTTTAGCGGCGCGCTGGTGTTCGTTGCCTGCAATGCACTGGTTGCGATCGTCAGCTACCTGGTGATCGTCGGAGAAATCAAGCGCGTTGAATTGAAGTGAGTCCACATGGCCCGCTCTGCCCGATTGCCCTATCGAGCGTAGCGGGCTTTTTCACGCCGCCGTCTTTCACCACACCGCCTGACTCGTAATCGCGAACTGCTTCAACTGCGCATCGACAGGAAGCGGTCCATTGCGCATCATCTTCTCGATGCTATCCACATGCGGCAGCCCAAGTCCTTCGAGCCACGACGAGAGCCCGAACTCGACGGGCGTATCGATCCGCACGAACATACCCGCGTGCAGCGCGAGCCAGTGACTGATCAGCGCCTTCGCGCGGCTGGAGTCGGGTGAATCAGGCGCGACGACGGGACCGATCACATGCCCGTCGCCGAAACGCCTGAACAGTGCAAAGCCGATCAGTTCGCCATCGCGATCGAGCGCGATGCCGCTCGCGATATCGAGCAGCGCCGGCAGTAGCTCACGCCGGTCCAGTCCGCCTGCGCGCGAAGCGAGTTCGACGAGACGCGGCGCGTCGTTGACGCCGAGCGGGCGCAGCCGCTCGCCCGGTGGCAGCGAAACGAGCGGCGGCTGAAACGCCGCGCCCTGATGCTGGTTGATCGTGCCGATGCGCTGAAAGCCCAGTTTCTCGCACAGCGACACGCCAGCCGGGCTCGCATGAATCAGCAACGTGCGCGGGCCGAGTTCGTTCATCAACAGTTCGATCAGCTTGCGCCCAACGCCGCTTCGCTGCCGCTCGGGCGCGACGATGATCATGCCGAGCGTCGCCGCTTCACGTCCGAAGCGCCACGCAAGCGCGGTGCCGATCACGCCGCTCGCATCTTCTGCGACGAAGCCCTGGCCGATGCGCGCCGCGAAGCGCCAGTCATCGGGACGATGCCGCCACCTGACGGCGCTGGATAGCGCATGTCCTGCCGCGATGTCGTCGGAGGTGAAAGGGCGATAGTCGATCACATCGTTCCTGTTTGGGTCGGACACGCCGGCCTCCTCGTTCTGAAGACACATACCGTGACTCTCTCACTGTATCGCCCGCCTGACTAGGACGATCCTTTTGCTGCGCGGGTCGCAAACGCACGGCAGATGATGCAACGCAAAACGCGGGGTTCCGGCGACGATAACGCGTCAATTGTGCTGTGGGCGCTTTTTTGTCGGTGCAATATGCCGCGTCCGTGAGCCTACGATTTCCAGCATCGAAGGCAATCGAGGACTCACGCAAATGGACCGTTTCGATCCCGCAACGATCGACGTGCGCAGCGGACATTTCATCGGCGGATCATATGTCGATGAACATGGCCCGCGAATCGACGTCGCACGCCCAAGCGATGGCGTGGTCTACGCATCGGTGCCCATCGCCGACGCCGCCATGATCGACCGCGCCGTGCAGAACGCGTGGACGGCATGGCGCACGAGCGGCTGGGCGCGCATCGCGCCGCGCGAACGTGCGCGCGTGCTGCGGCGTTTCGCCGACCTCGTCGCCGCGGATGCAGAAACGCTCGCGCCGCTCGAAGCGCTCGGCTCGACGCGGCCCATTCGCGACGCGTTTAACTGGGACGTGCCGTTCACCGCGGAAGGCATCCGCTTCTATGCGGAGTTCGCCGACAAGATCGGCGGCGACGTTGCCGCGACCGACCACGATCATCTCGGCATGACCATCGCCGAACCGTACGGCGTGATCGCCGCCATCGCGCCGTGGAATTTTCCGCTCGTGATGGCGTCGTGGAAGATCGCGCCCGCGCTCGCGGCGGGCAACGCGGTCGTGCTGAAACCCTCGGAGATGACGCCCTTTTCCGTGCTGCGGTTAGCCGAACTCGCGGTCGAAGCGGGCGTGCCGCCCGGCATCTTCAACATCGTGCAAGGCGACGGACGCACGACAGGCGATGCACTCGTGCGTCATCCGCGCATCGCGAAGGTGACGTTCACCGGCTCGACGCGCACGGGCGCGGCGATCATGGCCGCCTGCGCCGAAACGGGCACGAAGCCCGTCACGCTCGAACTGGGCGGCAAGAGTCCGCAGATCGTATTCGCCGACGCGCCGCGTCTCGACGATGTCGCGCGCCGCATTGCCGGCGCGATCACGACCAACGCGGGACAGGTTTGTGTCGCGGGCTCGCGGCTACTGGTCGAACGGTCGATCGCTGACGAACTGGCCGGGCGCATCCAGCGCATATTCAGCGAACTGAAGGCAGGCGCGACCTGGACGCCTGGCACGACGCTGCCGCCGATCATTTCCGACCCGCAAGCGGCGCGCATTGAAGCCATCGTGGAGCGCAGCGTCGCTAGCGGCGCGACCTTGCGTTGCGGCGGCCAACGCGCGGACGCGGCGACGCCCGGCGCGTTCTACACGCCGACGCTGCTCACCAGCGTCACGCCGCAAACGGACGCCGTGCGCGAGGAAATTTTCGGCCCCGTGCTGACCTTACAAACCTTCGACACCGAAGACGAAGCGCTCGAACTCGCCGCGCATCCCGACTACGGCCTGGCGGCAGGCGTGCATACAGCGGATCTGGGCCGGGCGCTGCGCATGGTGCGAGGCATCGAGGCGGGTACGGTATGGGTCAACCGTTACGGCCGCACCAGCGACTTCATGATCCCGACGGGCGGCTACAAGCGCTCGGGTTTGGGCAAGGATCTCGGGCGGCAGGCGTACGAAGCGAATCTCCGCTTCAAGAGCGTGCTGATCGACGTTCGCGCCTGACGAATCAGGGCAACTACCTACGACGCGATAGCGCCAGAAAAGCCGCCGCATAGTCTGCTGCCGATGCCCCTCAAAACGCGTGGTTTGTATCGTCGGAGGCATTCGAATCAGCGACCACCGAAGTTTTTGCACTGTTTAAATTTTCCACAGGGATGCGTTTCCTGTTTTCGCCACTGAACTCCGTATGGGTTCACAACACGATAGGACTGACACCATGATCGATTTCGAGCCGAAGTACATCACGTTCGACTGCTACGGCACGCTGACGAAATTCCGCATGGCCGACATGGCTCGCGAGATGTACGCCGACCGCCTGCACGGCGCGGAACTGGAGCAATTTGTCGCGTTCTTCGCGGGCTATCGCCGCGATGAAGTGCTCGGCGCATGGAAGCCGTATCGCGACGTGATCGTCAACTCGGTGCGCCGCGCGTGCAAGCGCATGAACATCGAGTTCAATGAAGCGGAAGCTGAAAAGTTCTACCTCGCCGTGCCGACGTGGGGCCCGCATCCGGACGTGCCGGAAGGTCTGTCGCGTCTGGCGAAGAAGTACAAGCTCGTGATTCTTTCGAATGCTTCGAACGATCAGATCCAGAGCAACGTCGACAAGCTCGGTGCGCCGTTCCATCGCGTGTTCACCGCGCAGCAGGCGCAATCGTACAAGCCGCGTATGCAGGGCTTCGAGTACATGTTCGACCAGTTGAACTGCAATCCGCAGGACGTGCTACATGTGTCGTCGAGCCTGCGCTACGACCTGATGACGGCGCACGACATGGGCATCAAGCACAAGGCCTTCGTCAAGCGCGGCCACGAGCCGAGCACGCCGTACTACGAGTACTACGAAGTCGACACGATCGGCGACCTCGCGTCGAAGCTCGGCCTCTGATCCACGCATCCGCGCAAAGGCACCCGATGAAACTCGACTCCTACTGGCTCGACACCGCGCCCGCCGGCATTCAGGTGAGCGAGGGGCCTGTCGAAGGCCACGTCGACGTCGCCGTGATCGGCGGCGGCTTCACCGGGCTGTCCGCTGCGTTGGCGCTCGGCAAGCGGGGCGCGTCGGTGGCGGTGCTCGACGCCGGGCGGATCGGCGGCGGCGCGTCGGGACGCAACGGCGGCCAGTGCAATACGGGCGTTGCGCAGGACTATGCGGCGCTGCGCGCGCAGCTGGGCATCGAACGCGCGCAGGGTTGCTATCGCGCGTATGCGGCCGCCGTCGATACCGTCGAGCGCCTGATCCGCGACGAGCAGATCGATTGCGACTATCTCGCGTCGGGCAAGCTGAAGCTCGCCGCGAAGCCGCACCATCTCGCGCATCTCGAACAGACGGCCGAATTGATCCAGCGTGAAGTCGATCCCCACGTCGAGATCATCACGCAAGACCGGATTCGCAGCGAAGTCGATTCGGACAGTTTTTTCGGTGGCCTGCTGCAAAAGCGCGGCGGTCAGATGCACATGGGCAAGTTCGCCGTCGGCCTGGCGAACGCGGCAACACGCAACGGCGCGCGGCTATTCGAGCACGCAACCGTCACGGCGATCGCGAAGGATCGCGGCGCGTATCGCATCGATTCGTCGCGCGGCACGTTGCGCGCGCAGCAGGTGTTGATCGCGACGGGGCCTTCGCGGCATGGGCCGTTCGGCTGGTATCGACGCAGGCTCGCGCCCGTCGGCTCGTTCATCGTCGTGACAGAACCGCTGCCCTCCGAACACCTTGCGCGCCTGCTGCCGCAGCGCCGCTCGTACACGACGAGCCGCCTGATGCACAACTATTTCCGCGTCACGCCCGATTCACGTTTGCTGTTCGGCGGACGCGCGCGCTTCACCGCTTCCGAGCAGCCGTCCGACGCAAAGAGCGGCCGCATCCTGCAAGCGAATCTCGCGGCGACGTTCCCGAGCCTCGCGAGTGCGCGCATCGACTATTGCTGGGGCGGACTCGTCGATATCACGGCGGACCGTCTGCCGCGCGCCGGGCAGCATGACGGCCTGTACTTTTCGATGGGCTACAGCGGCCACGGCACGCAGATGTCGACGCACATGGGCCAGGTGATGGCCGACGTGATCGGCGGCAATGCGGCGGCAAACCCGTGGCGCGATTTCGATTGGCCCGCCATTCCGGGACATACGGGCAAGCCGTGGTTTCTGCCGCTCGTCGGCGCGTACTACCAGATCAAAGACGTTTTCTATTGACGTTGCTTGCTGACGTCACGCACACAGACAGCCCGAAGCTGCCGATTGATTTCCCACAAGCCATCTCACGCGGAGAGTTTCATGAGCATCGATAAATCGCCTGAAGCAGTCGCCCATGCCGGCATCCGGCTCGAAGAGTTGACGCGGCGCGGCGCATCGCGGCGCGAGGTCCTGCGCGCGATGGCGGCGGGCGGACTGATGTCGCTGACGGGCGCAGGCCTGCTCGCGTCCAGCAGCGGCGCATTCGCGCAGCAGCAGGGCAAGCCGAAGCAGGGCGGCAAGATTCGCGTGGCGACGCAATCGTCGTCATCGGCCGATACGCTCGACCCCGCGAAGGGCGCGCTCGGCACGGACTATGTGCGCGCCAACATGTTCTACAACGGCCTGACGGAACTCGATCCGCACCTGGGCGCGAAGATGGCGCTCGCGGAGTCGCTGGAAACGAAGGACGCGACCGTGTGGGTCGTCAAGCTGCGCAGCGGCGTGCAGTTTCACGACGGCAAGTCGCTCACGCCGAACGACGTGATCTATTCGCTGATGCGTCACAAGGACCCGGCCGTTGCGTCGAAAGCGAAGACGCTCGCCGACCAGATCAAGGAAGTGAAGGCGACGGGCCCGAACGAAGTGACGATCACGCTGGAAGGCGCGAACGCGGACCTGCCCGTGATTCTCGCGACGTCGCACTTCCTGATCGTCAAGGACGGCACGACCGACTTCAAGACGGCTGTCGGCACGGGTCCGTTCAAGCTCAAGGAGTTTGCGCCGGGCGTGCGCACGGTTGGCGTGCGTAACGAGAAGTACTGGAAGCCCGGCATGCCGCATCTCGACGAAGTGGAGCTGATCGGCATCGGCGACGAATCGGCGCGTGTGAATGCGCTGCTTTCCGGCGACGTGCAACTGATCAATGCCGTCAGCCCGCGTTCGACGGCGCGCATCAAGAGTACGCCCGGCTTCTCGGTGCTCGAGACGAAGACAGGCCAGTACACGGATCTGATCATGCGCGACGAAGGCGGCATCACGGGCACCGCGGACTTCCGCCGTGGCCTGACGCACCTGATGGATCGCGAGCAGATTCGCCGCGCGGTGTTCCTCGGCTATGGATCGATCGGTAACGACCAGCCTATCGACCCGACCAACAAGTACTACCTGAAGGGCCTGCCGCAACGCCCGTTCGATCCGGAGAAGGCGAAGTTCTACTTCCAGAAGGCGAAGCTCGGCAGCGCGCCTGTGCAACTCTACGCGTCGCCCGCCGCCGAAGGTTCGGTCGAAATGGCGATGCTGCTGCAACAGGTCGCGCCGCAAGCGGGCCTGAACCTGCAGGTGGTGCGCGTGCCGTCCGACGGCTACTGGTCGAACCACTGGATGAAACATCCGCTCGGATACGGCAACATCAACGCGCGCCCGAGCGCCGACGTGCTGTTCACGCAGTTCTTCAAGTCGGATGCGCCGTGGAACGAAGCGAACTGGAAGAACCCGAAGTTCGACCAGATGCTGGTCGCCGCGCGCGGCGAGCCGGACGACGCGAAGCGCAAGCAGATCTACGGCGACATGCAGCAGCTCGTACACGATGACGGTGGCATCGGCATTCCGATGTTCCAGAGTTCGCTCGACGCGCACTCGTCGAAGCTCAAGGGGCTGGGCTCGATTCCGCTCGCGGGCCTGATGGGCTTCATGTTCGCGGAGAACGTCTGGCTCGAAGCGTGAGCATGCCTTGCCACTGCGCGTGCCGCCCAAAGGCGGCGCGCGGTTTCAACGAAGGAGGCGATATCCGATGAAAGCCCACGCGCAACGACTCATCGCCGCGCGCCTCGGTCTCGCGCTGCTCACGCTGCTGCTGGTGTCGGCGATCGTGTTCGCGATCACGGGCCTGCTGCCTGGCGACGCGGCGCAACAGGCGCTCGGCCAGGCGGCGACGCCCGAACAGGTCGCGGCCCTGCGCCATCAGTTCGGCCTCGATCAGCCCGCGCTGCAGCGTTACTTTCAATGGCTCATGCATGTCGTGAGCGGCAATTTCGGCACGTCGCTGTCGAACAACCTGCCCGTCAGCGAACTGATCTCGACGCGCCTGCCCAACTCGCTCGTGCTCGCGGGATTGACGACGCTGGTATCGGTGCCCGTCGCGCTTTTCATCGGCATTCTGTCGGCGATGTATCGCGGCTCGCTGCTCGACCGTGCGCTCAACGTGCTGACGCTGTCGACGGTGGCCGTGCCCGAGTTCCTGATCGCGACCATCGCCGTGCTGATTTTCGCGGTGAAGCTGCGCTGGCTGCCGGCGCTGTCGTATCTGTCCGAGGTGACGTCGTTCGGCGCGCTGCTGCGTATCTACGCAATGCCCGTGATGACGCTGTGCTGCGTGATCGTCGCGCAGATGGCGCGCATGACGCGTGCCGCGGTGCTCGATCAGCTGAACGCGTCATATGTCGAGATGGCGTTACTCAAGGGCGCGTCGCCGATGCGCATCGTGTTGCGCCATGTGCTGCCCAACACGATCGGCCCGATCGCCAACGCCGTTGCGTTGAGCCTGTCGTATCTGTTCGGCGGCGTGGTGATCGTCGAGTCGATCTTCAACTATCCGGGTCTTGCGAGCCTGATGGTCGATGCCGTCACGAATCGCGACATGCCGCTCGTGCAGGGCTGCGTGATGGTGTTCTGCGCGGCGTATCTCGCGCTCGTGCTGATCGCCGACCTGTGTCAAATCATCTCCAACCCGAGGCTGCGTCAACGATGAACCGACCCGCCACACCTCATGCAACGACCGTTCTTTACGCGGTGCCCGACGAAGACGGCAAGCTTTGCGCCGACGCCGTGCAGGAAACGCCCGTTGAAACGCAAGTCGCCACGTGCGGCCCGCTCCGCCGCTTCGTGAAGCGTTCTTCGGTGCTCGGCCTGATCGGTCTGGCGATCGTCGTGTTCTGGCTCTGCGTCGCGTTCTTCGGCCCGCTCGTTGCGCCGTACAAGGGCGGCGCGGTGACGTCGACGGAAATCTTCGGCCTGTATAGCGCCGCGCATCCGCTCGGCACCGATTACCTGGGCCGCGACATGCTGAGCCGCGTGTTGTACGGCACGCAATACACGGTCGGGCTGGCGCTCGCATCGACCTTGCTCGCCAGTTGCATCGGCACGTTCTTCGGCCTCGTCGCGGCCGTGTCCGGGCGCTGGGTCGATGAAACCTTGAGCCGTCTGTTCGATGCGCTGATCTCGATTCCGAGCAAGGTGCTCGCGCTCGTCGTGATCGCCGCATTCGGCTCGTCGGTGCCGATGCTGATCATGGTCGCCGCGCTCGCTTATATTCCCGGCGCGTTTCGCATCTCGCGCTCGCTCGCCGTCAATCTGATGACGCTCGAATACGTGCAGGTCGCGAAGGCGCGCGGCGAAGGGCTGTTCTACATCGCGCGCGTCGAAGTGCTGCCCAACATGATTCACCCGATGCTCGCGGACTTTGGCTTGCGCTTCGTGTTCATCGTGCTGTTGCTGAGCGGTCTGAGCTTCCTCGGCCTCGGCGTGCAGCCGCCGAACGCCGACTGGGGCTCGCTGGTACGCGAGAACATCGGCGGTCTCGCGGAAGGCGCGCCCGCCGTGCTGATGCCCGCCGTCGCGATCGCGACGCTGACGGTCGGCGTGAATCTGCTGATCGACAGCCTGCGTCGTCATGGCGCGCGTGCTCATGGAGGCGCCAAATGAACATGATCGAAGTGAAAGGCCTGCGCGTGGTCGCGGGCGCGGCGCCCGACCCTGTCGTCGAAATTGTGAAGGGCGTCGACTTCACCGTGAAGAAAGGTGAAGTGCTCGCGCTGATCGGCGAGTCGGGCTCGGGCAAGACGACGATCGCGCTGTCGCTGCTCGCTCACGCACGCGGCGGATGCTCGATTGCGGGCGGCTCGGTGAAGATCGGCGGCGTGGATGTGCTGTCGCTCGACGAGAAAGGCCGGCGGGCGTTGCGCTCACGCACGGTCGCGTATGTCGCGCAGAGCGCGTCGGCAGGCTTCAATCCGGCGCGCACGATCATGGATCAGGTGACGGAACCCGCGCTGCTTCACAAGCTGATGACGCCCGCCGCCGCGCGCACGAAGGCCGTCGATCTGTTCCGTGCGCTCGCGCTGCCCGCGCCGGAGACGATCGGCGCGCGCTACCCGCACCAGGTGTCGGGCGGGCAGTTGCAGCGCTTGATGGCGGCCATGGCGTTGATTACCGATCCTGCTGTCGTCGTGTTCGACGAACCGACCACGGCGCTCGATGTCACCACGCAGATCGAAGTGCTCGCTGCGTTCAAGAAGGTGATTCGCGAACTGGGCACAACCGCCGTGTACGTGTCGCACGATCTGGCCGTGGTTGCGCAGATGGCGGATCGCATCGTCGTGTTGAATGGCGGGACAGTGCGCGAGAACGGCGCGACGGCGCAAGTGCTCGATGCACCCGCCGATGAATACACGCGGCAACTGCTCGCGGCGACGATGCGTCCGGAACCCGAGCTTGTGTCGAACATCGCGAACGATCCGCCGCCGCTGCTCGAAATCCGCAATCTGAGCGCGGGCTATGGACGTATCGATGCGAACGGCGTGCCGGCAGTGCGCGTGCTCGACGACGTGAGCCTGAAGATCGTACGCGGCAGCACGCTCGGCGTGATCGGCGAGTCGGGATCGGGCAAGACGACGCTCGCGCGCGTGGTGGCGGGACTGGTGGATCGCGCGCGCGGCGATGTGTTGCTCGATGGCAAGCCTCTGCCGGCAAAGCTTTCCGAACGCACACTCGATCAATACCGGCGCGTGCAGATCGTGTTCCAGAACGCCGACACGGCGCTCAATCCGAGCCGCACGATCGCCGACATTCTCGCGCGGCCAATGAACTTCTATCACGGCCTGCGCGGTGCTGCCGCGCAGAAGCGGATGCTCGAACTGCTCGATCTGGTGAAGCTGCCTGCATCGGTGGCGAAGCGTCAGCCTGGCGGTCTGTCGGGCGGACAGAAACAGCGCGTGAATCTGGCGCGCGCGCTCGCCGCGAACCCGGCGCTGATTCTCTGCGACGAAGTGACGTCCGCGCTCGATACCGTGGTCGGCGCGGCGATTCTCGATCTGCTCGGCGAACTGCGGCGGGAACTGGGCGTGTCGTACATGTTCATTAGCCACGACATTTCGACGGTGCGCGCGATCTGCGATGAAGTGATCGTGCTGTACGCCGGGCAATGCGTCGAAGCGGGCCAGCGCGATGCGTTGTCAGCGCCGCCGTATCACCCGTACACGGGGCTGCTGATCGACTCCGTGCCTGCGTTGCGGCCTGGCTGGCTGGACTCGCGGCGCGCGCTTACAGCGGGTGCATTGCCGACCATGGGGCCCGCCGCTGATTCGCATGAACTGTGCAGTTTCCGCGCGCGGTGTACGGCGCGCATCGACGGCAAGTGCAACGTCACCCCACCTTCGATGAAGAAGCTGCCATCGGGCGCAGAGATTCGCTGCCATCACACGGCTGCCGACCTGACCCGCATGCAGACGGCCGATACGGTGGCGGCATGAATGCACGCTTCGTGAGAGTGGCGGAGACAGGGCGCAAGACCTTCGACATCACCGTCGACGGCGTCCGCACGCAAGCGGCTGAAGGCGACACGCTGATGGTCGCGTTGTTGACCGCGCATGACACGCTGCGCGATTCGGAATTCGGCGACGGCCGCCGCGCGGGCTTCTGTCTGATGGGCGCGTGTCAGGACTGCTGGGTGTGGACCGCGCAAGGCGAGCGCGTGCGCGCCTGCACCACGCCCGCCGCGCCGGGCATGTCGATTGTCACGCGCATCGCGCTTGCCGGGGAGGGCGTATGGCCGCGCATCGGGACGTGAAGCAGCCGAAGGTGATCGTGATCGGCGCGGGGCCGGCGGGCGTGCGCGCCGCGCAGGCGCTCGTCGAAGCGGGGCTGCGTCCTTTGGTTATCGATGAAGGACGTCGTGACGGTGGACAGATTTATCGTCGTCAGCCGGAAGGTTTCTCGCGCTCGTATGACATGCTGTATGGGACGGAGGCGGCGCGCGCCGCGTCGCTTCATCGCGACTTCGATGCGTTGCGTGCGCAGATCGACTATCTGCCCGACACGCTCGTGTGGAATATCGGGGCGAAGGCGGTGCATGTGGTTAGCGGTACACGCCATGATGAACTCGCATTCGATTCGCTGATCATTTGCAGCGGCGCGACGGACAGGCTGATGCCCGTGCCGGGCTGGCATCATGCGGGCACGTTCAGCCTTGGCGGCGCGCAGGTCGCGTTGAAATCGCAGGGCTGCGCGGTGGGCGCGCGGACCGTGGTGATGGGCACGGGGCCGCTGCTTTATCTGGTGGCCGCGCAATATGTGAAGGCGGGCGCGACGGTGAGCGCCGTGCTCGATACATCGACGTTAGCACAGCGCGTGCGCGCGTTGCCTCAACTGCTCGCGATACCCGCGACGCTGCGTAAGGGCATGGCCCTGATGAACGTGCTGCGTCAGGCGCGCGTGCCTGTTCATCGCGGCGTGACGCCCGTTGCAATCGACGGTTCGCCGGAACATGGCGTGACGGGCGTGCGCGTGAAGCTCGCCAACGGCGCGACGCTCGACGTGAAATGCGACGCCGTCGCGCTCGGCTATCACTTGCGCTCCGAAACGCAGCTTGCCGATCTCGCCGGATGCGAATTCCGTTTCGATCACGCGACGCAAACGTGGCTTCCGCATATCGACGCGGATGGCCGCAGCAGCGTCGCAGGCGTCTATCTGGCGGGTGATGGCGCGCGCGTGCGCGGCGCCGATGCCGCGGAACGCGCGGGGCGGCTTGCTGCGCTGGCGGCGTTGCGCGACGCGGGCATCGAGCGCGAAGGCACTGAAGGATTGCGCGCCGAACTCGCGCGCTATACGCGTTTTGCGGCGGGCTTGCGAGAGGCGTTTCCGTGGCCTGCGCGCTTCGCGGCCGTGCTGCCCGACGAGACCATCGTTTGTCGTTGCGAAGCGATTACAGCGGGCGAATTGCGGCGCGTGGTGCGCGAGATGGGCGCTAAAGAAGCAAACCGTGCGAAGGCGTTTTCGCGCGTCGGCATGGGCCGTTGTCAGGGGCGTTTCTGCGCGCATGCGGGCGCGGAAGTGATTGCAGCTGAGGCGCGCGTGCCGCTCGAAGCCGTCGGACGTTTGCGCGGACAGGCGCCCGTCAAGCCGCTGCCGATGGCGCTGGAATCGACGTGTACGGTCTCGCGAGACGTAGAAGAAACAGGCGCACGCGCACAGGAGTTCAGCGAATGAGTGATCGTGCCGATGTGATTGTGATCGGTGGCGGGATCGTCGGGACGTCGACGGCGTTTTTTCTGCGGCGCAGACAGCGTTCGGTGATTTTGCTTGAACGCGGATTGACGGGGCAACAGGCGAGCGGCGTGAACTTCGGCGGCGTGCGCCGCCAGGGGCGCGCGCTGACCCAACTCGCGATGTCCAATCGAGCGCTCGATACATGGAGGCGTTCGAAAGAGCTGCTTGGCGAAGACGTCGAGTTCCTGCCGTCGGGGCATACGCGGGTCTGCTATCACGCGCACGACGCCGAGTACTTTCATCGCTATGCAGCCGAGGCGCGCGCGTACGGTCTCGATCTCGAGGTGCTGGACGGCTCGGCGATGTTTCGGCGCTTTCCGTTTCTGGGGCGCGAAGTGTTGGCGGCGTCGATGTCGCCGCTCGATGGGCACGCGAATCCGCGCCTGGCGGCGCCCGCATTTGGGCGTGCGGCCGTGCGTCTTGGCGCGCGCATCGTGGAGAACACGGAGATCGTGCGCGTCGAGAAAGAGGCGGGCGGCTTTCGCGTCGAGAGCGCGGCGGGCGATGTGTATCGCGCGGAACAGGTGTTGATTTGTGCGGGCGCTTGGGCGAACGCGCTGTCGATACAATTCGGCGAGCCGGTGCCGCTCGTTGCGCGCGGGCCGCAGATGGCTGTTACCGAGCCGGTTCCGTATGTGTTCGGGGCGTCGATGGGTGTTTATACGTCGATCAAGGAGGAGAGCGTTTATTTCCGGCAGATACCGCGCGGCAATATCGTGCTGGGTGGCGGCCCTGCGGGTCCCGCCGATGCTGTGACGTGCCGCGCTTCGGTGTTGCCGGAGAACACGGTGCAGCAGATGGCGCAGTTTCGCCGGCTCGTGCCCGCGCTCGCGGCGCTGCATGTGATACGGGTGTGGAGTGGCGTCGAGAGTTATTTGCCGGATTCTGAGCCGGTGATTGGGGCGAGTTCTACGACCGATGGTCTTTTCTATGCCTTTGGGTTCTGTGGATCGGGGTTTCAGATCGGGCCGGGTGTCGGTGAGACGCTTGCCGAGCTGATCGGCACGGGCAGCACGCCGATTGCGTTGGATACGTTTTCGATTGGGCGGTTTGGCGGAGGCAAGTCTTTGCAGCCTGCACCTGCTTCTGCGTCTTTTGAGGCTTCTTCATGAGTACCGGTCAATCGTCTTCTTTTATGCTGCGGGATGCGCTTGCTTATATCGAGGCGAATTTCGATAAGACTGTGAGTCTTGCTGAATTGGCTGATCTGTCTGCGCTTAGTGTTTCGCGGTTTGCTACTGTGTTCAGGCAGCAGGTTGGGCTTTCGCCTTATAGGTATTTGTGTGGAGTGCGTGTGAGGCGTGCGCAGACCTTGTTATTGGCAGGGGTGCCAGGGGCCGTTGTGGCTACTGAAGTTGGGTTCTTTGATCAGAGCCATCTGGCCAGGCATTTCAAACGGTTTTGTGGTGTGACGCCGAGTCGGTTTTTGTCGAATGCTAAGGGAATGGGGTAGGGGGTTTTTGTTGTCTGCGACGCTGGGTGGTCTGCTAGTGTTTGCGCTGGCATCCGCGGTTTGTTATCTAGCTGGGGCTGTCATAGATTTTGTGTTCAAGGCATAACATGTAGCTCAAGGAGCATGTATGCCACGCAAACCCAAGACGACCACCGAAGCGCAGACAGCGTTGCCGTCCATTCCGAAGGAACTAATCGACCAGTTCGTGAAGGGGCCGATGACGGCCGAAGCGGTGCATGCCGCTTCGGCGGCGTTCAAGAAGGCGCTGATCGAGCGGGCGCTGGGCGCCGAACTTGGACACCATCTGGGCTATCCGGCGGGTGCCGTGCGGCCAGAAGATGCGACCAACCAGCGCAACGGCAAGAGCGGCAAGACAGTGCTGACCGACGACGGTCCGCTACG